>JBLHNG010000544.1:0-6108 GCA_047621685.1 Myxococcota bacterium | reverse complement strand
ACCGTGGTCGATGCCACTGACTGCGACGACAGCGACGCCGCGGTGAACCCTGACGCCGAGGAGGTCTGCGGGGACGGCATCGACAACGACTGCGACGGCATGGACGCAGTGTGTGCCACCGACCGCTACTGAAGCCGCCAGCGCCGCCGCTCGACCCAGTCCTCCGTCGGACCGATGGTGGCGACGAGGGCGAGGGTGGAGAAGCGCACTGAGGTTGGCAGCGGGGGGAGGTTGTCGGCCGCTCGACGGCGCGTGGCTTCCGACAGATCGCCGTAGAGCAGGCTGATGTGCGGAGACCAGGGGCGGGCCGGAACGGCGAAGGCAGCCTCTGCGGCGGCTCGGGCTGCCTGAAGCGCGGTGGACGGGGGGAGCGCGAGGGTCAGGCAGCGAAACCAGCGATCGGAGCCGACCACCGCACCAGTCGGGAGCGTCATCGGCGAGAGCTGTGCCGCCAGCGCCTCGGCCCGCTCCACCAGCTGCTCACCCAGCACGCTGCCGAGCAGGGTGAGGTGCGGGGTGAACCGTGGTCCGCTGTGGGTCGTCGCGAGCCGGTCGATCACCGGAGCGAGGATCGACGCCTCATCGGGGAGGAGCCACAGCGAAGGGCGGATGCCATGTCGGGGATTGTCCGGTCGCATCGCGCATGCCTGTATCCGGGAGCGGCCGGTGTTACGCGCCAGGGGTCAGGAGGGCGTGATGTTTGAGCGAGACCGGCCACTGGCTGGCAGGGCATGTCGTGCTCGGGGTGTGAGCTACTCCCCCGGCGCGTAGACAAACCCCGGGCGCGGCTCGTGGGGATTGCGGGCATCCCGGGTCAGCGAGAACCGGGCGCCGTCCCCGGCGACAAACGCCTGCCAGTCCGGCTCGGGGAGGAGCGCGTAGCCGGGTGTGAGCGGGATCGCGCTCGGTCCCAGGCGGGCTGCCGAGAAGCCATACGCCACCCGCCACCAGCCCGACAGGTCCGCCTCGACCGGCTGGAAGTTCTCGCAGACCCTTCCGCCCTCCGCCCACAAAAACCCGCACAGCCCCCGATGTGCGACGAGTCGGTCATCGGCGGGAACCTGGGCCTGGATGATCGGCAGCATCGCGGCGAGGGCCGGGTAGTCGGGGGAGCGTGAGCGCTGGGCGGGCAGGGTGGCGGGCAGGGTGAGCAGTCCGGCGAGCAGCACGCCACCGGCCACCATCGGACGGCGGGTGCAGACCATCGCCGCGACCATGCCCACCGGCAGGAAGCCCATCAGCAGCAGCCGCCAGGCGGTGAGATCAAAGCCCAGCGGCAGCCCCGGGGCCAGGACGATGAGGGAGACCGCCAGCATCGGCAGCCCCAGCGGCCTGAGGTCCGCCCGTCGCCACAGCCCCGCCGCCAGCAGCACCGGCGCGAGGTGGACCGCGACCAGCTCCAGCTTCTCCGCCCACATCAGCCGACCGGTCTGAGCCAGCATCCAGCGAGGCGCGCCCTCCGTGCCGCCGAGCAGCCGGGCGAGGTCCTCAGGGCGCAGCAGTCCGACCGAGAGCACCGCGACCACGCCGAGCCCCACCGCCGCCAGCAGGATCCGAGGCGGGAGCCGTCCGCCGATCAGCCGACCGATCAGCAGGAGCAGCCCGAGCACCCCGGTCAGCTTGTGGACCAGCGGACCCAGCAGCGCCAGCCCGACCGCTGCGATGAGTGACCGCCGAGACGTCCCGGCCAGTGCGGCGATCAGCAGCGCGAGCACTGCGACCCCCCCGGCGTTCTTGAGGTACTCTGCGGTCACACCGAGGTGAAGCGGAGACAGCGCCCACCACACCCCGCAGGCCACCCCGCCCGCGCGCGAGCCGGTCCACCGCCAGCCCGCCAGCATCCCGCCCAGCGCCGTCAGCCCACCAAACAGGCACGCCGCCAGCTTCCCAGCGAGGATCGCGCTGCCAGAGAGCCGCGTGAGTCCGACCAGCAGGACGAAGACGAGGGAGCCGTCGGTAAACAGCGGCTCGCCCACCAGCATCGAGCGGACCTGGAGGACGTAGTACCAGCCGTCGTAGCCATGGGCGAGGGGGGTGGTGAAGAGCAGCAGCGCCGGGGGCAGGGCCCCCAGCAGGAGCAGGCTCAGCCTCAACCTCAGACTCTCAACCCTGTCGCAGCTTCAGCTCGGTGGTGCTGTTGACGCCCTGGGTCTCGTGATCCACGGACCACAGACGCGGATTGCGCACGCTCGAATCGGCTGGGTTCCACGTCGCCGGACCCTCCCAGGTGATGATCCACTCACCGACCCCGGTCCAGTACCGCTCCTCGCGGGTCCAGTTGTACATGTCGTCGGTCTGGTCGACCAGCTCTGCGTGGGTGGCATCGACGATGACGAGGTTGGTGCCGCTGCCGTTGAAGTACTCACCGTTCTCGGTGGCCTTCTTCTTGGCGGTGTCGCCCTCGAAGCTCTTGATGAGCGAGACGTTGGCGGTGTCGTTCTTGGTCAGCATCGAGTCGGCGAAGCCGTCGTTGACCTTGTACCAGCCAGTCTTTCCGAAGTGCGCCTGGAGATCGGCGGACTTAAACGCCCGACCATAGCGGGCGTAGATCTCGTTGCGCTTGACTCTGAAGTCGCTCGACGCCCAGCCGGCAACCTCAGCGGGGCTCAGCTTCGGATCGTTGGCGAACGTGCCGGTGTAGCCGGAGATCTGGTTGGCGTTGGCGTTGGCCGGCGGTGCTGCTGCGGGAGCAGGCGGCGCTGCTGTGGGGGCAGGCTGGGCCGTGGGAGCCGGCTGGGTGGCGGGCTCGGTGGCAGGTTCGCTGTCACAGCCGAGGAGGATCAGGGGGAGGAGTGTCATCATGGCGGGCACACTATCACACTGATACCGCCCTGTGAAGCTCACGGATACTGCATCTCGCTCAGGGTGGCCCCGGAGATGGGGCCGGTGTCAAACGCCAGGATCCGAGAGGACAGTCCGACGTTGAGCACCTCAACCGTGCGGCCCGGAAACCGACTCTCCAGATACCAGCGATACTCGTGCTCGGCCCGGATGGGGTTGTGGTGCAGCATGGTCTGCCAGCGGGCGTCGGTGACCATGCGACGCAGCGCCGCCCGGGTGTGGGCAGGCTGGCCGACGAGCGAGGTGGCCCGATCCAGCAGCATCCGGGGAATCTCTCGGGGACGGGCGGGGCTGGCGGCCATGTCGACGATGAGCAGCCGCCCACCTGGGGTCAGCACCCGCCTCAGCTCGACGAGCAGCGGATCCCAGTCCAGGTAGCGCCAGCTCAGCAGGCTCACCGCGACATCGATGCTGTTGTCGGGGAGGGGGAGGCGGGGCTGTGTGCTGTGGTGGAAGGTGAGGTGGCTGTGCTGCTCACACCGGACGGCAGCCTGTTCGAGCTGGCCGACGGAGGCATCCACCCCGACCCCGGACGCAATGCGAGAGGCGAGCTGGTCGAGCAGGGCGCCGTTGCCGCAGCCGAGGTCCAGCACCCGTGCGCCGTCCGGAATCCGCGGACTCAGCCAGCGCCACTCGTCCCGACGGATCCGGATGTCCTCGAAGACCGCCGCATACAGCCCCGCGACCTCGTCATAGCTCGCTCCGTTGGCCCCCTGGGGCTCGAACCGACGCGGGGACTCGGAGCGGCCGAGCAGGTACTTCGACAGGCTGCCGGGGATGCCGTGGGACTTCCGGCCCGGGGCACCCATGACATACAGCGGGGCGCCAGGGCGGTGCAGCGGGCCCTCCCAGGCGAAGCGGTCTGGTCGGCGGGAGAACGCGGTGTACCAGTGGTATCCGTAGGCGGGAGCCTCGAAGGTCCGGGCGAAGAACGGGGTGAACCAGCGGGCGGATCGACAGGAGTGGAACCACGCCGCACCCGACTCAGAGAACCGGATGGCCCCCTCCGCCGCCAGGGCACGCCACTCGTGGGGGCTGAGCTGCTCGGGCCAGTCGGTGGTGCCGAACATCGGGCCATACATGCCGCTGTGGGCGATGAGGTGCAGGGCATCCAGGGGAGCATCCAGCCCACGCAGCGCGGCGATGAATTCGGCCTTGGACTCCACCGCCTCGCAGCGGACCGGCCCGGTCGATTCCGCCGCCATCGTCTCCGCGACACGCTTCATCTTGTCGCCGCCATCGCGGTAGCGGGTCGTGTAGCCAATCCAGATCACTCACCCTCTGTAACCAGCACGGACCGCTGCATCCTCCATCCACTTCGCCGAGAGGGCGGCGACCAGCTGGCGGGCAATGGCATCTGCGGTCTGCCTCAGTGCTGCGCGGTCCACCCCGAGTCGGATGAGGTCGTCAGACGGGGTGTGCCCCTCCGGCCCCCAGACCGCCGGAGTCTCCTCCCGGTAGTAGACATGCACCCGCTCATCTTCAGCCTCGAAGGTGACCTGAAGCGAGGTCAGCTCCACGAGGTCCCGATCCGACCCGTCCGCCACGGTCAGGTGGCTGCCTTGGGGCAGGCCATGTCGGCGGCGACACAGCCAGTACCGGGGTGAGGCCCGGCGGAAGCCCAGGCGTCGCATTGCTCGTTGAGTGATCCACACACCTTAGGACCAGCTCACACCCACCCCGGCGTTAGAGTGGCCCTTGATGTCGCTGCCAACACCACCGATGGGACTGGAGGTCACTCAGGGCCTCGATGGGATCCAGCTGGAGATGGTGACCTATCGGCCCTCTCGGCTCGGTCAGCTCATCTCCGCGGTGATCCTCCTTGGAGCACTGGGCATCACGCTGGTGTTCATCCAGCCCGCTGCGATGGTCCTCGGCATCATCGTTGCGGCCCTGGTCTACCTGCTCGCCGGAACCCTCACCGGCCCGTCCCTCAAGATCCGCATCACCGACCGGGTGCTCCAGGAGACGGTCTCTGGCCGCACCCGGAGCTGGCCGCTGGAGGAGCTGCGGGACATCGAGTCAGAGCGGTGGAGCATGCTGGAGCGCCGGATGGGGCAGGTTCGGTTCTCCACCGCCTCCAGCAACGAGACGATCGGCGGGGGCAACCGCTTGGAGGAGGTCCGCTGGCTGGGCCGGGTGCTGACTCTGTTGGCGGAGCGGCGTCGGGAATTGCTCGCCGTCGAGCAGCCCAATTCACCGCTCACTGTGCGCCCGCCGTCGGAAATCCTGGAGATGCTCAAGCGATGATTCCCCCCGAACAGCACCCCAACCTCCTCACCACCCTGCTCCCCGAGGCGCTCCGTCGGCTCCACCCCACGCTCCGGGCGGTGCGATCCGATGCGGCACTGCATGTCGGGCTGAGCGCGGACATCCAGACGGTCCTCACCCGGGCCTGTGACCGAGCGGGGGCGGCGAAGTGGAAGGCGTCGAGCCCGAGGCTGCCGGCCACGGTCGATGACCTGCTGGCCCGGATGGTGCCGGTCGGACCGGGGACAGCGCTGCTGGAGCTTCGGTTTCGGGGTCTGGATCCAGACTTCCCGTTCGTCGAGGTGGTGGCCACGGACTTCACCGTCACCCCCGCCCTCCTGCCCGCTCTCCTCACCGCCGCATCTCAGACCTGGCCGACGATCCCCCTGCGCTGGCTGGGGCTGTGGGTGGCGTCGCATGCTGGCTGGCAGCCCCCGGGAGCTGGCGACATGCACCTCGTTGTTGGTGCCCTGGCCAGCCTCGACTGCGACCCCGGCCCGCTGACCACGACCCCCGCCGATGCCGACAGCCTGCCGCGGGTGGTGTCCGCCTACGCCGACTTCCACACCGCCCGCCCCGACCTCTCCCCCCACGTCAACGCGCTCGATGCTGAGACCCTCGACGACCTCATCGCCACGGGCACCGCCTGGGATGCCTGGCTGGACGGCGCGTGGGCCGGACTGCTGGCGGTGGAAGCTTCGCCGCTGCTGGGCGGACCGGGCTTCGTGGTCATTGAGGAGGTTCTCGCACCCGCCCTGCGTGGTCAGGGCCTCGGTGCCGTGCTCCAGCGGGCTGGACTCGCCAACCTTCCCCCGACCCCCGGCGGGCTGGTGTGGGGAACGATCCACGAGGACAACCTGCCCTCTCGCAAGACCGCAGCCCGGGTCGGCCGCACAGAGGTTGACCTCCGCTGGCTGGTGCCCATCTCTTAGATTCCCCTGGAGGCCGACATGGCAGACACCCCGAAGACCCCCGCCGACTGGCGCACCATTCTCACCCCGATGCAGTTCCATGTGC
>JBLHNG010000543.1:0-6109 GCA_047621685.1 Myxococcota bacterium | reverse complement strand
TCGGAGAAGCTTATCGGATCATCGCAGTCGCATCGCTGGCCAGCAGAGTGTTTAATCAACCCGAGGAATGGGGTCAGATCGGTCATGGTGGGGGCGACTCCTTGTCGTGAGGCTCCACGGTGACGATGCTCTCGGCTGCCTGTCCTCACAGCGAAGGATGACAATGCGCGCTCCCCCCCTCCTGTTGGTCGTCGAGGTGCTCGGCCTCGTCGCCTTTTTCCTCCTCTGCGGGGTGCAGCTGATCGACAGCCGGGCGGAGACCCACCTCGTCCCGCTGTCTGCGGAGGCACTGACCACCGGCGACGGTGCCGAGCGGTGGCAGGGCGTTTTCTTTCAGGAGACTCACGTCGGCTTCACGGTCACTCGCTCCTCCCCGGTCTCTGGGGGCGGCACGCTGGTTGAGAGCCGCTCCACCTTCCGCATCGCCACCTTCGGAAAGCTCCAGGAGGTCGTCACCGCCGGTGCGGCCCTGACCGATGACGCAGGGCAGCTCCGTCGGTTCGACTTCTTCATGTCCGCTGGCGGCATCCAGCTCATCGCCCGGGGCGAGGTCTCTGGCGACCAGATCATCATGGAGGTCGACCAGGCCGGTGAGGTCTCGACCATCGCCTTCGACATCGACGAGCCGCCCCACGTCAGCCTCTCGCTGGAGGAGGTCATCCGGCGCACCGAGCTGTCGGTGGGGCTGTCCTTCTCGGTGCCCTACTTCGACCCGGTCACCCTCTCTCAGGGGGAGATGGTGATGAAGGTTGAGGAGATCGAGATCCTGGAGAATGGCGAGGAGGCGTACTGGATTCGCAGCCGGATGGGCGACATCGAGACCCGCTCCCTGGTCACCCCGAGCGGCGAGACGCTGCGGCAAGAGGGCGCGCTGGGGCTGTCGATGGTGCGCATGTCCGCCGAGGCTGCCACCGACATCCCCGCCGCTCAGGAGCCCGTCGACCTCATCGCGCTGTCCGCGGTCAACCTCGTCGGTCGCATCCCCGACGCCCGCAGCGCCCGCAAGGTCACCCTCCAGATCACAGGCGTGGAGCCGAACCGGGTCGTGGATCAGCCCCCGCTCCAGATCCGCATCGACGATCAGGTCACCGTGGACATCCCGCTGCTCCTGGAGCTTCCCGACCTGCCCGTCGCCGACCGCTCCGACCCACAGTGGCTCGCCGTGAGTCCGACGCTGCCGGTCAACCACCCCGAGATCGTCGAGCGCGCCGCGAAGGTGGTCGGTGATGCCCCCACCCGGCTGGAGGCGGTGAGGCGCCTCAATGCGTTCGTCTTCGAGTACGTGGAGAAGATCCCGTCCATGGGCGTGCCCAACGGGCTCAGCGTGCTGCGCAGCGGGCAGGGCGACTGCAACGAGCACACCGCCCTGTTCGTCTCCCTCGCCCGGGCCACCGGCATCCCCACCCGCATCGCCGCAGGGGTGGTCTACTCCGAGCGCATCGGCCCTCGCGGGGCGTTCTACTACCACGCCTGGCCGGAGGTGAAGCTGGAGGGCCCGACCGACTGGGTGCCTGTCGACCCCACCTTCGGACAGGTTCCCGCAGATGCCACCCACGTCAAGCTGGTGGAGGGCGATCTGGATCGACAGATCGAGATCATGGGCGTGATGGGTCGCCTGGGCTTCGTGCTGATCGAGGAGAAGTAGCACCGTGATACTGTCAGTGGCATGATCCAGATGACGGGCGTGCAGAAGCGCTACGCGGACTTCCAGGCACTCCATCCCCTCGATCTTCACGTCAAGCGCGGCGAGGTGTTTGGCTTCCTCGGCCCCAACGGGGCGGGCAAGACCACCACCATCCGCATGCTCGCCGGGGTGCTCGTTCCGACGACCGGCACCATCACCATCGACGGCATCAACATCATCGATCAGCCCGTCGAGGCTCGCCGTCGGGTCGGCTACATCCCCGACCGCCCCTACCTCTACGAGAAGCTCACCGCCCGGGAGTTCCTCCAGTTCATCGGCGGCGTCTACCGCATCGACCCCGACCAGATCCGGGAGCGCGGAGACGCCCTGCTCGCAGAGAACGACCTCCTCACCCGGGCTGACGAGCTGATCGAGGCGTACAGCCACGGCATGAAGCAGCGCCTGGTGCTCTCCGCAGCCCTGCTGCACCGTCCGAAGCTGCTCATCGTTGATGAGCCCATGGTCGGCCTCGACCCCCACGGCGCCCGACGGATCAAGGACAAGCTGAGGGAGATCGCCGACACCGGCCGCACCGTCTTCCTCTCCACCCACAGCCTCGACGTCGCCCAGGAGGTCTGCGACCGGGTCGGCATCCTGTTCCGGGGACGGCTCGTGGCACTCGACGACATCGCCACGCTCCTCTCATCCCGGGACTCCGGCGATCTCGAGCAGGTCTTCCTGCGGATCACCGAGGAGCAGTACGAGCAGGAGCGATCACCATGATCCTCCGGGGAATGTTCATTCTCTACGGCCTCCTCCTGATCGGCTGTGGCTCTCAGAAGCAGCGGGCTCAGATGAGCGCCCGTCAGCTGGAGGGGTTCTACCGGCTCGGAGATCTGCCGAAAGCCTGGGAGCGCCAGCGGCCCGGCGGTGCAGACAACGCCTGGTACAACCCCACCCTCTCCAGCACCATCTACTCCGACTCCAACTGCGCGCGGCGCTACCAGGACGGTCCCCTCCCCGACCTCTCCACCCACCTCATCTCGGGCATCGCTTCGGGCATGCCGGTTCGTGAAGAGACCCTCACCGTCGACAACCGCGCGGCCCTGCTGCGGGTCTACAGCGGCCAGCTCGACGGAGTGCGGGTTCAGCTCGGCATCGTCGTGCTCAACAAGGACCGCTGCACCTACGACCTGCTCTACCTCGCTCCACCGGCGTCCTTTGAGGATGGCTGGGCGGACTTCGTGGGTCTGATCTCTGGCTTTGAGACGGAGCGCTGATTCTGTGACTGGATTTGTCCGCTTCATGGAGGCCATCGGCGAGGTCAGCATGCTGACCGTTCGCACCTTCCGCGAGATGGTTCGCCCACCATTCGAGCTGTCGCTGCTGGTGGACCAGATCAACTCTGGCGGCGTGGAGTCCCGCACCCTCACCCTGCTGACCGCGGTGTTCACCGGCATGGTCATGGCGATTCAGTTCATCATCGGCCTGGAGCCGTTTGGTGCCAGCGTCTACACCGGCAGCCTCATCGCGCTGGGCATCATCCGGGAGCTGGGGCCGGTGCTGACCGCGCTGCTGGTCGGCGGACGGGTCGGCGCGGGCTTCGCCGCAGAGCTGGGCAGCATGGCAGTCACCGAGCAGATCGACGCCATCCGCTGCCTGGGCGCGGATCCGGTGCGCAAGCTGGTGGTCCCCCGGGTGCTGGCGATGATCATCTCCATGCCGCTGCTCACCCTGCTCGCCGATGTCGTCGGCTGCGCTGGCGGGGCGTTCATCACGGTGCTTGAGGTCGGGGTCACCCCCCGGTTCATCATCGACCAGATGGTCGCCACCATCGGCCCCGCCGACCTCTTCCACGGCCTGTTTAAGAGCGTCTTCTTTGGCTACTTCATCGCGATCACCAGCTGCTGGGTCGGCATGAAGACCCGGGGCGGGACCGTCGGCGTCGGCAGCGCCACGACCAAGGCCGTCGTCTACACCTCAGTCAGCGTCCTGGTCAGCGACTTCATCCTCACCCGTCTCATGCTGGCGCTCTAAATCTCGATGCCCGAACCGATCATCCAATTCCGCAACATCCACAAGTCCTTCGGCGACAAGGTCATCTACCAGGGGCTCGATCTCGACGTCTACCCCGGCGAGACGCTGACCATCATCGGCGGCTCGGGGGTGGGAAAGAGCGTGATGCTCAAGATGCTCGTCGGCCTGCTCAAGCCCGATGAGGGCACCATCACCGCGTTTGGTCAGGAGATCACCGGGCTGGGCGAGAAGGAAATGCTCGGGGTGCGGCGTCGGGTGGCGATGCTGTTCCAGGGGGCCGCGCTGTTTGACTCGATGAGCGTGGCGGACAACATCAAGTACCCGCTGCGAGAGCACCGCTGGGGCACCGAGGCAGAGATGTCCGACCGGGTCACCGAGGTGCTGGAGATGGTCGGGGTGCCCGGGAGTCATGCCCTGTACCCTGCCGAGCTGTCTGGTGGCATGCGCAAGCGCATCGGGCTGGCCCGCTCCATCGCCATCCAGCCGGAAGTCATCCTCTACGACGAGCCCACCACCGGCCTCGACCCGATCAACGTGCGCCGCATCAACGGGCTCATCCTCCGCCTCCAGGAGAAGCTCGGGGTCACCAGCATGGTGGTCACCCACGACATGGACTCCGTGTTCACCGTCACCGACCGCCTCGCGATGGTCTACAACCACAAGATCGCGTTCACCGGCACCCTCGACGAGGCAAAGACCTCCGACTTCCGCTACCTCCGAGAGTTCATCTCCGGCGGACGGGGGGTGCTTGGGGATGACTTTGATGAGGATCCAGAAACCGTGGAGGTCGAAGACGCCATCATCAATCACCTGCTTGATGAAGATGCCTCAGACAACTCAGACAACTCAGACACCAATGAGTCTCAGTCCAGCTGAGAGTCCACTGCTGCGGTCAGCTCCGCCAGCTCGAACCGGTTGTTGGCGTAGACCACCACGCCCTCGTCGTTGATCACCCAGTCCTGGGGATAGGCGGCGGTCGGGAAGGCCATGACCTGCGCATACAGGCGGTTCACCTCACCGCTCTCGTCGAGCAGGATCGGGTAGGTCAGCCCGAGCAGGTCCGCGTAGTTGCTCACGGTGCTCTGCATCTCCTGTGAGGCAATGCCGACCACGACCACGCCGTCGTCCTGATACTCCTGCCAGATGCTGTACTCAATCTCCGAGACCTCGGAGGCGCACTGTGGTCACCAGGTGGCGAAGTAGACCAGCACAACCGGGCTGCCGAGGTGCTCAGAGAGCTGCCAGGAGTTGCCGTCGAGGTCGTTGAGCACGAAGTCTGGCGCAGGCTCCCCGATGGCCTTGTGGTTGCCGCCGTTTCCGGAGTGGACCTCGATGAGCTGGGTCGGCTCGTCCGGGTCATTGCTCGCCAGACACAGCCCGGTCAGCAGCTCGTCCTCGCCGCCGGTGTAGGTCAGCCTCAGCTGCGCGGACCCGCCCGGCTCGATGCTGGTCGAGGTGGACTCCACGGTGAGTCGGGCATCTCCGGACTCCGCGCCGAGCAGCGACAGCACCGCAGCGCCGACGTTGTGGATGGTGAGATCGAGGGTGTCCCCTTCTCCGTCGAGCAGGATGGTGGAGATCGACAGCTCCAGGTCTGGTGAGGCGATGGTCGGATCCACCTGCCAGCCTTCCAGCCGCGACCAGTCCCCGACCCACGCCACCCCGTCTCCGGCACCGACGTGCATCGCGAACTCCGGGGTCGTGGAGGTTCCCAGGGGGATCGGGTTGAGGGGATCGCCGATGTCGATGGCGATGACGTCTTCCTGGTTGACGGCCCACAGGATGTTGCCCTGGACCGCGACCGACTGCACGCTCCCGGCGTAGTTCAGGGTGGTGACCACGATCGGGTTGAGCGGATCAGCGGTGTCCAGGACCACCACTCCGACCCCGCCTGCAGCGGCATACACCGCGCCATCAGCGACCGCGATGTCCTGCACCCCGCCGCCGACGTCTACCGGAGTCCCGAGAACCGGCGCGCTCGCATCCGAGAGGTCCACCGGCACCACGCCCAGCTGGCTGTCGGAGACATACCCGACGCTGCCGTCCAGCACGATGTCCCAGGGTGAGCCCAGCCCGTCGATCTGATCGAGCCCCAGGGGCTCAGACGGGTCGGTGATGTCGATGGTGTAGAGACCACCGAAGAGGTCGGTGATGTAGAGGATGTCCCCAGACCGGGCCATGCCCTCGAGTCCCGCCGGGCCGAAGGTTTCGATGATCGCGGGAAATTCCGGATCGGAGACATCGAACGCGGTGAGGCCCTGATCGCGGTGGGTGGTGTAGACCACATCGTCTTCGTCGATCTCCACCCGGTAGTACCGACCGATGTTCCCGGTCCGCTCCGGGTAGGTGCCGATGAGGACCGGCGACTCGACATCGGAGACGTCAAACACCGTCAGCCCGCCCTGCCCGGCACCATAGACCAGCCCGCGCTCCAGATCGGCCTCCACA
>JBLHNG010000542.1:0-6122 GCA_047621685.1 Myxococcota bacterium | reverse complement strand
GGGGGCTTGCTGCGGCGCGGACTGCCCCGGCTGACCTGAGGCACTGGCCTCTGGGAAGCATGCGGCGTTCGTTGCGGCACAGGACGGTCCTGTGAGGCTGCGGGGTGTGGTGAGTGCGCGGGTGTCATGCTGGGGGGTCGCAGGGGGAGCGATGACTGGAGAGAGTCGCTGAAAAGCGGCGAACGCAAGGAGTGCAGCCCCCCTTGAGCGCAGCGTCATAAGCAGGTCGAAGGCCTGCGTTGGTGCGGAGTGGCCAGAAAAAGAATGGCGCCGACGTTGAGTGACCTCAACAATCCGGTGAGGGAGCACCCTTCGGAGTCGAACGCCCCGACGCTGCGAAGCCGAAGGCGAGCAGAACAGGGCAGGCTAACTCCCCTGGCTTCGAAGAAACGACGATCCTCAACTGGGAGGGGCGCCCTCAGCCCGGGGACGGAGGCGTTGGCAGTACCTCCTGACTCTAAGATACGAGAATCATGGGCTTTGATGTTGCCTGCCCTGTTCTGCTCGCCCTTCGGCCACGCAGCGTCGGGGCGATGGACTCCGAAGGGTGCTCTCTCCACGGGCTAGCTGAGGGTAACCATCGTTGGCGCGCTTCTTTTTTCTGGCCACTTCGCACCAACGCAGGCCGTTGGCCTGCTTATGACGCTGCGCTCAAGGGGGCTGCACTCCATCCATTCGCCGCCTTACGTCGGCTCACTCCAGTCACCGCCCCCTGCGACCCCCAGCATGACACCCGCCCACTCACCATACTCCGCAGCCTCACAGGACCGTCCTGTGCCTCAGCGAGCGCCCCTGCCCCCTACCAGAGCGGCGCATCCCCCGGCAGAACAGTCCGCTCCACAGCCGCCTCCGTGTCAACCAACACAACCTCATCGCCCAGATACCCAGCAGACGCGATCACCCGCTTGTCCGGGGAGATAATCGCAGAGCAGCCGGAGAACGTCGTGCCCTCATCCTCTCCCCAGCTGTTCGCCGCCACCAACCAACCCGGCCAACCCGTCAGCCGCCAGGTCCAGTAGGGATGAACCTCCGATCCCTCATCGACCCAGTTCGTACAAAACGCCAGGACATCCACCCCCGCACGGTGCAGGTAGCGGATGAGGTCGTCGTCGTTGAGGTCCATGCAGATGGCTGGCGCGATGCGGCCGAGGTCGCTGCCGATGGACATGCGCTGCCGACCCGGACGCGCCCAGGCAAAGTCTGCATCGTACAGCAGCACCTTGCGGTAACAGCGCACCAAATCCCCAAACGGATCGACCATGAGAGCAGAGTTGTAGAGCAGACCACCCCCGTTCTCTGCAAACCCGCAGACGATCCAGGCCCGGTGCTCCCGGGCCTGCTTCGAGAGCATCTCCAGGGTCGGACCGCGCGCGGGCTCAGCGTGTGGGGTGAGGGCCTCAGGGGAGTGCCAGATGTAGCCGGTGGTTGCCATCTCTGGACAGACGATGAGATCAGCCCCCTGGCTGCCGGCCTGCGCGATCAGCTCCGCAAGCCCGGCTCGAGCCAGCTCTGGGTTCCCCTTGGGGGGTCTAAATTGGACCGCAGCGAGCTTCACCAGAGCAGTCTATCTCGGCAGCATCCCCTTGATCAGATAGAAGGCCCCGATGCTCAAGCGGATCCTGAAGGTACTGGTGGTGCTCGTCGTGCTGCTGCTGATTGCAGCAACCATCCCAATGCGGACAGTGGGCAACGACGAGATGGCCTGGACCCTCCAGAGGGGAAATACCATCTGGGTTCTCCCGGTCCCCGTCCTCAAGGGCGATGTCGTGATCCTCAACGATCCGCTCGATCCAGACCGCACCGTGCTGCGTCGGGTCGTCGCGGTGGCGGGTGAGAAGCTGATGTACGAAGACGGCACCATGAAGATCAACGGAAAGCGCGTCCGTCAGACCGACATGGGCAAGGGCACCATCGGCGGACGGGAGCGTCGGGTCTTCAAGGAGGTCATCTGGTCCCGCCCACCAGCCCGCCCGACCAACTGGCTGATCACCCAGCTGGTGGACAAGCCGATCAGCTGGAAGCTCGACGAGAAGGTGGAGATCCCGGAGGGGCACGTCTACCTGCTCGCAGACAACCGGGACGACGCGATGGACTCCCGGTGGTGGGGTCCAGTTCCGGTGGCGTCACTCCAGGGTGTGGTTCGGGCGCGCTTCGGGGAAGCCGATGAGTGGCGCGAGGCGTTTCAGCTCATCAAGCCCATCCCATAGCCTCAGCCCACAGCCTCAGCCCACAACATCCGTCAGCGCCGCCGACAGCTCCGGGAAGGACCAGGAGAAACCGGCCGCCTCCAGGCGCGTCGGGATGACCCGCTGTGAGGCCAGCAGCGCCTCGTCCGCCAGCTCTCCCAGCGCCAGCTTCAGGGCAAAGCGTGGCGCTGGCAGCACTGCCGGACGCCCCAGTGCACTCCCAAGCCCCTTTGCGAAGTCCCGCTGGGTGCAGATTCCCGGCGCGGCGAGGTTGTAGGCCCCCTCCGCCCGCTCGTCGGTCAGTGCCCACTCGATGACGTCGATGACATCGCGGATGTGAACCCAGGGAAACCACTGCTTCCCGCTGCCGAGCGGACCGCCGAGCCCGAGCCGGAACGCCGGGAGCATCGCCCCGAGAGCGCCCCCCTCTGCCGACAGCACGATGCCGAGGCGCAGCTTGACCACCCGCACCCCCAGCGCAGCCGCCTTGTCTGCCTCTGCCTCCCAGTCCTTGACGACGCCCGCCAGGAACCCCTGCCCTGTCCCGGCATCCTCGGAGAGTCGCTCGTCCCCGCGATTCCCGTACAGGCCAACCGCGCTGGCACAGACCAGGACGGACGGGCGCTGAGGCCGATCCGCGAGCCAGGAGACCAGGGCGGCGGTGCCATTGATCCGGGAGTCGTAGATCGCGCGCTTCTTCTCTGCCGTCCAGCGACCACTGGCCACCGGAGCCCCGGCGAGGTGGAGGATGCCACCGATGAGCGGCGGGGGGTTGTGGACGGTGGCAGCAGCGGGCTCCCACCAGGCTCCGCCGTCAGACGGGGCACGGCGTGGGAGGGGGACGATGGTGCGTCGGGCGGCGAGGGCCTGACCGACCAGACCGCTGGCGCCGGTCACCAAAAGGCTCGGGGAATTCGACATGCTGCGGTTCTAACCAGACCATGCTGAATGCCATACCAATCGGACAGGGTTTGTCCAAATCAGCGATGTGGTCAACAAGTGTCCGCATCAAGCTCGACGGCGTTCGCCCTGTGTGCGAGATCCAGTATTGACGGAACAACACACCCGGAGAAACCAATGGCGTTTCAGAAGATGCACAAGCCGGACTATCCACCGCGCCACTGGTCGATTGTCGGCTATCCCAGTTCCGGAAAGACAACCTTCGCCGCTCAGATGCGAGGCCCGAAGTTGGTGATTGATGCCGATCACCGCTTCACAGAAGTCCTCGACCTCGACGGAGACGATGTCTACGCCCTCTCCGACAACCCCGCCGACAACGTCGATCCAGATGCCATCGGGCGCATCCTGGAGGCAAACATGCCGGGCAGCGGCGTGAAGACGATCGTGGTGGACTCACTGACTGCGATCATCACCCCATTTGTGGTCCAGGCGATGGTCGATCGGCAGAAGGGCCGTGCGAAGAACCTCATGGCAGCCTTTCAGAAGAAGGCGCTCGCCATGCGGCAGCTCCAGGACGCCGTCACCCGCTGGGGCACCGACTCCCTGTGGATCTACCACCTCCAGGACTCCCGAGACGCCAACGCCGCTTCCGTCGTGCGCTCCACGGTCAGCCAGACCGAGATCGCCCGGCTCACTCGCAGCATCAACCTCCAGCTCCAGGTCGTTGAGGACGGTGGGCGGCGGGGAATCCAGGTCATCTGGGCGCGTCGTGGGCGCTGTGGCATCACCGTCTGGGACGATGTGGGGATGTGGGTGGGCATGCCGGAGAAGCTCGAAGCGGCGATCTATGACGGACTCACCCAGAACGAGCAGGCCAACATTGAGGCAAAGACTCCCAAGGTCTTCCCCAACTCTGAGACCGCGATCTCCTGGGGGTTTGAGCAGGAGATCTTCCCCTCCATTGAGGCCGCACGTCGGGTCTACATGGCACTGAAGCTGGAGGCCAGTCCGCGCTCTGCACGGGAGATGGCCGCGCTGTGGGTCGCCGAGGTTCGCACCCGGCAGGCCGCCGAGCCCCTCGCCGACGAGCCCCTCGCAGCGGATCTGCGAAAGGCCGGCTGATCCGACTTTTCGCGCTATCGTGGCGGGCATGTCATTGCACCAGCAGATCGGGCTGTGCTCGCTGGTCGCGGTGCTGCTCTCCGTCGCGGTCGCCCTCGGGCCGCTGGAGGGCATCCCGCACATCACCGACGAGATCGCCTACACCCTCCAGTCCCGGCTGCTCGCGGTCGGGCTTCGGGTCGGTCCGCCCGGAGACGACGCTGCCCTGATGGGCTTCCCGTTCTGGGTGGTCCAGCCACACACCTACTCCCCGTTTCCAGTCGGCTGGCCGATGCTGCTGGCTCTCGGAGAGCGGCTGGGAGTGGCGTGGTTGGTCAACCCGCTGCTCGCCGGGCTGCTGCCTCCGCTGTGCTGGCTGCTGGCCCGGGAGTGGGTCGCGCCTCCGGTTGCTCGCCTCTCTGCGGTGATCATGGCGCTGTCGCCGGGGGTGTGGATCCTCGCGGCGTCTCGGATGTCGCACACCTCCGTCCTGGTCGCCCTCCTCCTCGCGGCGGTGGTCATCGTCCGTGGACGGGATGGGCGGATGGCCTGGGCGGGGGCTGGGCTGGCGCTGGCCTATGTCACCCTCGCTCGCCCGTTTGATGGGGTCCTGCTGGGCGGTGCGCTGCTTGGGCTGGCCCTCTTTCGAGCACCGAGCCGATCCGCCTGGGGGCTCCTCGCCGGGCTCGCCGGGCTCGGTGTGGCAGGCACCCTCGCCGACAACCTCCTGCTGACCGGGGATCCGCTCCGGTTTGCGATGAGCGACTACCTCGACGCCATCGCTCGTCCCGGCTGCAACCGTCTGGGGTTTGGCCCCGACGTCGGCTGTCATGCAACGCTCGGCTCCCTCGGTCACACCCCGGCCAAGGCCCTGCGACTGGCCGGGAACAGCGCGCTGCGGCTCGACCGTCTGCTGCTCGGTGTGCCCGGTGCGCTGCTGCTGGTCGCGGCCGGGGCCTGGCGGCTGCGGCGGTGGGAGCCGCTGGCGATCATCGGGCTGGTGGTGGTCGGCTACGGGCTGTACTGGAGCCCCGGACAAGCCCTCGGCGCCCGCTTCTGGCACCCGGCCTACCCCGCGCTCGCCATCCTGCTCGCCGCCGGCCTGTACCCCCTCACCCGTGGCCTCTCCCCGCTCGCAGTGCTCGCCACGACCCTCGCTGGCGGCATCGCAGTGGTTAGTGACCTCTCCGACCGGCTGTGGTGCGTGGATGGAAGGCTGGTCGCCGCCCTGGAGGCGAGCGGCTTTAACGAGGGGGTCGTCTTCATTCAGGGCTCCGGGTCTCGGGAGATGCACTGGTCGAGCCTGTCCATCGACGACTTCCGCTGCACAGCACTGCTGGAGTCTGGAGACGGCTTCATGGCGCAGGATCCCCTCGGCGGTGGGCTCGAGTTCCGACATGCCCTCCCCGATGCAGAGTCGACCCGCAATTATCTAGTGCGCCACCATCCGGGATCTCCGGCTATTCTGGTCACCCACGACATCGCAGTCGATGAGCGCACCCTCATCCCCATCCCCCCTCAGCACCCTCCTGAGCCATGATCCCGATCACCCTGCTCTCCATCGGACTCTCCGCACCGTCCGAGCACGCCCCGCTGCTCTCTCGCGTCGAGTGCTCAGAGATCCTCATCACCCAGGGCATCACCTTCCGCCCGGGATCCGCCAGGGTCCGTCGCAGCGAGAAGGATGTCCTGGAGGAGCTTGCGGCCCTGCTCACCACGACCCCGGTCCCGATCCTGCTGCTGTCCGTAGAGGGCTACCAGGCGGAGGAGGAGCGGCGAGAAGGGCTCGCGCTGGCCCGTGCCCTGGCGGTCAACGATGCACTGCTGGACCTCGGTGTGAATTCCTCCCGCCTCGTCCCCCTCGGCCACGACATGCCCCTGTACTGGCCGGGAGACCTGGAGGCACTCGGAGAGCACCGGGTCGAGTTTCACGTC
>JBLHNG010000541.1:0-6138 GCA_047621685.1 Myxococcota bacterium | reverse complement strand
GTTGCGGTCCTCGAAGTTGACCAGCTTGTCGTCGGTGTGCCGATAGCGAATGTAGGTCTCGGAGTTGATCAGCAGCGTGGAGCTCGACAGCGGACCCATGCCGTACAGCTCGGCGGCAAGGGATTGCCCCGGCAGGAGTGCGACGAGAGCGGGCAAGAGGACCTTGTTGAGATTCACGCTCGACCATCCAGCAGTCAGCCCCGGGCAGGCATTGTCCGGGGGCGGAGCGGAACGTAACACAGGCCCTTCACTCTCCGTGTCAGGGGGTCGTTACGGTCAGGACCGGTGTGGTCAGGGGGTCGAAACACACTGCGGGGGCATCGCCGGATCCGGCACCCCGAGCAGCTCGACGACCTTGGCTCGGAGGTGGCACTCCTCACCGGGTGCGTACTCCTGAACCGTCAGGGCAGTCTCGCCTTCCTGGCTGATGATGAGGGTCATCGGGACCACACCGGAGGGGTTGTAGACCTGGCTGACCTGCTTGTTCTGGTCCCAGAGCACCGGGAAGGTCAGGCCCTTGGTCTTGACGAGGGGCTTGATCTTGGAGCGGTCGCGGGCGTCGTCGATGCTGATGGAGAGCACCTCGAACTCTTGCACGCCGTCGCCGTCGATGTCTGCGAGGTCGATGTACATCTGCTGGATGTGGGGCATCTCGACCATGCAGGGCGCGCACCAGGTCGCCCAGAAGTTGACCAGCACCACCTTTCCACGCTCCGCGGAGAGGGTGCGTTCCTGGTTGGAGAGGTCTCGGAGTTTGATCTCCGGGGCGGTCTCGGCATGGGCCGGGGAGAGCGCGAGGGATGCGAGAATGGCGGTGAGCATGAATCCTCCAGGAGATGGTATGAGGTGGTAGGATGGTCGGTGGTAGGCTGGCTCAACCCGTCAGGAAACACAAGCCATCCGTGCTGAACTGGCAGACTCCTAACAGCCCGCTGTATTCGGATTTTTTATGCCTCGAAGCATCTTGGTTGTGGACGACGAGCCCAGCATTCGGAAGGTCCTCGCCGCACAGCTCAAGCGTGTCGGGTATGGCGTCACCGCCGCCGCGAACGGTGCTGAAGCGGTCAGCCTCCTCTCCGAGCGCCCGTTCGATCTGGTCATCTCCGACCTCCAGATGCCGGGAATCGACGGGATGGCGCTGCTGGCGCATTGCCGCGCCAGCCTCCCGGCTCTTCCGGTCATCCTGATCACCGCACACGGCACGGTCGACACGGCAGTCGAGGCGATCAAGCTCGGCGCCCACGACTACATCACCAAGCCGTTTGATCAGCACGAGCTGCTGGCCATCATCACCAAGGCGCTGCGCACCGGCGAGGCGCGGTCCACTCAGATCCACGCCGACGCCGAGGGTCGGTTCGCGATCATCGGACGCACCTCCGCCATGCGCCGCATCTACACCCGAATCGAGAAGGTCGCCGACAAACCGACCACCGTGCTGATCACCGGAGAGTCGGGCACCGGCAAGGAGCTGGTCGCCCAGGCTCTCCACGACAACTCCAGCCGCACCAACCAGGCGTTCATCCAGGTCAACTGCGGGGCCATTCCCGAGAACCTGTTCGAGAGCGAGCTGTTCGGCCACGAGAAGGGCAGCTTCACCGGGGCCGCGACCAGCAAGCCCGGCCGGTTCGAGCTGGCGGACGGCGGCACCCTGTTCCTCGACGAGATCGGAGAGCTGCCCCTGTCCATGCAGGTCAAGCTGCTCCGGGTCATTCAGGACGGCACCTTCGATCGGGTGGGCGGGATCCGCAGCCGGACGGTGGACGTGCGCCTCGTCGCAGCGACCAACCGCGACCTGAAGACCGAGGTGAAGGAGGGCCGGTTCCGAGAGGACCTCTTCTACCGCCTCTCCGTCATCCCCATCGAGCTGCCTCCCCTCCGGGATCGCATCGACGACATCCCGCTGCTCGCCAAGCACTTTATCTGCGGGTTCAACCCGCGGCTCGGCACGGAGGTCGAGGGCGTGACGCCCGAAGCCATCACGGCGATGAAGGCATATGGGTGGCCGGGCAACATCCGGGAGCTGGAGAACCTCATGGAGCGCTCCATGCTCCTCGCAGACCCCGGCGCCCGCATGCTGGGACCAGCAGACCTCTCCGGACTCGGCGAGCCCCAGGAAGACGCAGAGGATGCTCAAGGCCCCGACGGACCACCCGGCGCGCTCCAGGGGCTCGGCCTGAAGGAATATGTGCGGGCGCATACTGAGCGCCTGGAGCGCGCACACATCCAGCGGGCGCTGTCGGACTCAAGCGGAAACGTCACGCATGCAGCGCGGGCTCTCGGCATCAGCCGGAAGTCTCTCCAGATTAAGATGCGGATGTATCGACTTCGGGACGACGAGCCGGGCACAGGCACCAATTGACCACGGACAGATGCCCGTGTAGTCTTCGCCACGAGGATCCATGTCGTTGAGCTCTCTGCTGCTGCTGCTACCTTCCCTCGCCGGTGCCGCTGAGGTCACCGAGCTGGCCCCGCAACTCCGCGGGGATCTCGGCTTTCGATTCGATAGCTTCACCCAATACGATCGACTCCATGAAGATGGCGAACAGGTCGGAAGGCGTCAGCTGAACAGCAACCAGCTGACTCTCGCCGGTGCGTTCAGCTTCATCGACGGAGCCGGGCTGTTCTTTGAGATTCCCCGCATCTCGGATCGGATCTCGTACCCAGAAGCCAACCTCATGGCCTTTGACCCCAATTCCGACAGCGGCACGATGCTCGGCACCGAAGCGCTGACCGGTGATGTTGGTCTTGAGGGCGCAGGGTTCGGCGGCACCTGGCTGGGTCTGCGTGGTTCTCCGATCCATGAGGATCTGTTCGCGCACCGTGGTGACCGAAGCAGCTGGCTGTTTGAGGCCGGATATCGATTCGCGGACAAGACCCACCTCTGGACCGTCGACAGCGGCCAGCGCGGATCTGGACCGGGAGCAAGTGCCTACCGGCTCCACGGCGCGTTCTCGACCACTCACCGCGCCTCCCGCCCTTACCTCACCGCTACCTTTCTCCAGTCTGGACGCCTCACCACAGACGTCACCGACGAGACCGGCACCCTCATCAGCAACGCTGAGATCAGCCCGGCCAGCCGGATGGACCTCAAGACCGGCTCGGAGCTGTACGTCTGGGTGGATGAGGACTCCGGCAGCCAGATCAGCCTCGACTTCAGCGCCTCGTTTGGCTACCGAAGCTGGCAGACCATCCCCAGCGGGACCTACCTCCCCTCCATCCTCGACGCCTCCAGCAACGTGCTGATCCTGGAGTCTGAGGTCACCACCCTCGACGTCGGCTTCGGCATCAATGCGCGCATCATGGAATATGCGCAGCTGAACATCGGCGGCGAGGTCGGTACCATCAGCCCGCAACGCATCGAGCACCTCTACAGCGTCGAGACCGCCCCAGGCACCCTGGACTGGCAGCTCCACGTTGAGGTCCGCTTCCGCGCCCGGGATCCGATGTTCGACAGCTTGAAGTAGCTGAAGTCGGGCTCAGGCGTCAGCGGAGCTCAGGCGTCAGCGGAGCTTAGGCGTCAGCGGAGCTTAGGCGTCAGTGGCTCTTAGGCGTCAAAAGCATCGTGGAGCCACGACAGCGTTCCGTCCTCCACCATGGCAATGCTGAAGGAGACTTCCTGCCAGGGTACGTCTGTGAAGGCCAGGAAGGCCTCTGCAGCGCGGATCAGTCGTCGCTGCTTACTTGGAGTGATTGCACGCAGGGGATCGGCGCCAGTGCGCGCCTTGACCTCGACAATGCGGACCACACCATCGCTCAACGCGACGATGTCCAGCTCTCCCCTGCCCCCACGCCAATTGCGGGCCAGGATCTGCCAGCCCTCCTGGAGCAGGACATCGCAGACGAACGTCTCGGCAGCCACCCCAAGGGCGACCGCCGATCGGCGTCTGGCAGTTTCGTCCATCGACCGCGATTAGCGGCGGCGCTGACGACGCTTGCGCTTGGAGTTGGTGCTGAAGACCTTGATCTCCTTGAGACGTGCCTTCTTGCCACGCAGCTCGCGGAGGTAGTAGAGCTTCGCGCGGCGGACCCGGTGGCGGCTCTTGATCTCGATCTCTTCGACCAGGGGGCTGTAGAGCGGGAAGATCCGCTCAACGCCAACACCGAAGGAGATCTTGCGGACCGTGAAGGTGGTTCGGGGGCCGCCCTTGTGGATGGCAATGACCGTGCCCTCAAACACCTGGATCCGGCTCTTGTCGCCCTCCTTGATGCGGACATGGACCCGAACGGTGTCACCGGGACCGGGGATATTCTTCGTCGATGTGGCGACGTGTTCTTTCTCGAGCAGCTGGACGATATTCATTGGAGACCCTGTGAGAGTGTCGGTGCAACGAGTGCGCCGGAAATCGGGTTTTCGGGCTGTTGGAAGCGCGCTGTAGGCATCTTCACCGGGGCCGAAGCGGACGAGATATATTGGAGAGCAGCCCGTCTGTCAAGGCGATGACCCGCACCCCGTCGAGGAGAAGCGATCATTCGTCGAGGAGATCCGGGCGTACCTCACGGGTGAGCTGCCTGCCCATCTCCGCGCGCCACTTCTCAATGTTGCTGTGGTGACCGGAGAGGAGGACATCGGGCACGCTCCAGTCGCGGTATTCCCGGGGACGGGTAAACGGCGGATACTCAAGGCGTCCCGAGGAAAAAGACTCCTCGATAGCGCTCTCCGGGTTGCCGAGGACGCCAGGAATCATCCGAGCGACGGCATCGACAACCACCATCGCTGGAAGCTCGCCGCCGGTGAGCACGTAGTCGCCGATGCAGAGCGCCTCATCGACGAGGTGCTCCCGAACCCGCCCGTCGATGCCCTCGTAGTGTCCACAGACCAGGATGAGGTGGGGGTGCGCTGCGAGCCGACGGGCTGCAGCCTGATCGAACGGAGCACCAGCGGCGTCCATGAGCACAACGTGGCTGCCCGGCTGGCGCACGGACTCAATGGCCGCATCGACCACATCAACCCGCATCACCATGCCACTGCCGCCACCGTAGGGGGTGTCATCAACGGTGCGGTGACGCCCCTGCCCATGATCGCGGATGTCCTTGATGCCGATCTCGATGAGCGCGGCCTCTCGGGCACGGCCGAGGATGCTCAGCCCCATCGGGCCCTGACACATCTCGGGATGGAGCGTGAGGATGTCGAACCGCATGGTCTATCCGTCGCTGACCACAACCCCGACGCCCGGCTGCACCGAGATGATCTCCTCGCCGACCGCTGGGATGTAGATCTCAGCATCCCGGCTGTGGACCAGCCAGAGGTCCACATCCCCGGAGGTGTGAATCTCTTTGATGGTCCCGAGGAGCTCACCGGACTCAGTGTGAACGGACAGGCCGAGGAGCTGGTGGTGGTAGTAGGTGCCTTCGGGAAGGCTGGGGAGGCTGGCGGTGGGGATGAGGATTTCCGTGCCGATGAGGGCACGGGCGGCCTCAGGGGTGGTCACCCCGCTGACACGGCCCAGGACACGCTTCCCGGCCCCGGAGCGGCTCTTGATGCGAGCCATCCAACGCTTCCCCTCATGGAGAAGCGTGACCTCGGGGTTTTCCGCCAGAAGATCACTCTCCCGGTTGTACAGAAAGAGCCGCACTTCGCCCTGGATCCCGAACACGCCGTTGATCCGACCGTAGTGCAGCTCATCTTCCCGTACACCGGGGAGGGTCTTACTCTTCGGCCCCGTCACTGTTGCCATCGATCAGCTCAAGGATCGGCTTCTTCTTGCCACCGGACGCAGAAAGAATCTGCTGGATGGCTCGGAACCGGCCGCCGTCTTCGCCGCGAACCGCGTTGACGTCTGCCGGGTTCACCCGAAGCTCCAGGAGGATCGCTGCGGAACCTTCCACAGCGGTGATCTGGACATCGTCTGGGTGAGCGGAGAGCGGCTTGACGAGGTACTCGACGAGGGCTTCCATGTTGGTGCTCATGCGGTCGCTTCTGCTGCTGCCACGACAGCCTTTGCATCGCCGGCTTCGGGCTCACCAGCAACGCGGTACTTCTTGATGAGCGCAGCGACGGTGTCAGAGGGCTGAGCGCCGACGGACAGCCAGTAGTCCACTCGCTCCAGCTCCAGCTTCACGGTGTGAGGCTGGGTCATGGGGTTGTAGTGACCGAGGAC
This sequence comes from Myxococcota bacterium, assembly GCA_047621685.1. Classification (GTDB taxonomy): domain Bacteria; phylum Myxococcota_A; class UBA796; order UBA796; family UBA796; genus JAQXDW01. The sequence continues at coordinate 40 of JBLHNG010000541.1, read as the reverse complement.
TTCGAGATGACGGCCATCACGGGGAAAGCGACTGTCAGCA
>JBLHNG010000540.1:0-6140 GCA_047621685.1 Myxococcota bacterium | reverse complement strand
GAGGTCGAGAGCCCGTGGTCGTCTGAGGCTGCCTCGGTGGAGGAGTCTGAGGCGGTCTGTGTGGACATGGAGCAGACGGAGTCCAACACGCTGGAGTAGGTTCGAGCGGAACCGCATGAGTGGGCCCACGCTCCCTGTCGGTTGCCGATGGATTCGATGCGCGGAATCCTCTACAACAGGGCATGCCTTCGCACATTGTGATCTGTGGCTGGAACGACAACGGGGAGCGGCTCCTCCGAGATCTCCTCCGCGGCTCCCCCCGCCCCTCCATCACCATCGTCAGCAGCCCGGCCCCCCGGCTGGACCGCCACTACGACTCGGTTGTCATCTTCGAAGAGGACCCCTCCACCCTCGCCGGCCTCACTGCGGCGGGCATTGATGAGGCGGAGGTGATCGTCATCCTCGCAGACAAGCGTCCGGGTCGACGCCCCCAGGACGCCGACGCGAGGACCATCCTCACGGTCCTCGCCATCGAGCGTGCTCGCCCGGAGATCCACACCATCGCCGAGCTGCTCAACGACGACAACATGTTCCACGCCTACAACGCCGGGGTCGATGAGGTGCTCATCGCAGACGCCTACATCGGCGGCATCCTCTCCCAGGCGGTGCGCAGCCCGGGCATGACGGGGGTGTTCTCGGACCTCTTCCGCTCAGGCACTGGAAGCCGGATCCTGGAGCGTGCCGCGGGGGTCACGGCGTCGTTCTCGGCGCTCTCAGAGACCCTCTACGCTGCGGGTGAGGGGGTGCTGCTCGGCTACCGGCGCGGGGACTTCCTCCAGCTCAGTCCGCGGACGGATGTGGCGATCACCCCAGAGGATCGGGTGATCCTGCTGCAGCGGATGCCGGAGTAGCCATGTCCTCACGCAGACAGCGGATCCCCCGCACTGGAGAGCTGACCGACCGGCAGATGCGGGACCACGAGATCCGCATGGAGATGGGGGTCAACTACGACTCCCTCGCCCGGACCGCTCCGTGGCGAAAGCGCCTGCTGTCCTTCCTGTACCACCCGGTCACCGAGCTGGTGGTCTTCGGACTCATCCTCGTCTCCATCGGTCTTCTCATCGCCGAGATCACCACTGTGGAGAACGCCTCTGCAGGCTGGATCGGGGTGTTCACGGGCCGGGCGGAGGGGCTGTACTTCTGGACGGACGTGGTCATCACGGTCTGCTTTGTGGTGGAGTACCTGCTCAAGCTGCTGGTCGCACCACGCAAGCTGTACTTCATCCGGCAGAACATCGTCGACCTGCTGGCCCTGCTGCCGATCATGCGGATCTTCCGGCTGGGTCGGGCGGTGCGGCTGTTTCGGCTGCTGCGGATGCTGCGGGTCATTCGGGTGGGCGGGGTGCTGGAGGCGCGGCTGGATCAGGTCGCGGCCGAGCGGCAGAAGCACCGCCTGGAGAACACCGTCATCGTGGTGTACCTGTTCTTCTCCCTGGTGTTCGGCACGGTCGGCATCATGGTGTTCGAGCATGAGACCAACGAGAACTTCGCCTCGATGGGCAACGCGCTGTGGTGGTGCGTCGTGACCCTGACCACCGTGGGGTACGGCGACCTCTACCCGATCACCACGGGCGGCAAGATGGTCGCTGCGGTGATCATGTTCATCGGGCTGAGCTTCTACGCCCTGATGACCTCCTCCATCTCCTCGATCCTCATTGAGCGCGCCCGACGCAACCAGGGCGACGAGATGGAGGTCGCCACCATGGAGCACCATGTGGTGGTCTGCGGCTGGAACGAGAGCGGCTTCCGGCTGCTCAAGGACCTCATCCAGCAGCCGGACTCGCCTCAGGTCATCGTGCTCACCGACGATGACGACATCCCGCAGTTCAAGCACAGCCACATCTTCTACCTCTTCAAGGATCCCACCACCGCCGAGGGGCTCGCCACCGCCCGGGTCAAGCACGCCGACGTGGTCGTCATCCTCGCCGACAACCGCGCGGGGGCTGCCCAGGACATCGACGCTCGGACCATCCTCACCGTGCTTGCTGTCGAGCAGCTCCGTCCGTCGGTCCACACCATCGCTGAGCTGCTGCTGGAGGACAACGTCTTTCACGCTGAGAACGCCAGCGTCGATGAGGTGATCATCGCCGGGGAGTTCACCGGGGCGATGCTTTCACAGGCGGTGCAGAGCCCCGGAATGACCGACGTCTTCGCCGACCTGTTCGACGCTGGGATCGGCAGCTTCGTTCAGGAGATCCTGCCCGGTGACCTCGTCGGGAAGCGGTTCACGGATGCCTCTGCGGTGCTGATGGCGGAGTGTGAGGGCATCCTGCTGGGCCTGAAGCGGGGCGGGGTGGCTGTGCTCGCACCGGGGGACAATCCGATGATCGAGGGTGATGACCGCCTGATCCTGCTGAGCCGACTGGAGGAGGTGTGAGGGTGGGGCTGAGCTACTGAGGCAGCGCCCAGACCGGTCCGCTGACCACCACCCGACCCTGCGCGCCTGCAATTCGATGCGGTGACTCGACGGTGACCTCGCCCGAAGGCGTCTCACAGTCCGCCACCCAGCCCCGGCCGATGAACCGCTGGCGGAGGACGGTGTGGGGGCCATCGGGATCCAGCCGGGCCTGCTCGGGGCGAACCATGAGGGTGACCGGGCCGGTGCGGGGCTCGCGAAGGGGCAGGGTGCCGAGGGGAGTGGTGGCGGTGGTGCCAGTGGCGGTGGCGTCGAGGAACCAGCAGGGACCGGTGAGGTGGGCGACCTCGCGGGAGGCGGGGCGGCGGTAGAGGACCTCGGGGGCGGCGTCCTGGGCGATGACGGCGCCGTGGGGCCCTGGGGTCAGGGCGATGACCCGGTCGGTGAGCTGGAGCGCGTCGGTGCGGTCGTGGGTGACGAGGAGTGCGGCGGCGCCCTCGGCTGCGATGAGGTCGATGAGGCGGGCGCCGAGGGTGGCCCGGCGCTCGGCGTCGACGTTGGCGAACGGCTCGTCGAGCAGCAGGAGGTGGGGGCGGGGGGCGAGGGCGCGGATGAGGGCGACCCGCTGCTGCTGCCCGCCGGAGAGGGCTGCGGGACGCCGGTCAGCGAGCCCGGTGAGTCCAGCGACCTCGATGAGTCCCGCGACCCGCTGCGCCCGCTGAGCCCGGGGAAGCCCGAAGCCGACGTTGTCTGCCACCGACATCTGCGGGAACAGGGCGTAGTCTTGAAAAACCAGCCCGACCCCACGCTTCTCGACCCCCACCTTCTCCCGACCGTCCTGAGCGACCGTGCGTCCGCCGATGTCGATTCGTCCGCCCTCCGGCGTCAGCAGCCCGGCGATGGCCCGCAGCAGGGTGGTCTTCCCGCAACCCGAGGCGCCGAGGATGGCGACGAACTCGCCGGGGTTGAGGGTGAAGGAGACGCCGCTGAGGACCGGGGTGTCCCCGTAGCGGTGACTCAGGCCGGTGATGGCGAGGGGGGAGTCAGACATGTCGTCTCCATCGAAGCGTCAGCAGGACCACCGACAGGCTCACCGTGAGCAGCACCAGCCCGGCGACCCCGGCGTCCAGCCACAGGGCCTCGCTGTGCCGGTCCCACACCCGAAACGCCAGGGTGTTGAGACCGACCGCGCCGCCGAGCAGGAGGGTGACGGGCAGCTCCTTGAGGACCGCGAGGAACAGCAGCAGCGCGGTGGCGGCGATGCCGGGGGCGAGATCGGGCAGGGCGATGGCGGTCAGCCACCGAAGTCGGCTGGCACCGAGGGCGCGGGCGCTCTCTTCCTGGCGGGGATCGAGGCGGAGGATGGCGGTCTTGAGCGCGGCGAAGCCCTCGGCGAGGAACCGCACGGTGTAGCCAGTGAACAGCAGCAGCCCGCTGCCGGTCATCGCGGCGTACAGCGCTCGACCCTCGGAGACGCTCCGGGACAGCATCAGGGCGGTCATCACCAGCCCCAGCGCGAGCAGGACACCGGGCAGCGCGCTGGTCATCAGGGTCGCCTGCTCGACGGGCAGGGCGATGGAGCGGCGATCCCGTGCGGCGATCCAGGCTGGAGCGAGGGCGAGGAGGCCGACGATGAGCGCGGCGATGATCGAGACGCCGACGGTGTCGCGGATCGGGACCCACGGGATGCTCAGCACATCGCCCCGGGCCAGTCCGCCGCGGATCCAGTCGAGCATCGTGATCACCGGCAGGGCCACGCCGAGGCCGATGATGAGTCCGTGCAGGCTGTAGGTCAGCACCAGCAGCGCGGGACCGGGTCGGCGCAGGGCCGGGGGGCGGGGGTTGGCGACCGCGCGGGTCTTCACGGAGCCATGGAGGAAGCGTCCGGCGACGAACAGCGGGATGGTCACTGCCAGCACCGCCACACCGAGCAGGGTGGCCTCGACGAGCTGCTGCCCCTTGACCGCCCCATACAGCCGCCAGGTCAGCACCGGGCAGTCCAGCACCGCCACCGCGCCGAAGTCGCTGATCGCATACAGCAGGCTGATGAGTGCAGAGAGGGCCAGCGCCGGGCGGAGGCGGGGGAATATCACCGCGGTGAACACCCTCAGCGGACTGGCCCCGAGGCTGCGGGCGGCCTCTTCCTCGGATGCTGAGCTGCGGGCGAGGGCGGCGCCGACGAGGAGCTGCACATACGGCGCACAGGCCACGGTGAGCACCACCGCCGCGATGCCGAGCCCGGAGAGCCGGGGCAGGGACAGCGGGCCGCCGATCAGTCCGCCGGGGCCGAGCGCGCTGCTGACGGTGCTGGCGATGAGGTAGCTGGGGGTCGCCAGGGGGAGCAGGGAGAGGACGCCGAGGAGCTTGCGTCCGGGGTAGTCCATGCGCTGCTCGGCCCATGCGAGCCACCCGCCACACAGCATCGCGCCCAGCGACACCGCGACGGAGAGCGCGACGCTGTTGGCCAGCAGGGTCGCTGCCCCGCTCCGACTCAGCAGGGTGGCGAGGTCGGGCTGGGGCATGCCGAACGGATCCGGCGGCGGGTAGATCAGGGCATTCGTCAGCCCGATCAGAGGCGAGAGCACCAGCACCGCCGACAGCGCGGCGATCAGCCGGACGATCCTCAAAGCAGGCCGAGTTCCTGGAGCATCACCCGGGTCGGGCCGAGGTCTGCGAGCCAGTCCTGGTCAACCTCGGCGAGACTGAGGGAGTCGACGGCGGGCACGTCAGGGTGCGTGGAGACCCCGGGGCGGGTCGGGTACTCGTAGTTGTGGAGCGCGAAGTGGCGCTGGGCCTCCTCAGACAGCATCCAGTTGATGACCTTGTTGGCATCCTCGGTGCGGTCGGTGCCCTTGCGGATCGCCATGCCCGCCAGCATCAGCACGTTGCCGGCGTCTCCGGGGGTGGAGAACGAGTGGTTCTCGGCGGTGTAGCCTTCGGTCTTGCTGCGGTACAGGTAGTAGTGGTTCACCCAGCCGATCTGGATGACGCCCTTCGCGGCGGCCTCGACCTGGGGGGAGTTCTTGGGGTAGGCGACCGGCTCGTTGGCCTTGACCGCGGCAAGCCAGGTCTTCGTCTCTTCCTCACCCCAGATGTGACGCAGCGCGCTGACGTGAGCCTGGAAGCTGCCGTTGCCCGGCGCCCAGCCCAGCTTGCCCTTCCACTGCGGGTCCGCGAGGTCCTTGAGGGAGGCGGGCAAGGTCTCGGCGTTGAGGGCCTCGGTGTTGTAGACCAGCACCCGCGCCCGTCCGCTGGTCCCGACCCAGCGCCCCTTGGGATCCTGGAACCGGGGGTCGGCCTGGGAGAGCAGCTCGCCGTCGAGGGTGGCGAGCCGGTCCTGGTTGGCCAGGGCACCGAGGTGGCCGGAGTCCTGGGCGAAGATGATGTCGGCGGGGCTCTGGTCGCCCTCGGTGAGCATCAGGGTGACCAGCTCGGGGGTGTCGCCGTAGCGGACGTCGACATCGACCCCGGTGGCCTGCTCCAGCTTGAGGAACATCTCCCCGACCAGCGACTCGCTGCGTCCGCTGTAGACCACAACCGGCTCCGCGGGAGGGGCCGGCTCGGGGGTGGTGACCTCAGGGGTGGGCTGAGGGGCTTCGCCATCACAGGCGAGGAGCAGCAGGGCGATCATCGGACTCTCCGGGCGGAGCGTGGATCTATCCGCCCGGAGGATTCGCCGCGACTATCGGGTCGCCACGCCGGTTCCTGCGCCTGCGCCGAGTCGCTGTGCGGACTTCATGAGGCTGATGAGCTCGGTGTCATCGTTGCCGGGTCGCTTTGCGCT
>JBLHNG010000539.1:0-6156 GCA_047621685.1 Myxococcota bacterium | reverse complement strand
GAAGGTGGGGGTGGGCTCGGTGGAGCAGGCGACGAGCAGGGTGATCAGGGGGAGAAGGCTTCGCATCGGTTGTACCTCTTGGTGAGATTTGCCAGGGACGACTGATGCTTAAGCAAGGGGTGTTCCAGGGTGGTGTTGTTGAGCTTTGACGGTGGTAGTGTGGGGATTTGGTGTGGGGGAGGGCGGTGGTGATGATTGCGTTGCTACGATTTGTAGCGAATTGTGTTTGGAGATCTACGGAATTGATCGGCAGCGCGTTTGATGGGCTGGCTACCGATTTGGGACGCGGTATGGAGGGCGCCGAGAGGCGGGCGGAGTTCATACGGAGCCGGTCAGGGCTTCGGACATTGGCCGTCCTGTACCGCAGCGGGGACCCCAAAGTACCCACCAACCACAACCTCGCGGCAGCTCAGCCACCATCCGATAAAGCTCTCCCATGGACATCCAGCAGATCATCCAGCTCTTCCTGCCGCTCTCCCCCGAGAAGCGAGCCGCCCTCATGTCCGAGAGCCTGTTCGGCTTCGACGCCCTGGTCGGAATGCGCTTCTCCCACGTCGCTGAGGACCGGGTCAGCGCCACCCTGGAGGTCACCGACCGCCACGTCCAGCCCTACGGCCTCGTCCACGGCGGGGTCTACGCCACCCTTGGGGAGTCGGCCTGCTCGGTGGGGGCGGCGATGGCGGTGATGCCGTCGGGGAACCACGCGGTCGGAGTCGAGAACATCACCCGCTTCCACCGGGGCACCCGCCCGGGAACCACGCTGCACATCGAAGCGAAGCCGAAGTCAGAGCGGGGCAGCCACCGGACCTGGGAGGCGATCATCACCTCAAGGGATGGGGTCCGGCACGCCACCAGCCGGGTGACGGTCGCAGTGCTCGCCCCGGGCACCCGGATCGCCGGGGAGGATGTCGAACTGATCGGCGGGATCGATGTCGAAGAGAAGCTCCGCGACGAGTAGACTCTCGGCATGCTCCTGCTCCTGCTGGGCTGCTCGGGTGGAAGCCCCGACGACACCGCTGGGCCTGTCGGACTCCCGGCGGACTTCCACGTCGGGGTGAACTACCCCTGGCACAACTACGGCAGTGACTTCGGCGACAACGCCTGGGGACTCGGTGGGGTCGCAGACCATGAGTCGGCGATCGAGGCGGACTTCGCGGCGATGGCGGATGCCGGGGTGGCGGTGGTGCGCTGGTTCGTCCTCACCGATGGTCGCTCTGGGATCCGGTTTGACGCGGAGGGCCTCCCCGCTGCCCTGGAGGATTCGGTTCTCGAAGACCTCGACGCGGTGGTCACCCTGGCGGAGGCACACGGGCTGGTGCTGGTGCTGTCGCTGCTGGACTTCTGGTGGCTGGCTGAAGCGGAGACGGTCGACGGGGTGCAGCTGGGCGGACATGCCGGGGTCATCGCCAGTGCTCAGGGACGGACCGCGCTGATCGAGACGGTCTTCCGTCCGCTGCTCGTAGCGTTTGGTGAGCGGGCGGGAATCGGAGCCTGGGAGGTCATCAACGAGCCGGAGTGGGCCATCGAGGGTCTCGGGAGCGGCTGGCTGGGGGACGGGGTGAGCGAGGCGGCGATGGTCGCGCTGGTCGACGAGGCGGTCGCGGCGATCCACGACGAGACGAGCCACCCGGCGACCGTGGGCAGCGCGAGCATCACCGACGCTCAGCGGCTGTGGGTTGCGGGCGACCTCGACCTCATCCAGGTCCACAGCTACGACGGTGCCGCCCAGATCACCGACGCCGCGATGCTCTCCGTGGTGCCCTGTGTGGTCGGCGAGCTGGGCACCGCCAGCATCTACGGCTCCCTCTCCGACAACCTCTCCACCCTCGAAGAGCGGGGCTACGGCGGGGTCTGGCTGTGGAGCTTGCGCGGGGAGGATGAGGCCAGCGCGCTGGACCTCGATGCAGTGGCGGACTGGGCAGAGGGTCGGTAGCGGTCGCCTCTGCTGCGGGTACACTGTCAGGGATGGTCGACATCCAAACACCAGCGGGATCCATCCCCGCACACGCGGAGCTGCTCGGGGCAGGCATGCCCGGTGTGGTGATCCTGCCCAGCATCTATGGCGCGGACTCCGGGACCATCGCGCTGATCGACAGCTTCGCGAAGGCAGGCATCAGCGCGGTCATCCCAGATCTGTTCTGGCGGACGAAGCCAGGCGCGGTCGACTTTGATCAGCGACGGGAGGCGATGGATCGGGCAAACGCGCTGCGACCCCGGATCGCCCTCTCCGACACCCTCGCGGTGCTGGACTGGATGCGGATGCGCTGCCAGGGGCTCCCGGCGATCATCGGGATCTGCTTTGGCGGGCAGTATGCGGTGATGGCCGCGGCCCGAAATGTGGTCAGCGCGGCGATGACCTGGCACGGTGGCGGGCTGCTCCAGCTGGTCGAGCTGTCGGGGCTGCCCCGGTGTCCGCTCTCGATGCACTTCGGGGAGTCCGACCGGCTCATCCCGCTCTCCGACGTGGCCCGGCTCCGCAACACCTTCGGCCGCAACGCCAACGTCGCCATCCACCTCCACCCCGACTGTGGCCACGGCTTCACCCACCGCGGGCACGCCAACTTCGCCCCGTTCGCCGCCAATGCCGCGATGGCCGACGCCCGCCGCCTCATCCTGGATGGCATCAAGCGGAAGTGAGCCGGGTGCACGCGGTAGGCTGGGAAGATGTCGCTCTGGATCCTGCTGTCCGCCTGCCAACCTGTCGAGCCCCCAACACAGGTCACCGTCGACTCTGACGACCCCACACCAGACACCGCCGACTCAGCGGTGATCGACACCATCGCCGGGGAGTACGGCACCGTCCTCCTCACTGAGGTCGCGACGGACAGCGCTGGGGAGTGGCCCGACGAGGACGGCGAGGACAGCGACTGGGTGGAGCTGTACAACCCCGGCCCGGAGCCGGTGGCGCTGTCGGGCTGGTCGCTGTCAGACGATGCGAAGTCGTCGGGCTGGCGCTTTCCGGCGGTGACGCTGGCGGTGGGCGAGCTCCGGGTGGTGTTCGCCTCGGGAAAGGACCGAGACGATCCGGGTGGGTCGCTGCACACCGACTTCCGGCTCAGCGCGGACGGCGGGGAGACCCTCACCCTGAGCGATCCTGGCGGTGCTGTGGTCGATGCCCTGGTCCTGCCGGCCTTGTCTGCCGGGTACTCGTTTGGTCGGTCGCAGGATGTAGTGGAGTCGATCCTGGTGGCGGACGGGGACGAGGCGCGGCTGTCAGTGTCGGCTTCGGGCGGCTGGCAGGCGGACGACTTCGACGACGCGAGCTGGTCGGTCGTGACCCTGCCGGTGGGCTTCTCGGTGGGGGAGGCGGCTGTGGTGGAGGTCGCCGCGGGCCGGGAGACCAGCCAGTCCTCCGATGGCTATGGCTACACCGGTGCCCAGGCGGTCGACGGCAGCCTCGACACCTTCTCTCACACCGGCGACGGCGACCTCTCCCCGCGCTGGCAGGTCGACCTGGACGACGCGCGCTGGATCTCGGAGATCGTGCTGGAGAACCGGCGGAGCTGCTGTGCGGATCGGCTGTACAACCTCACCGTCTCGGTGCTGGATGCCGACGGAAGCGCCACCTGGACCTCCGAGGTGCTCAACCCCACTGCCGAAGGGGCGACCCCCCAGGATCCCGGCGAGACCCTCACCCTCACCCTCGATTCGCCGGTCAGTGGGCATGCAGTGTCGGTGGAGAAGTCGGCGGTCAATGGGGCGGGCAGCAGCGAGTGGATGTCCCTGGCAGAGGTCACGGTCTATGCCACGGAGGCGGCGCCCTATGGCGATCAGGTCGCCACCGATCTGAGCGCCGAGATGTTTGGCATCTCCGACACTGCCGCGCTGCGGATCCCGCTGACCTGGGGCGGCGCGGCCCCGAGCCGGCTGGTGCTGTCCGTGGAGACTGACAGCACCGCGCTCGGGTGGTTGTCCGACGCGCCGGTCGAGACTCTCCTGCCCCCCGACGCGCTGACCGACGGGGCTGTCCTGGCGATTGAGGGGGTCAACCAGTCCATCGACGATCCCGACTTCTTCCTCCGGCCCACCTTGACCGCCCAGGACATCACCACCGGGGACATCGCCTGGTTCACCCAGCCCACCCCCGGCGCGCCCAACGGCACCGGCTACTTCGCCGACCTGGAGGCCCCGCTGTTCAGCGCGCAGCGTGGCTTCTACGAGGCCCCCATCTCCCTGACCCTCACGCCGCCCGACGGCACGACCCTCGCCTACACCACCGACGGCAGCACCCCGAGCGAGGGTGTGGGCACCAATGTCGAAGGCCCGGTGACCCTGTCGGTGGAGACCACCGCCGCCATCCGGGCGATGGTGTTCCAGGAGGGCGCCCTGTCGAGTCGGGTGGCGACCCACACCTACCTGTTCCTCGCTGATGTCGTCCGCCAGCCTGCCGCCCCCGACGGCTTCCCGACCACCTGGGACGGGCTCAGCCAGGATGCGGTGGGGGGTGACTATGAGATGGACCCCGAGGTGGTCGACGATCCGGCCTATGCCGCAGACCTGCTCGCCGGTCTGAGGGACATCCCCACCCTCTCCATCGTCACCGACCCTGAGGACCTGTTCGGCGAAGAAGCGGGGATCTACGTTCACTCGCTCCAGCGGGGCGATGCCTGGGAGCGGGCGGTGTCTTTGGAGCTGATCCTGCCCGACGGCAGCACCGGCTTCGCCACCACCAGCGGGCTGCGCATGCACGGCTACGGCTGGCGCTACCACTCCAACACCCTCAAGCACTCCCTCCGGCTGGAGTTTCGCTCCGAGTACGGACCGAGCAAGCTGGAGTACCCGCTGTTTGTAGACGCACCGGTCGACCGGTTCGACTCGATCGTCCTGCGATCTCAGGGCAGCCGGGGCTGGCAGGACTTCCGCGACCCGGAGCAGGCCCAGTACATCCGCGACGCCTTCGCCCGGGACACCGCTGCGGACATGGGCAAGGCCGACGGGCACGCTGCCTACGTCCACCTCTACCTCAACGGCCTGTACTGGGGTTTGTATATGCCCGTTGAGCGGCCCGACGCCGACTTCGCTGCGGAGCGGTTCGGCGGCGAGGCTGAGGAGTACGACGCGATCAACCGCCGCACCTCGACCAACGAGGCGATCGACGGAGACCTGGTGGCCTATGAGGAGATGCTCGCCCTCGCAGACACCGGGCTCTCCGATGATGCCGGGCTGGTCGCGATCCAGGCGTACCTCAACCTCGAAGACCTCATCGACTACATGCTCATCCACCAGTACACGGTCAACCGGGACGGTCCGGAGGAGTACGACTCCAACAACATGCGCGGCGCCCGGAAGCGAGAGGACGGCGCACAGTTCCGGTTCTTCGTCTGGGACATGGAGTACAGCATCTGGGACGCCGACGACGACTACAACATCGACGTCGATGTCTCTGGCTCGATCTCACACGTCTACACCGCGCTCCGGGAGAATGCCGACTTCCGGACGATGTACAGCGACCGGGCGACCCTGCACCTCACCGAGGGTGGTGCGCTGACCCCGGCGGAATGCACCGCCCGCTGGGAGGCCCGCGCTGAGGAGATTGAGCGGGCGATCGTGGCGGAGTCGGCGCGCTGGGGCGACACCGACCGCGACACTCCCTACACCCGCGACGTGGAGTGGACCGACGAGCGGGAGCGGCTGCTGGACGAGTTCTTCCCGTATCGGACCGACATCCTCATCGATCAGCTCACCGATGCAGGGCTGATGGAGCCGTAGGAGCGGTCAGCCGCCGGCTTTGAGGAACACCGCTGGCTCGGTGTCTCGGGGCTCCATGACCCCGGCACGCAGGCGCGGGGGCGGAGTCTCGGCCCCGACGAACGCCATCATCTCCATCTGGGCGGAGTCGGAGCGGAGGATGCGCATCAGACGCTCCCGCTCTCCGGGATTGGCGGCGACCGGGCGCTTCCAATCCTTGGAGATGCACCACGCGGTGACGGTGTGCACGTCCATGCCCAGCGCCTTGAGGTTGGTGCAGAATTTCCGCCAGTCCTGCTCATAGGCGTCCTTCTCGGCGGCCTCGGAGTTGGTCTCCATGCGGTTGGTGCCGGTGCCGGTCTGGGGGAGGAAGTCGGTGAACGCCACCCGGGGACGGCGGGTGGACTCCTTGAAGGTGCCGGTGCGATCCTTGAGGACCACGTCGTACTGTCCGTGGCATTCGATCAC
>JBLHNG010000538.1:0-6168 GCA_047621685.1 Myxococcota bacterium | reverse complement strand
GCGAAGGTGCCGGTCGCCCTCGCCATCGTCTACCCACTGGGGCTGGGCTACACCGGGCTGCCGCTGTCCCATGCGCTGCTGGTAATGATCGAGTGCGCAGTCCTGTTCTGGGGCTTCACCCGACGGGCCGGGGCGTTTCCACGTCGAATGTGGACTGATCACGCGCGCATCCTCATCGCAGCGTCAGTGATGGGCGGGGCGGTCTACCTCCTGCTGCCCTGGGCCGACGGGCTCTCGGTGCTGCTGGTCAGCGCTGTGGGGGCAGTGGTCTACTTCGTGGCCTCGTTCGCGCTCGGTCTCTCCGCCGCCCGAAAGGTTCTCGACCGCTTCATGCGCAAGAAGGGCCTGCCGCCCACCGTTGACCCACAGACCCGGATGGCCCTGGAGATGATCTCCGGCAGTCCGGTCGGCAGCATTGTCCTCGAAGAGGGCAACCTCGGCGTTCGCTGCGGAGACGGCACCTTCGTCTTCCGTGCTCGCGATGGGGTCATCTCCGGCGAGCGCACTGGAGACGGAGAGGGCATGGGGGCCGCGCTGAGCGTCGGGGCGGTCATGCGGGTCGGCCAGGGTCCGCCGATGCTGCACGGGCTGAACCTGGGTGACCGCAGCTTCCGGGCAGAGGGTGCGGTCATCAATGAGGACGTCGCACCTGGACCGGTCCTGCCAGTCATCCGACCCGAGCAGTAGCCGAGCTACGTCGGGTTCTTGAGATCTGCAGCGACAATCCGCGCCATCAGGGGGCGAAGCAGCGGCATCGGCATCCCGGAGGCCGCCATCGCCAGCAGTCGGACCACCGAGCGGGGAATCCGGCGTGGACGACCGACCAGGAGGTCATCGATCGCCTGCCGGGCGAGGCGCTCCGGGGAAATCGCGAGGGGAGAGGGCTTGCCTCGGGCCTGACCGCGTGAGCGCTCGAAGAACTCGGTGGGGACCGGCCCCGGCGCGAGCAGGTGGACCTTGACTCCGGTGCCCATGGTCTCCGCGCGGAGGGCCTCGGTGAGGCTGTGCACGAACGCCTTGCTGGCGGCGTAGACCGCGCTGGTCGGCACCGGCAGGAAGCCGACGATGGAGCCGACGTTGAGGATCCAGCCCCGATGCCTCGCAGTCATCCGGGGAAGCCATGCCTGGGAGAGCTGGAGCAGTGCGCGACAGTTGAGGTCGACCATGGCCAGCAGGCGCTCGGGATCCTGTGTGGCGAGCGGCCCCCGGTAGCCGAAGCCGGCGTTGTTCACGACCAGATCGACCTCAGGCCAGGCCGCGATGAGGTCGGCAATGGCGGTGGGGTCCGTCAGATCTGCGGGATGAGCGACCGCGCCGGGCAGCCGAGACGCCAGCGCCTCCAGACGATCCGCACGGCGGGCGACCAGGACGAGCCGACCGACCCCGCGATCCGCCAGCTCCTCAGACAGTGCCGCGCCGATCCCCGAGGAGGCCCCGGTGATCAGCGCGGTCACATCCGACAGGTCGGTCACTTTCTGGCGACGACCGCGATGCGCTCAATCTGGAGGAGCTGGTAGCTCAGGCGTGCCTTGCTCTTGACATCGGCTGCGACCAGCACCTGCTTGCCCGCCGGAGTGGTGGCGAGGCGCTCAGGGACCACGGTGAGCAGCTTGCGCTGGTCGTCCCGGGTCACGTAGAGCATCTGGAGGTTTGCCTTCTCGGTGACCGCACGCACGCAGGAATCGCGAACCTCAGCCGGGGTGCAGCGCGGCGGCATCTCATCGCGCTTGCGGCGACGACGAGAGGTCCGGGTCGTGCCGGGGACCGGGTGGAGGTTCTCGGGCTGGGTGTCGGCGATGTGGGCCAGTCCCAGCAGGTCTCCCCGCTCGGCACGGGCATCGATGACCTGCTCCAGCAGCCGCTTGCGAGAGTCCACCGCAGCCAGGTCTCCGGGGTACTTCCGGATCTTGTTCATCGGCGTGAAGTCCGCTTCTCCCAGTGCTGCGGTCAGCTCAGGCATCCGGGAGCGATCCACGGCGTACATTCCTGGCACGAAGCGGTGCAGCAGGAACGGCTTGAGCTTGCGCAGGCTCTCGATCCGGCGGATCTGGCTGCGGTGCACGGTGAGCAGCATGACGTCGTGGAATTCGACGTCGCCGTGGTGCCCCATCCAGCTGCGCAGGGTCTGCTCGACGTTCTCGGGCAGACCGATCTGGCTGTTGTCCCGGAGGAACTCCAGGATGTCATCCCGCCGCCAGCCCTTCTCCAGGGCCTGCTCGATGGTGACCTCGGTGATCTTGTAGGTGTTGGCCCGATCACAGGAGGTCAGCTCAGCGAGGTCGCCGATTCGGGAGAACAGGATGGGGGCCATGCCCGCCGGTGCCATGATCTCAAAGGACGGTGTGAGGTAGAACTGGGTGAACCCGTCTGCCTGCGGCGTGTTCTGCAGCAGCCGCTCTCCGCGGGGGTTGAGGCGGTAGAACTTCTCCTGCCCCCACTGACCCTGCTCCAGCAGTCCGGTGGTGACCAGCGGCGAGAAGCTGTAGCTCTCGCGGGCGGCATGACGGACCGTCTTCCACTCGGTGCTGTGGAAGCGCTTGCGCCAGTCCTCACCCCGACGCCAGCGCCGGTAGAGGGCCTGAAGTGGACGCTCAGGGACCCAGTCTCCGCCGATGTCGTGGATGACCCGGATGACCCACTCTGCGTTGGGGAAGCGCTTCTCCAGGGAGGAGAAGACGAGGTCGTTCTGAGCGCCCTGCTCCAGCTGGAGCCACTCCTCGATGACCGAGCGGTTCAGGCTGAGCCGGTCGCCCTTGAGCTCGACCATGCCGTGGACCATCAAGAACTCGATGTGGAAGTTGAACAGATCGCTGTCCTCCCCCCACAGCTGCTTGAAGAAGTTGTCCAGCTCGTCCTTGTGGGTCTTGAAGATCTCCTGGCGCTGGGTGAGCCGGGGGGGATGCTGGTCGATGTAGGTCGACAGCGTCACCAGACTGAAGTCCAGCGGCGGCGAGAACGCCTGGGGGTTGATGACCCGGACGTCTTCGTGATCGAAGGACGGGAGCATCAGGTCTTCTTTGAGGTGGTCGACGAGGTGTGCGACCAGCGGGTCGGGCACGATGTAGAAGTAGTCGCCCTCGCGGGTCTCGCTGGCAGCGACCAGTCCCTTGTCGCCCAGCGTCGCCAGGACCTTCTTCCACTCGCGGTCGTTGCCGCCCAGTGAGAGAATCAGCTCCTGGTAAAACTCCTCGTGGTGGGCGATGCCGCCGCACTGCACGAGGATGGCGAGGGCCTGACGGTCCCGCTGGTGGAGGGAGCGGATGAGGGTGCCCAGCCGGGTGCCCTGGGCAATCGCCCGCACCGCGAGCTGGATCATGCGCTCTTTGTTGGCCACCCGGCTCGGCTGTCCGCCCATGCCCTTGTAGAAGCTGGCGACCATCTCGTCGGGGAGACGATTGAGATAGAGCGCGAGGTCAT
The DNA here is from genome assembly GCA_047621685.1 of Myxococcota bacterium. GTDB lineage: Bacteria > Myxococcota_A > UBA796 > UBA796 > UBA796 > JAQXDW01. Next base: position 2,751 of record JBLHNG010000538.1, on the reverse strand, counting down.
CCATCTCCATGCGAGACAGCCGACGCCGCCGAACAATGCCGCTGGTGCGGCTGTTGCTGTTGTTGCTGCTCTCGGAGTGGGTCGGCGTGCTGCTGCGCGCGTGGGGGACGTAGCCAGTGGGGGGAAGACGAACAAGCGGTTGACTCTCGTCTCGCCAGTTGTTCCGACCACCGCGGCTCTGGTTGGTCTCTACCGTCGGCTGGTTCTGAGCCTCATTGGATGACTCATTTCCTCCACGACGACGACGTCTACGGCGGCGACGCCGGCGCGAGCCGGACTCCGACGCCGGGCGGTCACTTTCATCTGCACCCATCTTAAAAACCTCAGATCGGTAAGTCTTCAACAGAGACCGGCTTAGCGTCCGGCCTCTTCAATGTGGTAGCGGTAGCCCTGCTCGGTGAGGAACAGCTGTCGCTTCATGGCGAAGACCTGCTCCTTGGTGTCGGCAGTGACCACGGTGTAGAAGCGGGCAGTCTTCTTCTTGGGGCGGAGGATGCGACCGAGTCGCTGGGCCTCTTCCTGTCGACTGCCAAATGTGCCAGAGACCTGGATGGCAACGTTGGCATCAGGCAGGTCAATGGAGAAGTTGGCGACCTTGCTGACGACCAGCAACTTGATCTCTCCGCGCCGGAACTTTCCGAACAGCACCTCGCGCTCCCGATGGGGCGTCTTACCGGTGATGATGGGAGCCTTGAGGACGCTGGCGAGCTTGTAGAGCTGATCGACGTAGGTACCAATGACCAGGATGTGGTCCTCGCTGTGCCGCTTGACGAGATCCTTGATGACGTTGATCTTGGCCGGGTTGCTGCTCGCGAGACGGAACTTCTGCTGCTCGCGGGCGTTCTCGTAGCGCTCGGCGTCGCCGTTGTGGAACGGCACCCTGACTTCATGGCAGGTGGTCTCGGCGATGAAGCCCTGTCGGGTCAGCGACTGCCAGGGGAGGTCGTAGCGCTTGGGACCGACCAGGGAGAAGACATCCCCCTCGCGACCATCCTCGCGGACGAGGGTGGCGGTCAGGCCGAGGCGGCGGCGCCCCTGGAGCGAGGCAGTGGCACCAAAGACCGGCGCGGGCAGGAGGTGGACCTCATCGTAGATGATGAGCCCCCAGTCCTGATCCTCGAACAGGTGGAGGTGCGCGAAGTCTTCATCTCTGGACCGCCGCCAGGTGAGAATCTGGTAGGTCGCCACGGTGACCGGACAGATGCGCTTCTCTGCACCGCTGTACCCGCCGACCTGCTCTGCGGTCAGCTCGGTCTTGTCGATGATCTCACGGATCCACTGCGAGACACTGGCCTGGTTGGTGGCCAGGATGAGGGTCTTGGTGTTGACCAGGCTCATCGCGGCCATGCCGACGATGGTCTTGCCGGCACCACAGGCCAGCACGACCACACCGCAGCCGCCGGAGGGCTTGCCGCCCTGATACCAGCGCTCTGCGGCTTCTCGCTGATACTCCCGGATGCCGAAGGGGCGGCCGTTGCTGAGCATCTTGGTGCGGAGGTTGACGTCGAGGTGTTCGCCGGGACGGAAGCCCGCGAGGTCCTCGATGGGCCAGCCCTCCTGGAGAGCACGTTGCTTGAAGATTCCGCGGTGCCCCTGGGTGATTGCCCAGTGACGACGGCCGTCTTCGAGGAGGAATTCACGAAGCGAAGGAGACTTTGCGATCAGCTTGGCGACGTAGCCGCTGGCAAACTCCAATCGAATCAGATCGTGACCCCCGTTGGGGTGGGGGACCATCTTGACCAGGCCGTAGCGCTCAATGGTCTCTTCGATGGTCTTGTGGACATCTGGTGGGATGTCGAATTTGGATAGCTCCCTGAGCCCCTCAATGATTTCTTCATTGCTCATCCCAGAGGAAGCGGCGTTCCATAGGGATAGTGGGGTGATCCGGTATGTGTGCAGGAGCTCTGGAGAGCGCTCCAACTCGGCGAAGCGGCCGAGGAAGTCCCGCGCCTTCTCATACTGGGGGTGTCGTGTCTCAAGGAGGACCTTACCGTCACCCTGAATGATCAGGGGGTTGTCAGGCCTGACTTGCATCGTTCATCGGTATAGCCTCCACACAGAGCCTGTTTATCGGACCTGTGGGGCAGTTTCGGATGGGAAAAGCTCTTCCTGAAGAGTCAACTCCACTGCTGGTTGTAAACCCAGCAACTCCCCCCAAATTGGGAGGAAAGCGGACCTCTGGAGGGAAGTTCTTCGGTTGGAAGGCTTCTATCAGAGGTCGGACATTATGGAGATGTCCATGTCCAAAGTCAGTACACTTCGGGAAGCGCAGTCGGACGGGTGTCCGGGTTCATGTAGGAAACACCTGAAGAGCTTCCTGACATCCGGAGAAGGGAGGTGTTTCTTTCAAAACTGTTTCCGCATTCCGGACTCTCAATGTACACCGTTTTAACCGTCTGTCAAGCAAACCTACAGCGATGTTTCTTTATAGCGACGATTGAAACACGGTTATTCGCCGTGTCCAAGCCGTTCACTTCAGGAAGCTGTAGCCCCAGTCGGTGGGCGGCGCGAAGGTTTCCTTGATGGTGCGCGGCGAGACCCAGCGGAGCAGGTTGAGCACGCTGCCAGCCTTGTCGTTTGTGCCGCTGCCCCGGGCGCCGCCGAACGGCTGCTGACCGACGACCGCTCCGGTGGGCTTGTCGTTGATGTAGAAGTTTCCTGCGGCGTTTCTCAGGGCTGCAGTGGCCTGGCTGACCGCATAGCGATCCCGGGAGAACACTGCGCCGGTCAGGGCGTAGGGACCGGTCGCAT
>JBLHNG010000537.1:0-6174 GCA_047621685.1 Myxococcota bacterium | reverse complement strand
GCCCTGGGCATAGAGCCGGTAGACGGTGACCGGTCGGCGCTGTCCCAGCCGGTGCGCGCGGTCTGAAGCCTGATCCTCGACGGCGGGATTCCACCAGGGGTCCATGTGGATGACATAGTCCGCAGCGGTGAGGTTCAGCCCCTGACCGCCGGCCCGGGTGCTGATCAGGAAGAGGGGATCACTGCCGGACTGGAACGCCGCGACCCGGAGATCCCGCTGCCGCGCTGGCGTGGAGCCGTCGAGGTACTGGTAGGTGATCTTGTTGGCGTCGAGCCACTCGCGGATCAGTGTGAGGTGCTTGACGAACTGCGAGAACACCAGGGCGCGGTGACCGCCTGCCTGGAGGTTCTGCACAATCTGCGCGAACGCCTCAAGCTTGGCGCTGACACCGGTGAACTCGGGGATGACCAGCCGCGGCGAGCACGCCAAAAGCCGCAGCCGGGTGAGCTGGGCGAGCACCGCGATTGGGCTGTTCTCCGACTTGTTCGCCTCGATCTCCGCCAGGGCGCTGAGGCGCTGGGCCTCGTACAGCGCGGCCTCCTCGACCCCCAGCTCGACGGGGACATTGATGTCGGTGCGGCCTGGAAGCTCGTCGAGCACCTGCCCCTTGGTCCGGCGCAGCAGGTAGGGAGAGACGAGCTGCTTGAGGTGGCGTCGGACGGTGTGATCACCAGACTCAATGGGGCGCTGGAAGCGGGAACGGAAGCCCGTCGCGGTGCCGAGCATGCCGGGGTTGAGGATCGAGAATTGCGAGAACAGCTCGCCGAGGTGGTTCTCGATCGGCGTGCCGGTCAGCGCGAGTCGCATCCCCGCCTGGATCGACGCGGCGGCTTTGTGACGCTGGGTGGAGGCGTTCTTGAGCGCCTGGGACTCGTCGAAGACCACCGTGGCCCACTTCTTCCCCGAGAGCAGCTCGGACTCACTGACCAGCAGACCGTAGCTGCAGATCACCGCATCCCCCACCGCCGCCGCACCCACAATCGCCGTGCGATCCGATGCCGCACGGAGCAGACGCGGGGTCAGGGTGGGCGCAAACCGCAGCATCTCCCGCATCCAGTTGCCAGCGACGGAGGTGGGGGCGACGATCAGGACCGGGCCGAGCGCGCGGCGATGCAGCAGCAGGGTGAGGGCGACCACGGTCTTGCCGAGCCCCATGTCGTCCGCGAGCAGCGCACCGACGCCGCTGTGAGACAGCCGGGAGAGCCACTGGAACCCCTCCTCCTGGTAGCCCCGCAGGCTGGTGCCGAGGCTGGCGGGCAGGGGCGCGGACTCCGGAATCTCGGTGAGTCGCTTGAGGTGTCGGGTGAAGCCAGGGTCGGTCTTCGTCTGAGAGGACTCCGCCAGGGTCGCCAGCGCATGAGCCGCCAGCGGGTGGACCGCGAGCTTGCTGCGCTGCTTCTGCACCGTGCGGGCGAGGGCATCGAGGTCGCGCCTCAGGCTGCTCTCCAGGGCGATGAAGGAGCCATCGTTGAGCTTGATGAAGCGACCCCCGTTCGCCAGGACCGCGGCGAGCAGCTCCTTGAGCGACAGCGCCAGCCCCTCATCGACGGTGAGGGTGCCGCTGGCCTGAAACCAATTCTTGACCTCTGCAATGGTCATCTTGAGGTCGGACGCGCTGACGGTCTTGCGGAAGGTGAAGCTGGTCTTATCCGGCCAGAACACGCTGATCCCGGCCTCCTTGAGGGCTTCGAGGAGCACCAGACAGTCCTGTGGCCCGTCCAGCTGCCACCGATCCCCTACTGCATCCGCGGTGATGAGCCCGGGCAGCCCGAGGACGGCTTCCATGTTGACGACCTCCGCCGCCAGGTCACGTTGAACCCGCACAGCCTTCTTACCCACATGGCCGAGCACGATCGCGCTGCCTGCGCCGGGCGGGAAGCTGTGCCCACCAGCACCCAGCGGGTGAACCACGAGCGCGGCGAGGATGCTCTTCCCCTCGGGCCGCAGCTGCACACTGACCGTCGGATCTCCCGGCCGCTTCTTCGCAGCGGTGCGGGTCTTGGAGCGCTCGAAGATGCCATCGGTCGCGGAGAGCACCCGGTCCAGCGCCGCCTGCCCCGCGGTGGGGATCTGCATGCCGCCGCCGATGATCTCCGCGACGCGCTGCTGCTCCTTCGTGAACACGGTGATCTCGTAGCCGTTGCCGACCTTGACGACCTTGACCGTGCCATCCGTGAGGGCTGGCTCGATGCTCACGGTGCTGGTGCCCTTCACCTTCTTGACCACGATGCGAGGCGGGATGCGGATGATCGTCAGCGGGTTCTCATCTTTATCGAAGATGGCCGGGTGGCCGACCAGCGCGGGCCAGGCGACCTCGGGGTCCCAGGAGTACCAGACCTCTGGATACCCCCGGTAGCTGCGGCTGGTTTCGCTGCGCAGGCCGGCGATCAGGGCGCGGTCGGCGGGTGTGGTGGTCGGCGGGGTGCCAGTGCCGAGCAGCCGGGTGTGGGCGACCTTTCGCCCCACCGACCACTTCTTGCCGCGGCTCAGCTGCTCGCGAGCCTCCAGCGACAGGCCCCGCCGGTTCGTGCTCAGCGTCCAGGCGAGGCGCTTCTCAGCCTTCGTCTTCGCCTTCATCTTCGCCGGTTTCTCTCCCAGGAGCTCGGCCAGCAGGTCCAGCCGGTGGGCCCACTCCGTGCGCACGATTCGAAGGCTGCTCAGCCCCTCTCCCCCCGCGCCGCAGGTCAGCTCATCGGCAACCCAACCCCAGCCGCACGCGCTGGCCTTCTCGATCGCCGCCTTGTGGCGTGCCGGGTCCAGCGTCTCGCCTCGCCACCAGGTGCACAGCCCCTCCAGAAGCACCGCGACCGGGTGGGTGCAGGCCAGCTCCGACTCCGCGCCGGGCTCGTTGAGGGTGGCCACGTGCTTCCAGCCTCCCCAGGGCAGCTCGGCGATGACCAGGTCTTCCTTGTCTGCAAGCTCAATCACCCGCACCGCCTGTGACCCCCGGGACTTGCTCGACGACAGCATGTAGGCCAGAGGCAGGAACAGGGCCGCGGGCTCCATCGGGACCACCTTCGGGGTGCCATGCCGCCTGCGGTCAGCGGTCAGCCCCTTTGCATAGAGGCTGGTGGCGACCTTGAGGTTGCCCTCGATCAGCGCGCGCAGTGCCCGGAGGTGCAGCCCGGCGTCCTTGTCGAGCAGCCCCAGGAAGGCATCGGCCCGATCCGTCTCTCCATGAAGCAGCGTCTCAAAGATCGCAGTCTCCAGGAGTGCGGGCTGCTTCGGGACAGACTCGTAGATGAGGTTGCTCAAGGCAGGCGCGGGCAGCGCATGCTGGAACGAGACCACGGACAGGATCTTGAGGACATCCGTCGCGGTGGATGGGGGCAGCATGCGCAGCAGATCGATCGCCATCGGCTTTGCGAACCACCGCCACACGCCGACCCGAACCCGCCTGCGCAGGTCGGTCAGGGCCTCGACATCGCCGCGATGCAGCGCCCGCCGGTACTCCCGGACGCTGGTCCCGGTCCGCGACTCATCATGTCCCCACCGCGACATCGGCTTGAGGGGCTCGGCATCGGCGACCCACCCGACGACCTTCTCGTATCGACCGCTCCGAAGCAGCGCCCGCGCCCGAAGCTCGCAGTCTGGATAGACGGGCTCGACCCGACTGCTCTGGGTCACGGCTCCAGAATTGACCAGCGCGGTGACCAGGGGCTGGACCGTTGCGGTGGTGGGCTTCTTGCCGTTGATGCGCACCTTGGCGCTGGTGAGGACATGCGCCAGGGCGGTCAGCGTCAGGGCATCCTCAGAGACGGCCAGCGCATCCAAAATCAGGTCGGTAGAGCGTATCGGCATGGGTCGTCTGATAACACTGACCGACACCATCATGAAGGACCATTATCACCGGCTGTAGCGGTGCAGCCAGCCGGTGAATTCCCGGGTCATGGTCTCGGCGTGGGTCGTCCGGGTCCGGGACTGGATGTAGCCCAGCGCCTCCATCTCGCGACCGAACCGGTTCTGGTGGCCTCGGCCGGGATCGGTGAGGATCACGGTGCAGTGCTCTCGGGCATGCTGATCGACGAAGCTGGAGAGCAGCGCGGCGTGCTCGCGTTCATAGAGCAGGTCGGCACCGACGATGAGGTCGAAATCCCCCAGGTCGCTCTCTTCGTCGGCCCAGCCAGTGCGAATGAACGGGATCTCATCGTCGTGGTTGAGCTGGGTGTTCTTGTTGAGGAAGCGCCCGGCTTCGGGGTGGTAGTCGGTGGCGGTGATGTCAGCATTGCGGTGGTTGAGCACGATGCTGGACAGCCCCAGGCCACAGCCGACCTCCAGGATGCGCAGCCCCTCGATGTTGTAGTCGTGCAGGTGCCGGGCCAGGGCCTCTCCGGCGATCCAGAGGACCCCGAACAGCGACCACTGCGCGGACGAGATTCCCAGGCGCTCAGCCTCTCCGTCGTCGTCGGAGAACTCCTGCTTGTCTCGCAGGGCTCGGATGTGGATGTCGACGTTCTCGAATTCGAGGGTCTGATAGCGAATGCGCGGCGGAGACATAGTAGAGTCCGGTGGAAGGAGCGCGGCAGGGAGTGCCCCGATGCCGGTTGCTGCGCAGGAGAGTGGAGTATTCGCTCTTGTACTTTCATGCTGGAAATTCCTCGACAACCCCGTCCCCGGGACCCGCAGTGATACCCTCGCAGACCAAGCGAAGGAGTGAGCAGTGCCCGACTTTGATGTCTGTGTGATCGGGGCCGGTCCAGCCGGGTACGCTGCAGCGATGCGCGCCTGGGACTTTGGTAAGCGTGTCTGCATCATCGACCGCGGTCCGGTCGGTGGAACCGGGGTCCACAACGGGGCGCTCTCCAGCAAGACGCTCTGGGAGCTGTCCCATGACTACCGTAGGGTGCTCAACCGCTCCCGGGGCTACACCGCCACCAACGTCCACATCGACTACGCCAAGGTCTGCCACGCGGTCGCCGATGCCGTCTCCGAGAAGACCAGCCAGCTCCAGCACCAGCTCGACGTGCTCTCCAACCCCGTGGCCTGTCAGGAGGGCCGGGTGACCTTCATTCGGGGCAGCGCGGCGTTCATCGACGACCACAGTGTATACGTCGAGGGGCCAGAGCTGACGGTCAAAGCAGACAACTTCGTGCTCGCCACCGGATCACGGCCTCGGTCGCTGCCCGACATCACCGTGGACGGTCGCTACATCTGCACGTCCGATCACATCATGCACCTCGACCACTTCCCGCGCTCCCTGGTCATCCTCGGGGCTGGGGTCATTGGGTGTGAGTTCGCTACGATATTTGCCAACTTTGGCCAGACCAAGGTCTACATCATCGACCGGGCGGACCGCATCCTGCCCTTCGAGGACATCGACATCGCCCAGGTCTGCGCGAAGAACCTGGAGGAGAGGGGAGTGACCATCCACCACCGGGCGAACCTGCTGGACATGAAGGTGGTCGACGGCGAGGTCCACTACACCATCCGACACGCCAGCGGCGGGGTCGAGACGATCGCGGTCGATCAGGCGCTCATCTCCATCGGACGGGTCCCCAACACCAACGGGCTGTCCCTGGAGCGCGCCGGGCTGTGCGTCAACAGCCGCGGCTACCTCGAAGACAACGACACCCGCACCGCAGCCTCCAACATCTACGCCGTCGGCGACGTCACCCAGGACATCGCGCTGGTCTCCATCGCCGAGATCGAGGGTCGGCACGCTGTGGAGCACATGTACGGCACCGTCACCGAGCCGCTGTCGTATGAGAACGTCTCCTCGATCATGTTCCTCGACCCAGAGGTCGCCGGGGTCGGGCTCAATGAGATCCAGGCGCAGAAGAAGAGGATCCCCTACCGGGTGGCGGTCTACGACTACTCGCTGGTCAACCGGGCCATCGCGATGCGGTCAACCACCGGCTTCCTCAAGCTGCTGGCGACCGACGACGACGAGCTGCGCATCCTCGGCATCCGGGTGCTCGGCGCCCACGCCTCGACCAGCATCGAGACCGTCTCCCTCATGATCCGCCAGGGCCGCAGCGTGCGCGACCTCGCCGAGCTGCTCCATCCTCATCCCGCGATCACCGAGGGGCTCCAGGACTGCGTGCGCATGCTGCTGGGGACCTCGATCATGAAGCCGCAGGTGTTTCGCTCGCAGCTTCGGGTCTCAAAGGTCGGCTACCCGTCTCCGTCGCCGGAAGAGTCCGCCCCCGCCAAGAAGTAGGAAGGGCAGCAGCA
>JBLHNG010000536.1:0-6181 GCA_047621685.1 Myxococcota bacterium | reverse complement strand
CCCTCCGCCTTGAGCCGGGCCTTCAGCTCCTCCAGCTTCCGCTGAAGATCACCGTCTCCGGCCCGCTCCATGGTCCGGGCGATGAGGTTGTACTTGCCATGGGGGGCGTAGATGTCGAGTCCGCCGGAGATGACCACCTGCTCGCCGACCCGAGGGGACCACGACAGCCGCTGGTTGAGGCCCCGAAACATCACCGCATTGATCACCGAGCGGGAATCCTTGAGGGCGAAGTACCAGTGCCCGGAGCGGTGGTTGGTGAACGAGGCGATCTCGCCCTCCACCCGGACGTCACCGAACTGCACGCTGATGGCCTGCTTGAGTGCCCGGGTCAGCCCGGTGACGGTCAGTGGCCGGCTCACAGGGACTCCGGCCGGCGCCAGACCATCAGGCCCAGCAACGCCAGCAGCCCAAACGGGGCGATCATCAGGGCTGCGCGAATCATCGGCGGCCGGTAGCGAAGCTCGACAGTGTGCTCCCCGGCGGGAACCGACACCCCACGGAACAGCAGGTCCGCTCGGAGCAGCTCAACCGGCTCGCCGTCGAGGGTGGCCTCCCAGCCGGGGTAGTAGCTGTCGGTCTGCACCAGCAGGGCGGGGGCATCGGAGGTGGTAGCGATGACCATGTGCTGCGGGTCGTCGAAGAGAATCTCCGCGGTGCCCACATCCGCGCCGTCTTCACAGTCCGGCACGCCTGGATCCCCGCCCTCGACAATGGCAGCCTTCCGGGGGGAGAGCGCCACCATGGCTTCCCACACCGCCTCCGGCTGGCTCGCACAGCCGACCAGGAACGCCCCCGACATCGCTGAGGGGTTGCGGTAGAGGTTGACCGACCCGGCGATGCGCTGCTCGTAGCGGGGATCGTCGATCTCGTGCACCGTCAGCAGCCAGCGCAGGCCGAGCAGGTCGACGATCTCCGGGTGCGCCAGGAGGCGCTCGATCTTCTGCGGCCCCTTGTCTCCGACATCCAGACCGGCGAGTCCGAGAAGGGCGTCGTTTCGCAGCATGAGCAGCGGGCTGGTGAGGATGACATCGCGCTGGCCATAGAGCAGCCCGAGGCTCGCGCTCATCAGCTCAACATCCAGCGCCGGATCCTGCCGCCGATCGACCACCGTGGTTCGCCACCGCCCCTCTTCCTCGCCGATCACCAGCAGCGCGAACGGCTCCTGCTCGACGAAGGCACGGGGATAGCGGACCTGGTAGTTCGCCCCGAAGGTGAACAGGTCGATGTAGAGCAGCCCGACGGCGATCGAGGCGAAGCGCTGCCCGGTGATGTGCCCCCGACCCGCCAGTGCCATGCCGCCCGCGAGGATCGCCAGGATCATCGCCGGTCCCCAGACCTCCGGGGACAGCGGGGAGGTCGAGGCCTTGAGCGAGGCGACGATGCGATCGACCTTCTCGGGAATGGCCGCCGGATCCTCGGGCTCGGGAGACGGCAGCGCGGCGGACTCCAGCGGGGAGAGCTCAATCGGCGGCGGGGGCAGCATCGTCTGGCCCATGAAGTGACCGGTCAGCTTTCCACGGACCGCACCCTCTCCGACATCCAGGCCGACCCGGACCAGTCCCATCATCAGCACAAACACCGCCGACAGCCCGCCGACCATCAGCGACCATCGCCGTAGCTTCTCGGTGCTCGCCTCGCGAATGTCGTCCAGTCCGCCGCTGGCCAGGACCGACATCGCCACCGTCAGCAGCAGGGCAAACCGGACCGGGAAGCGGAAGCCGGACAGCCCGGGGAGGTGACGGAAGATCGGCCATGCCGGGGTGGAGCCGCCGAGCATCAGCAGCGCGGATCCGAGGACCACCGCCAGCCAGAACCGCTCCTGGCGCGCCCGCCACAGTGCGAGCAGAGCCACCGGAATGCCGAGATAGAACGCCATCTCCCAGTGATTCTCCCCCGCGCCCCAGTAGCCATCTCCCCGGTGGTAGTAGGTCTGGAGGACATCACCGGGGCGGTCGAAGCCGAAGAACTTTGGCAGGACGCTGTTGATCAGCTCCTGAGGTGGCAGCGAGCCGATGTTGGCGAACATCTGACTGACCCCGCCGTCTCGCATCGAGAATGAGGCCAACTCCAGAGTGGCGACGAGCTGCGGAGACGCCGCCACGATCGCCAGCACCATGCCTCCGGCGAAGCCCAGGGGCAGCCGCCGCTCCTTGACCGCGAGGTACACCACCAGCCCGCCAGCCAGCAGCATCCCGAACGCCGCGCCCTGAGGGTGCCCGGCGACCATCATCATGAACGCCGCCAGCCCGGCCATCCCATGCCACTTTCGCACCACGCCCCCCAGCAGCCAGGGCAGCCAGGCCGCCGCATGCAGCATGCCGAGGTACAGGGAGTGGGTCGCCAAAAAGCCGCTGAACGCGAAGCCGATGGCCCCAAACAGCGCGGCCAGCGGGCTGCGATCCAGCGATCGCAGCAGCCAGAACATCCCCAGCCCCGCCCACCAGAAGTGCAGGAGGATGCTCCAGTTCAGGGCGACCGCATCCGGCAGCAGCGCCCACAGCAGCATCGCGGGCAGGTAGAAGACGCCGGTCTGCCCATCAGCCATCAGGGGGAAGCCGCTGGCGACTTCTGGCGCCCACAGCGGGACCCGTCCGGCCAGCCACTCTCCGACTGCCCAGGTTCGCCAGGGCATGTGGTGGTGGCGTAGATCGTGAGCCCAGAACACACCGGTGCCCATCGCGGCATCAAGCGCCCAGAGCACGGCGAGGAAGAGGAGGATGACGGCGGCACGGCGCATGGGCGCTTTCTTATCGCATCGCGTCCCGCACCGTCGATGAGCGGTGGATCTTCACTATCAGGTCCGAAAACCCCTGCCCGGCCCCCAACCGATCCACGGCGGACTTGATATATCGGGGCGATGGAAATCCTCTCCGCCCTTCTTGCCTCCTGGTCAGAGATCCTCAGCGATCCAGCGTCGCTCTACAACTGCTCCCGGGCCGTGTCAGAGAGCCTCAAGACGCTCATCCTGCCGTTTGCGATCCTGCTGGCCCTGCTGTGGCGGTACATCCCGGAGAAGCTGGCGGTCCGGGTGCTGGTCGTCCTGGTGGTGGTCAGCAGCCTGAACTACGCACGGTGGGGAGAGCGCACCATCTTTGAGAAGGTCGACACCTACGACCTCTCTCACTACTACCTGAACTCCAAGTACTTCGACGAGCTGGGCTACTACGACCTCTACCCGGCGATGATGCTGGCCGACTACACCAACGACGGCCCGTACTTCCAGGATGGAAACAAGTACATGGCCCAGAATGCGGCGGGCCATGGCATGAAGCCCATCGAGCACGCGCTCCAGCGGGGGCTGTGGGTCAGGGAGCACCAGTTCTCCCCCGAGCGCTGGGCGGCGTTCGAGCATGACTCCCTCGTCATGCAGCGGGAGATCCCGGGCTTCTCTGACAAGCTCTGGCGTCAGATGATCCAGGACCACGGCTACAACGGCACCCCGCCCTGGACCAGCATCGCCCGCCCCCTCGCCAGCATCGTGCCGGTGGAGTCGGTCAAGCTGCTGGGCTTCGTGGACCTCGGACTCATCGTGGCTGCCGCTGGGGCGACGGTCTGGGCGTTTGGGGCGCCTACGGCGGGCTGGCTGTGGATCTTCCTGATGTGTGGCTACTCGACCCGGTGGCCGACCATCACCTGGTCCTACCTTCGCTATGACTACATCTGCGCGCTGATCGTCGGCATGGCCTTCATCAAGAAGGGCAAGTACCTGCTGGCGGGCGTGGTGACCGGCTGGGCAGCGACCATGCGGCTGTTCCCGGCGATGTGGCTGTATGGCCCGGGGATGAAGGGGCTGATCGGTCTGACTGGACTTGGGCTCAAGGCGCGCACGGTGCACAGGCCGCTGCTCGTTCTTGCTGGCGGCTTCCTGCTCAGCGTTGGAGTCTTCCAGGGCATCGCGGTGCTCGACCTCGGGGGCGAGCAGGTCAAGGTCCACTTCGAGAACATGATCGACCACAACTCCTCCGAGCAGCTCTCCAGCCGCCGGGTCGGTCTCGCCCTCGCGCTGCCGTACTACCCCGGCCAGGAGGTACCCAAGTACATCGAGACCGAGCGAAAGGAGAAGATCGAGGCTCAGAAACCGCTGCGATTCGGAATCGCCGGGGCGATCATGCTGCTGCTGGGCTTCGGGCTGCGCAACGCAAAAGACGAGGAGACCTACGCCGTCGGCTTCCTGCCGTTCTTCATGCTGACCACCGCCAGCTACTACTACTACGTCGCCCGGGCGACCCTCATCATCATGCACGCCGCGGACCTCTCCAAGTGGCGGAACCGCATGGGTCTGGCGTGGCTGCTGGGGCTGGAGTGGTTCATGAACATGGCCGAGACGGTCTGGCCCGGACAGCGGGTGCTGGGGGTCGGCGGACTGGCATGGGGGATCGCGATCTACACCGCCGCTTTGACGGTGTGGTTCCTGGTGGAGTCCATGCAGAAGAAGGACGAGGCGTAGCCTGGATCGGGGTGCGAATTGCTACTCCGCCAGATCCGCCACCACCGCCCTCCCCGCTGCCCTCCCAGACAAGATCGCCCCGGCCACCATCGTGCTGTCCAGCAGCACCCCGTCGTCGTACAGCCCGCCGAACCCGGCCAGCTCTCCAGCGGCGTACAGCCCGGTGATCGGTGCACCATCAGCACCCAGCAGCCTCCCCTCCCCGTCCACCGACAGCCCGGTCAGCGACTTCGCCGCCATCGGCTGAAGCGACAGCGCCCCATATGGTCCCGTCGGCAGCAGCGGGGGCACACCCGCCAGCAGCGACTCTTCTGGCACACCGATGGCTGCTGCAAGCGCCGGGAGATCAGCGGCGACCTCAATCGCTGCGTCCTTCGCCAGCACCCTCCGCTCCACCCCGCTGCCCTGGAGCTGAAGCGAGGAGAGGGTCGGCCCGTCGAGGATGCCCCAGGCCCGACCGCCGGGCATCGCCAGGATCGCCTCGCCGGTCGCCCCGCGGCTGTCTCGAAGCTGCGGCTGCGGGGTGCCCTCGGCGTCGATCGCAAGCATGCGCTCGGTCCCCAGCACCACCAGCGCCCGCTCCGGGTTGCCTGGATCGGGGGTGCCGTGGCCGTAGAGCACCGCTTGAGCCGGAGTGGTCTCGATCCCACCCAGCGCCGCGCCCATCGCGATCCCGCTGCCATCGGCCCCCGGAAAGCCACCGCCGAGCAGCGGCACATCCGGCAGCCCGAGCCGACGGCGCACTCCCTCCAGCTCCCCCGCCCAGCCTCCAGCAGCCAGGATCACCGCGTCGGCGCGCCAGCGCGTCTCTCCGGCGTGCACGGTGAGGTCGGCGTCGATGGCGGTGACCCGGGTGGACAGGTGGATCTCGACCCCGCTGAGGTCTGCGGTGCGCCACAGGGCATCGGACAGCCGTCTCCCCCCACCAACCGGCGCGGTCAGGGGCGGGCTACCGGAAGACTTCGCCGGGACGTGGGCCCACTGCACCCCCAGCGCCTCGCTCCAGGCGATGACGTCCGCTCCCACACGGCTTCGATACCGCGTCCGCGCCGGATGCTCCCCGGGCCACGCCGCGGCATCCGGCAGCGCAGTCACCGCCTGCCCCCACCAGGCACTACCGCCCAGGCGATTCTCGGCATCCACCAAGATGACCCGTCCGGTTCCCGCAGCCTCAATCGCCGCCGAGATCCCGGCAACTCCGCCGCCGACGATCACCACCGTCGGCGGCTCAGTCGTGCAGCCGAGGAAGAGGGGGGCGATGAGGAGTGCTATGCTCGCGCTCCCCTGGAGGAACCTATGATCGCGCTCTCGATGCTTCTTGCGATGGCCCAGACCGCCGACGCCGCCCGCTACGCCTTTGACGACACCCGGGGGGAGGTCACCTTCGGCATGGTCGCCTCGCTGCACGACATCGAGGGCAAGGCCAGCAGCTTCACCGGAGAGCTGGACATCGGCAGCGCCTCGCCGACCGGCAGCGTGGTGATCCAGTCCGCCCAGATCACCACCTTCCTCGGCGTGCGAGATGACCGCATGCACGACTTCTGTCTCAGCACCGGCGAGTACCCGACCATCGAGATGCGCATCGGCGCGACCACCGGCAACGTCAAGGGGCTGAACTCCGGGCGCGGCAGCGGCACCATCGAGCTTCGCGGCCAGCTCACCGTGCGCAGCAGCAGCCGGGATGTCGTCATTCCAGCGACCTACACCTGGGAGGGTGGCAGCGTCCGGCTCGTC
>JBLHNG010000535.1:0-6185 GCA_047621685.1 Myxococcota bacterium | reverse complement strand
CCACCCTCCCCGTCCAGACCGGCGACATCCGGTGGGCCATCAACGAGACCGTCGGCTCCATCCTCACCGTCACCTGGCCGCAGTCCACCTCCGCGACCACCTGGGTAGAGTTCGGCTTCGACGGAGAGTGGCGGACCAGCCCACCGAGAGAAGCCACAGCCGGAGACGCCTCCGAGATCCTGCTCGGCATCCCCTATGGCAGCACGGTGACCTTCCGCATCGTCTCCGAGACCGACGGTGAGACAACCACCTCCGAGGACATCACCGCCCAGAACGACCCGCTGCCCGCCGACGTCGGACAGCCCACCGTGCTCACCCTCGACGAGTCCGCCGTCGATCCAGACCACCCCTACGTCTTTGGGGGCATCACCCCCTACAACAACTCGTTCTACGACGACTGGTGGACTGTCATCTACGACCGCCAGGGTCGGGTGGTGTGGGCGATCGAGGCCCCGCGCGGCTTTGCGGCGATGCACCCGCGGGTCGGTGTCAACGGCGACGTCCTCCTCCTCGACCGCAACGGCTTCTGGGGCTCGCTGTCGACTGGTGTGGAGGGCTACATCGAGCGCATCAAGATCGACGGCAGCGGCGAGGTCCTCGACACCCCCTACCTCCGTCACGCCTACACCGACCTCCCCGACGGCTCCATCGTCTGGGGCGCGATCAACGACGGCACCAACGAGACCCTCGCCAAGCGCGACGCCGACGGCACCATCACCGAGCTGTGGTACTGCCGGGACTACATGGACGAAAACAGCCTCGGCGGCGGGTGTGCGTCGAACACCGTCACCTGGGTTCCGGAGACCGACACCTTCCTCTACTCAGTCTTCACCACCGAGATCATCATCGAGGTCGACCACACCACCGGCACGCCCCTCCGCCACTTCGGCCACGTCGGCTCCGACTACACCTTCGTTCCCGAAGGAAGCGTCTTCTGGTATCAGCACAACCCCCACTTCACCGCCGCCGGCACCCTGCTGCTGTCTACCGAGACCAGCCAAAACGAAGAGGAAACGGTGGTTCGGGAGTACGTCATTGACGAGGCGGCGAAGACGCTGACCGAGGTGTGGAGCTTCGGCATCGGCGACGGGCTGTGGTCGCGGAACATGGGCGAGGCCCACCGGCTTCCCAATGGCAACACCCAGCACAACTACGGCGAGACTGCCCGGCTGCGGGAAGCCACTCCGGATGGCACGGTGGTCTGGGATGTCGACTGGGGCAGCCCACGGGTGATCGGCCGGACCACCCCAATCGGCGACCTCTACGACTTCGCACCGTAGGCGGACGGCGTTGGCAGCACCGCCTACCCCTGGCGACGCTCGTGAAGCTTGAGCTTCCCCTCCACCTTCGCCAACGCAGCAAGCATCTGCACGCCAAGGTCATCCACCCCCAGCAGCGGCGAGGTATGCGCCGCACAGAGGTTCCGCGCCCCTCCCCACCGATCCGCAATCCCCGCAGTCCACGCCCGAAACGCCGCAGCAGCCCCAGCCTCCTTCGTCAGCGCCTTGCCCAGCGTCGGATGCAGACTCAGCCCGCCGACCAGGGGCAACGAGATGTGGTTAAATGTGTCGTCAACGTGAATGGTCTTCGAAGCCGCATGATAAGCGAGCACCGAAGAGAAATGGATGCTTGAATCCTCAGAGATGAAGTCCACTCCGTCGGGAATCGAGAATTCGATCTCTCCAGCGAACTCCGCACCCAACGCAGCCGTGTCGTCCACCTGTAGTTCCTGCCAGGGCAGCTCCGCGGCCTTGCCGACATGCCGGGCAGAGCCGAACAGCCGGGCACCCGGGAACTGCGCGTGGGCGCGGCTGACGTGCATGGTGTGGAACGGGTGGAGGTTGACGATGGCGTCGATGTCCTTGCCACCATCGGTCAGGGCGTTGACTGTGCGGAGCACGTCGTCGGGCAGGGTGTAGGCGTCCAGCAGCACGAAGCGACCGTCGGAGAGCTGGATGAGGGAGGCCTGGGTGCCGATGTTGATGACACCACCGAGCCGAAAGTCGCCGCGAATATTCCAGAATCCGTCGCCCATCTCAAGGATCTTCTCTGCCATGTTCAGCCCGCCGATTTGAAGAGGCGCCCTTGTAACCGATCACCGGTACAACCAGCCTCTTCGCGCCGGTCGTCGCCAGCCCGCCTCACCCCTCGGATACAATCCGTCATGCTCCTCCTGCTCTCTGCATGCTCCGTCGATCCGCCCCCGGCGACCCCCGACACATCCGACGACACGCCCCTCTCCGACGACACCGCCCACCCCGGCGACACCACCCCCGAGACCATCGTCGGTTCAGAGACGTCGGAAGTCGACATCTTCGCCCCCTCCACCGTCCACCACTTCACCCTCACCCTCCCAGAGACCGCCATCGACGCCCTCCGCAGCGAGCCGACGGAGTGGGTCTCGGGCACGCTGACCTTCCAGGGCGAGACCTGGGCGCAGGTCGCAGTCAGGGTCAAGGGCAGCTCCAGCTTCCAGGACATCGACCACAAGCCAGCGATGAAGCTGAAGTTTCACGAATACCTGCCTGAGCAGCGGTTCCATGAACTCGAACGACTCACCCTCAACAACGAGGTCTGGGATCCGA
Source organism: Myxococcota bacterium (assembly GCA_047621685.1). Taxonomy (GTDB): domain Bacteria; phylum Myxococcota_A; class UBA796; order UBA796; family UBA796; genus JAQXDW01. The sequence goes on along the minus strand of JBLHNG010000535.1, from coordinate 3,600 downwards.
CGATGATGGCGGAGAACCTCTCGTATGAGGCCTGGCGAGACAACGGCAGTCCCGCACCACGCACCGGCTATGCCGCGATCACCCTCAACGATCGCTACCTCGGCCTCTACGCCATCCTTGAGTCCATGGACGACGACTTCATCGACCACCAGTGGCCCGACAGCAACGGCGGGCTGTGGGAGATGACTCGGAACTGCGACTTCGACAGCGACTGCTCTTGCTTCTCGCTCCAGGAGACCGGCTCAGCGGCTGTGGAGGATGCGATCATGCAGGGCTGCGAGGCCGTCTCGACTGGCACCACGGAGGCGCTCAAGGCGGCGTTTGACTGGGAGGCCCTCATCGCCTTCCTCGCGGTCGAGCTGTCGGTCAACCATCCCGACAGCTACAGCTTCAACCTCAACAATTTCTTCGTCTACCACGACCCGAACACCGACCGCCTCAGCCTCTCGCCGTGGGGTGCAGACTCCACGTTCATCTACGCCTACCCACCCTCAAGCCCCAACCCGGACTGTCAGCCGCTCTACAACGACGTGCTGACCGACCCCACCCCATCGGGCTGGCTGATGGACTTCTGTCTCGACGATCCGACCTGTGCCGCAGACCTGCGCGCGAAGGTCCTTGAGGTCGCCGACTGGATGGAGGACAGCGACCTGACCGACCGAATGGCCACCACCACCGCGATGCTCGACCCCTACGCGGCCCTGGAGACGCAGGTGAACTGGACGCTGTCTGACCGGGCACAGCGAGTCGGCTGCTTCATCGAATGGACTGAGCAGCGACCGGAAGAGCTGCGGGAGTGGAGTCTGTAGCCCTCACGCCGCGCCGGGCAGGTACACCGCAACCCCGGCGGCGACCAGGGCATCAATGGACTCGCTTGAGAGTGCCTCTCCGGCGGCAACAGCGTCGATCGCTGCGGCGGTCTCGGCGTCCAGCGGGATGAGCCGCGCCCCTCCGCCCCACCACACCGCGCACAGCTCGACGGAGCCGTCGGCATCGACAAACGGTGCCTCGACCGCGGAGGGATCGAGCAGCTCTGCGACCAGGGTGGCGGCAAACCGACGGCGGCGGAGGGTGGTGTTGAGACGCAGGCTCTCTGGCGGCACCGCGCCCTCGGGCACCCCGGCGAACAGCTCGGCGTCCGGGTCGCGGCGGGGCAGGTCGTTGAGCCAGCCCTCCAGCGCCACCGACTCCCCGAGGATGCCCCCGCGCACCCGGAGGCTGGCGGTGGTCTCAAAGCCCGGATCCGCCGCGAGCTGCTCGGCAGCAGCGACCGGGTCGGTGTCTTCGAGGGCGGAGGGGAAGGCGCTGATGAGGCCCTCGGCGAGGATGGGCGCCCCGGCACGGATGTGCGCGTCCTTCCGCCACCAGCTCAGTCCGAGCGCTGGCAGTGCGGCGGCGACCGGCTCGGGGAAGCGCCCGCTGTGGGTGGCGAGGGTGTCGAGGAGGTTGAGGGTGGCCTGCTGAAGCGCCTCGGCAGTGGCCTGGCCCCGGACGGCATCTCCAGCGAGCTGTCCAGCGGCGTCAAGCAGCGGCTCGATGGCCTGGGCGGCGGCATCTTCCGGGTCGATCCACTCCAGGGCCAGCAGCGACCGGTAGCCCACATCCTGGAGCACCCGGCGCGCCCGGAGGATGGCGGCGCGCTCTGGGTCGTAGTCGATGGTGCCCGACAGCATGCGGGTGTGGGTGTCTGAGAGGTGCTCGATGAGGCCAGCGATCGAGCTGCGGTAGTCCACGCCATCGATCAGAAAGCGCTCGACCCAGGCCCCGAAGCTCCAGGCGGTGAGCCGGTTCCAGTGGCCCTTGAGGTAGCCGATGGCGTCGGAGGAGGCGTCGAGTCGGGGGCGGTGGGTGATCACCCGGCGGCCGGTGCGGCGCTCCTGCTCTGCGGCGTCCAGCTCCTCGGTGAAGTGGGCCATCGCCCGCTGTGCGGCGGCCAGATCGATGGCCGGATCGCCCCCGGTGTGGCGCCAGTAGGGAGCGAGCCGGGCCTCGCAGTCTCGACAGTGGGTGCGGTACAGCAGCTGGCCGGCGTGGGTCGGGCAGCGGGGGCGGCGGATCTCGTCGTAGCCGTACCAGTGGACCACCGGCAGCAGCTCGCACAGCCGGGCACCGAGGTAGGCCTCGAAGCGGGTCAGCTCTGGTCGCCAGAAGAAGCCGACGAGACCGTGCAGCAGCTCATGGACCCGCCACTTCGCCCGGGTGTTGGGGTTGAACGGGGCGAGCGGGGACTCGGTGAAGAACGAGAAGTACTTGGGCTCCTCGCGCACACCCTCCACCCAGCTCGGCACCGTGTCGACCTCGACCTCCGGCTCCAGCTCTGGCGGCATCGGAATGTAGCCGCGCAGGTCGTGGTGAAAGAACGCCGCGCCACGCGCTGCTGCGAGCAGGGCGATGCGCGCGGAGATCGGCGTGGACACCAACTCAGCGGCTGGTGCGCCGAGTCCGGTGAGGGTCGCGAGGAGGCCGTCGGGCTCGGTGGCGGCGGCGGCATTGCAGGCGGTGATGAGCGCCTGGGGGGTCGAGACCCGGTCTGGGAAGGTCAGCATGACCCCATTGTGGCACCAGTCAGGATGTCAGGGGGCGGCGCGGGTGTCGATGGTGAGGATCTGGTCGCCGAGCCGCTGTGCGCCGAGGCCCTTGCTGTGCAGGATGGCCATCAGGGCCGCATCCCAGGGGACGTCGTTCATGACGACCGTGACCTTGCCCTGGACGTCGTCGCTGGCGACGAAATTGAGGCCGGAGACCTCGGCGAAGAGGCGCAGGACGTTGTGGATGTCGGCGTCCTGGAGGTCGAGGCTGATGGTGCGGTGGGTGTTGGGGAGGGGTGGGGGTGGGGCGGCGGCCTGGGCGGCGGGGACGACTTCGCCACCGAGTCGGATGAGGACACCGCCGCCGTCGAGGTGCTGGACGGCGGGCGGGGTGGCGGATGCGGTGAGGGCGGCGAGGAGGGTGAACATGGAGCCTCCGGTGGTTGGATGAGGGTAGCAGAGGCGATGCGAATATCCACAGGGAAAGCGGCTTCGAGCACGCGGCGCTCGGAGGTGTGCAGGACGGTCCTTTGAGAGTGCGTGGGGTGGTGCGTAATTGGTGTCAGGCTGGGGTCACAAGGTGGGTAGCCCAGGGGGCGGTGACTGGAGAGAACCGAAGGCCGCGAAGCGGGTATTCACGTAAGGAATGCAGCCCCCTTGAGCGCAGCGACATGAGCAGGCCGACAGGCCGGCGTTGGAGCGGAGTGGCCAGAAAAAGAATGGCGCGGAGGATGGCGAACCTCAACCATCCGGCGGGGAGGGAGCACCCTTCGGATTCGAGCGCCCCGAGGCTGAGAAGCCCAGAGGGCGAGCAGGACAGGTCGGCACTATCAAAAGCAGAGATCGGCGAAGCCTTGAAGTACGGCGGTACTGCCAGCGCCGTCTCCGTCCTTGGGCTGAGGGCGCCCCCGGCGCTGATCGCTACGGGTCCCCTCCGCGGTCGCAGCTCCGTTGTGCGAGTGCCGGCTCTAGCCGCCTCTGCGAGTGCCCGCTCCAGCGGCTTCGCCTCTCACTCCCTGTCGGCGGACCATCTTGTGCGACTACCCACGTCCCCAGCCTCGGGTCGCTTGCT
>JBLHNG010000534.1:0-6209 GCA_047621685.1 Myxococcota bacterium | reverse complement strand
GCTAACGAGACCGGCGGAGCAGTCCGCTGGTGACCATGGCAGCGATCAGGACCGCGAGCCGTGCGTTGGGAGACTCCACCCCGGCCCAGGAGTACAGCAGCACCCCGAGCATGAATGCCTGCACCGTCAGGGTGACCCGTCCAACCCACGACGGCGCGCCCCGCGGTGAGCGCATGGCGGCAGCGAGTCCGAGGAGCATCACCCCGATGACAATGACATCGTCTGAGATCCCCACTGCGCGTGGCCCCCAGAACAGCGGCTGAAATGCCAGGACGCCGAGCACGATTATCAGCAGCGCGGTGGGCGGGGCGGCGAGGAGGTAGACCGTCAGGGAGCGCCGCTCGATGAAGCCTCGCACTCCCCGCAGCACCGCAGTGAGGATGCCACCAAACACGAGATACCAGAGGTAGGAAGTCACCGGGACCCCCAGCCAGCGGGTCTTGACCGCTTCGAGGTGGATCTCCTGAACCGCCACCTCCGCAGGCGCACCCCACACCCACCAGCCCGCTGAGACCCCGATGGTGTCAAACGGGATGTCCAGCAGACAGATCGCCAGCCCGGCGATCAAAGCTTCCTTCCACCAGGGCAGGTTGTGGTGGTCTACGGTCTTGAGACCGACGTAGTAGAACACTGGATACAGAGCACTGATATACAGCGGCAAGAGCCCATTGTAGAGCTGCACACTGAACGTCGAGTGGGCGTAGTTCTGCCAGTAATGGAACGCTATCAGCTCCATGCTCAGCCCATACGCCACGATCACCAGCCACTGAAACGCCGGGTAGCGGTCCCCTGCCCGGTAGCGACCAAAGGCGTGCACGGCGGTCATCAGGAAGCAGCCGATGATCAGCCACTCCAGGGCGAAGAAGTGCCACGGCAGCGCCGTCGGTGAGGTCAGAGTGATCATAGTGACTTCCAGGTGTCCCCAGGCAGGGTGTCGGTGATCGGTGGGGGCTGGGCAGCGATGATGTAGGCGGCACGGCGGTTGGCGGGCTCATCGACCTCGTCGCCGGTCTGCACTGCGAGGCCGTCCTCGCCGAAGCCCTGGTAGTACACCGATGCTGAGAAGCCGGCGTCTCGAAACCACGCCGCGATGGCGCGTGCCCGACGCTCGGAGAGGGCGCGGTTGGTTGCCGCGCTGCCGACGGTGTCGGTGAAGCCGCCGACATACAGGTTGATCTCGGCGTGCTCTCCGTATCGAGCCTGCACCGACTCAATCTCCGTCATCGCTGCCTGGAGGTGGCCGACGTACTCCGGCACGATGGCGGCGGCCCCGCTGGCGAAGACCACATCCTCGTGGGGGATGTCGTAGAACCACGGGAACAGCTCAACCGCAGCCCAGAACCCGGCGGTGTCCTGGGCGCGGACCTCCAGACGGATGACCTCCGCAGACGGGTCGCTGCTCTCCCAGGTCAGCCCGGTGATCGGCGTGTCAGCGGGGTGGGCAGCCCGGTCGTGGCGGGTGCTGCCGAGGGTGACATCGGAGAGGCCATAGGCGGTGATGTCGATGCGAGCGACGTCCCGATCGAGCACTGCAGTGAGGGTGCCGGCTTCGAGGTCCACCCCGGCGCGATCGACCGTCAGGCCCAGCGGGGCGAGCATCTGCACCGAGAACGACAGGGGCATCTCCCCCTCGCTGCCATCAGACAGCCGCAGCGCCAGGGAGCCGGTGCAGACGTGCTCGCCGACCGGGACCGCCAGGGGCAGCTCGACCCGCTGGCCCGCGGTGACCGCGCCGTGGTGCTCCTGCCTCACGCCACTGCACTGCACGGAGACATCCAGCGCGGCGATGGCCTGCTGAGGCAGGACGATCAGGGCAGGCTGCGCAGTGCCCTGCTGACCGGTGCGGGTGATCTCAAGCTTGACGGCGTCTTGAGCGAAGGCCGCAGGGAGAAGGAGAAGCGGGAGGAGGAGCGGAAGCATGGCGCGATTGTACGCCGCCGGACGCCCGGTGCTGACGGATCCACTGACGGACGTCCGTCACTGTTTCCGTCATTCGACCGTAAGTCACTGATATTACGTCGGCACAGCGATTGCACTGGAACTGGGGGCAACCAAGGAGTCCCCATGAACGCCCCCCTCAACACCCTCACGGCACCCCGCATTGTCGAGCTTGCCATGGTCATCGACCGCCGCTCCGATCAGTCGGCCCTGACGTTCGCCCTTGAGACCGGCAAGCTGATCATCCAGGGCCTCTACGGCGGCAACCTCACCGCCTGGCGCACCCGGGGCCAGCACGACCGCTCCTTCCGCCAGCTCTCTCGGCTCACCCGGGTCAGCGCCTCCGCCCTCTACCGATCGGTGGCGATCTATGAGCTGTCCTGTCGGATGGACATCGTGCAGTGGGGCCTCCCGATGAGCCAGATCCGAGCGGTGATCGGCCTGTCCCCCGCCAACCAGCAGCGGCTATTAGAGCAGGCGAAGCGAGAGTGCTGGACCGTCCGTGAGATGGAGCAGGCATGCACAGAGGTTCGCCAGAGGGGTCGAACGCGCACCCTCGGCCGCCCCCCGAGCCCAGCACTGCTCAAGGGCATCAACAAGCTGAACCGCGCCATCCGAACCGCCAACCAGGCCCCGATCAACGCCCGCTCCCTCACCCCTCAGCAGCGCCAGCAGGCACTCGAAGGCCTCGATGAGCAGCTCCGGCAGCTCTCCGCGATCCGTCACCGCCTCGCGAGCATCATCGCCCGCGCAGAAGCCCGAGCAGCTACCGGCGGGACCGCTCCAAAGCAAACTCGACCTTCTGCTTGAGGAAGGCGAGGTCCTCGGCAGAGGCACCCTTTGCGATGTGCTGCGGACCGGAAGGTGTGTCGACCCGAAGGGCGCCGTCCTCGATGGACAGCCCGGTGATGTCGGTCCAGGCGATTCGCTCCTTGCGGGGACCGATGAGGAAGCCGCGGATCAGGCGCTCGTTCTCCACCAGGAGCTTGCTGCTGGTCGCCCGGATGCGCTTGATGCCCCGCTGGTTGACCAGGAACAGGATGCCGAGGACGATCGCTGCCAGGCCGGCTGCAATCCCTGCCGGACCGGGCAGCACACCGCTGACCATCAGCCCGATCCCGCCGAGGATCGTCACACCCCCGATGCCCAGCCACTTGGCATCCGGGGGATAAGGCAGCTTCAGACCATCGCGTGTTTTTGCCATGGTCGGAGTGATATCACGCTACCCAGGCCGCGCGCAGCCGCGCCTTCTGCACCTTGCCCATCGCGTTGCGGGGGAAATCGTCCACCAGCCGCACCATCCGGGGGCACTTGTAGGGTGCGAGGTGCTGTCGGGCGAAGGCAATGAGGGCCTCAGACGCGACGGCAACACCAGCCACCGGGATCACCGCTGCGACCACCCGCTCCCCCCACTCTGCGTCCGGAATCCCCACCACCGCGACTGCTGAGACGCCGGAATGTTCCAGCAGGATGCGCTCCACCTCGACGGGGTAGACGTTCAGACCGCCGGTGATGATCAGGTCCTTGGCACGCCCGACGATGCAGATGTAGCCATCGGCGTCTCGTCGGGCGAGATCGCCGCTGCACAGCCAGCCGTCACAGAACGCCGCCGCAGTCTGCTCAGGCAGGTTGAGGTAGCCGGGAATCACGCCGGGGCCGCGGATCTGGATCTCTCCCACGGCACCGTCCACCACCTCCAGCCCGGTCTCCGCATCCACCAGCCGCACCGAGACGCCGGGCAGCGGGAAGCCGACCGCGCCGGGCCGTCGCTCGCCGTCGTAGGGGTTGCTCAGCACGATCCCGGCCTCGGTCATGCCGTATCGCTCCAGGATCCGCTGACCGAACCGGGCCTGGAGCGCAGCGTGGGCCTGAGCAGGCAGCGGCGCGGAGCCCGACGTGAGCAGCCGCATGCCCGACAGGTCTGCGGAGACGGTCTGGGGCAGGGCGAGGATGCGGTGGTAGAAGGTCGGCACCCCCATGAACACCGTGCAGTTCGCCATCATCGTCAGTGCGATCTGGGGCTCGAACCGCGCCATCCAGATCGCGCACGCCCCGGCATACAGCGCGCCAAGCTGAGCGACGATGAGGCCGTGGATGTGGAACAGCGGCAGGGCGTGGAGCAGCACGTCAGAGCGGGACCAGTGCCAGGCCTCATGGAGCGCGAGCACGGTGCCGGCGAGGTTGTCGTGGGTGATCACCGCACCCTTGGGCCGACCGGTGGTGCCCGACGTGTAGCAGAGCAGTGCGGGGTGGTCACCGGGGATCCCACCGGGCAGCGCCATCGGCTCCGCAGCAGACAGCGCCTCGGACAGCACCGCCGCAGAGACGTCTCCCCCGCCGATCAGCACCGACCGCTTCGCCTTCGAGTCCGAGCGATAGAATTCGATCTCCGCCTCGGTGTACGCCGGATTCAGCGGCAGGGTGACCACCCCCAGCGCCAGTGCAGCAAGGTGGACCTCCAGGAACGCCAGACATCGCGGGGTCTGAAGCATCAGCACGTCCCCAGACACCAGCCCCTGTCCGACCAGCCAGCCTGCCGCCCGCTGCACCCGGTCCATGAGATCGCCATAGCTCAGGGACGTCCCCTGAAAGACCAGCGCTGGATCCGCCCTTCGCCAGCGTGCGCTCAGCCGTTCATAGAAGCCCATGAGGGCGGACGGTAGCACACCGACATGCTGAAATCCCGCCCCCACCGGTAACCCCACACCCCGCACCGACGTACACCTCAGCATGACCGGCCCAGAAGATCACCAGGATCCGATCACCACGCTCCATGCGCCAGCCGGAGACGGATCGGATAAAGAAGCCTCTCAAGGGCATCCCGCCCTCTCCAGGCCCGAGTGTTTCATGGAGCCCTTCGCTCGCATCATCGACCCCTGCCGTGCGCTCGCTGAGCGGGAGGCTCCTTGCCTGCGCTCGATCCTCGAGGTCGCCCGGCAGATCGAGCTGTCTGACACAGACCTAGACGCCCTCGCGAGGCCAGATCACGCCCATCCCTATGGGCGGCGGGTGCTGATGGCAGATCCCCATTTGGAGGTCATGGTCGCCACCTGGACCCCGAACACCCCCTGTGCGGCCCACGATCACGGCGGCTCGGTGGGTGGGGTGAAGGTGCTGCGCGGTCAGTCCCTCCACCGCATCTTCACCATCCAGGATGGCGAGCTGGTGCAGGTCCGGGAGCACATCGCTCAGCCCGGCGAGATCCTGTCGTTTGGACCAAACCTCATCCACTCGATGACCTCAATCGATCCGTCCACTCCCCTGATGACCCTGCACTTCTACACCGACGCCATCGAGATGATGGTTGTCTACGCCGAGGGCGGGACCATGGCGGTGGATGGCAGCTGCGGTGCCTGGATACCCGAGGATCCCGCACTGATCCGCTTCCGGGTCAGCGGCGTGCTCGCCCGCCCCGACCTGATGAGCCAGATGGGGCATCGCACCGATTCTTCCCCTGCTGACGGCTGACCCAGCGCACGAAGCGACCGATGTCCGGGTGAGTCCGCAGCAGCGCCACAGTGTTCCAGTCCCGTCCAAGCTCCTTCTCGGAGACGAACTTGTGGATCGCGCTGTGGCAGTCGGTGCATAGCATCGTGCCGCGGTTCATCTCTTCCCGAGAGTACCGTTGCTTAAACCATCGGTTTGTGTGAAGCGTAGCTGGGATGAGGTGATGGAATGTCAGCCGTCGCTCTCGCTCACACAGTTCGCAATTATCGATCCTGGATCGGCCCATGTCGTCCTGCCTACCCTCTCAATGGGGCTGATAGTGGTGGGAGGGCACGAAGGTCGCGACACAGTCCAGCAGCCACCCTCAGAGCATTACCCATGTCTTCAAAAAAGCCCACCAAGGCCCGCCAGAGCCGAGCCGACATCGCCGCAGAGACCCTGCGAATCCTAGAGCGCGGACACTACCGGACCGATGCTGGCACGGTGCACATCGCCAGCGACCTCGACCGGGCCATCCAGGGCACCCAGCTCTACACCCCCGGCGGCGGCGTCCCCATCCCCGACGCCCAGCACCAGACGGACTTCTCCGTCGAAAACGAGACCACCCTCGCCGGCTGCCGACGCCTCGTCGCCGCCGGACATGATGTGGCCGCCCTCAACTTCGCCTCCGCGAGAAACCCCGGCGGCGGCTTCCGCAAAGGCTCCCAGGCCCAGGAGGAGTCCATCGCACGGGCCTCCGGGCTGTTCGCCTGCGTTGAGGGCAATGAGATGTACGTCTACAACCGTCATCATCGACACCCGCTCTACAGCGACCACATGATCTA
>JBLHNG010000533.1:0-6212 GCA_047621685.1 Myxococcota bacterium | reverse complement strand
GCCACGGATGCTCATCGCGGTGGTGGTCTGCGTGATCTGAGCGCTGCATGCCTCGTTGCCAGCGGTGCCGCCGTTGGCCTCAAGCTCGGGGGTGATGATGACGGTGCGGGGAGCGGAGTCCGGGCTGCCCTCGGCATGCCAGGCATCGGTCTCGTCGATCAGCTCGCCGAGCTTCTTGGCGATGTCCTCAGCGGTCATCTCTTCTTCGTAGGTCCAGTGCTCACCTTCGAGGATGCGCAGCTCGTTGCCGTTCTCACGGATGACGATCTCCGCGCCGACGATGCCGTTGTTCTCCTCATCGGCCAGGGCGCCGAGGCCCTCACCGCGGGTCTTGTGAACCCGACCGGGATCGCCGGTGATCTTGAAGGTCAGGGTTGCCTCGACCTGCGGAGCGCGGCGGTCCTGACGGAGCCGGCCGGTGACCTCTTCGGGGAAGACGAGGCTGTAGTCGTTCTTGAAGTCGTATTTGATGTCATCGGACTTCGGCGGGCCGAACAGACCAGTGAGATCGGCCTCGGTCATTCCGACCTTGGCTGCGAAGAAGTTCGCGGTAGTCAGCAGAGGCGGGTTGGCCATCGCGGTCTGGACTGCCATGGCAGAGCCTGCGGTGAAGCCAATAAACATCAGGAGACCAAGCACTGGAATCCAGACGGTCTTTTTTCCATCGGAGCGCAACGAGAGCATCAGGCCTGAACCCCAGATGAGTACATAAATCAGGCTGATCGCAAGGACGAGGTAGGCCATGGGGAACGTCTCTCTTGATTGTGAGGACGCAGAATAACGCACGGCCCTGTTGCCATGGGTGTCACGGGTACGTCAACTCTGCATCAACCCCCACTTCTTGCCGTCACAGCCGGGCAATTCCAGGTCGTCAGAGGTCCGTCAAGTCCGCTGCTGTGGGAAAGCCTGCGGGCGCCGACCACGTCGCGGCTGCCGCTGCCTCTACCTCATTCCGGTAGAACAGCATCGGGTGAGAATCTCCGTCGAGGTACGCGACGAGCCGGCCGAGGTGGTGCGCGCCCGCTACACCTGCGCGGACGTGGTGAGGCTCACGCCAGCAGCCCGGAGCGCATCGAGGGCATTGGGGACCGACTCCGGCGTCAGTGCGACCCCGCGGCAGGCATCCTCAATGAGAAAGACCGAGAAGCCGGATCGAGCCGCATCCTCCGCGGTGAATCGCACACAGAAGTCGGTCGCCACCCCGCAGACAAAGACCTCCGTCACCCCGCGCTCGGTCAGCAGTCCGGCGAGCCCAGTGCGGATTCGGTTGCCGTTGTCGGCGAACCCGGAGTAGCTGTCGACCGTCGGGTCGGTGCCCTTGCGGACCACCGCGGAGAACCGATTGGTCTCCAGGTCATCGACGAAGTCCGCGCCCGGGGTGCCCTGCACACAGTGGGTGGGCCAGAGGGTCTGGGGCAGGCCGTGGAGGGGGATCTCGTCGTAGGGGTTCTTCCCATCGTGGCTCGCTGCGAAGCTGCCGTGGCCGGGCGGGTGCCAGTCCTGGGTCGCGATCACGAGGTCGAACTTTGCCATCAGTGTGTTCGCCAGCGGGATGACCGCGCGAGCATCGGAGACCCCGAGCGGACCTCCGGGCATGAAGTCGTTCTGTAGGTCGACGACGATGAGGGCACGCATTGGGGACTCCTTATAGGTCGAAGACAAACCCCTGCCGGGTCAGCTCCTGGTACTGCTGCGGGTCAAACCGATACAGCCGGGCTGCACGGTGCGGGACATCCTGCTGGTGCTCGTCCGTCTCGATGAGCAGCCCCATCGAGAGCAGCTTCCGGCGGAAGTTGCGCTTGTCCAGCGGGCGGTTCAGCAGGATCTCATAGAGACGCTGGAGCTGGCGGAGGGTGAACTGCTCGGGGAGCAGGTTGAAGCCGACCGGGGCGTAGCGGATCTTGGCCTTGAGGCGCTCGTGGGCCATGGTCAGGATGCGCTGATGGTCAAAGGCGAGATCCGGTGGGGAGACGACCGGGAACCAGGCGGCCTCGTTGGCGTCGTCCGCGCCGGCTGGAGTGTGGTCGAGGGTGCGAACGAGGCCATACCAGGCCACCGAGATCACCCGACCCCGGGGATCGCGCTTGGGGGCGCCGAAGGTGTAGAGCTGCTCCAGGTAGTCGATCTTCACCCCGGTCTCTTCGGCAAGCTCCCGACGGGCCGCGGTCTCAAGATCCTCACCCATCTCCACAAAGCCGCCGGGAAGCGCCCAGCAGCCGACGAACGGCGGGCGACCGCGCTCGATGAGCAGCACCTTGAGATCTTCCTGATCCAGACCATCGAGGCCGAAGACCACGCAGTCCACGGTCACAGCCGGCCGGGGATATTCATAGGTGTAGGGCATCAGGGGTGCTCCTGGAGGGCGTCATGCAGCACTCCAGCAAGCGAGATGACCGAGAGGAAGTCGGGATGTTCTGCTGCAGCCTCGACAGCCCGAGGGTGGCTGTCGGTGCAGATGATGCGCTCAAACAGCCCGCTGTCCCGGATCCGGGTCAGGGCGTCACCGGGGAAGATGCCGTGGGTGGTGATCGCGAAGATCAGCTCTGCACCGCTGTCTCGGTAGGCTCGTGCAGCACCGATGAGTGAGCCGCCGGTCCGGATCATGTCGTCGTAGATGACCACCGTTCGACCGGAGACCTGGGCAGAGACCGCGGTGACCTCGGTGCGCTCTCCATCCAGGCGGCGCTTGAACACGAAGCTTGGGTCCACTCCGATGTCATTGGCGAGGCTCTCCACCCACTTTGCCCGCCCCGCATCGGTGCAGGCCAGCACGAAGTCCTCTCCGCCGAGCTGTCGGATGGACTCGGAGATGGGGGGCTTGGCGTAGATGTGCACCGTGCGCATCGCCGGACCGAAGTAGTGGGGGATGCCCTCGGAGTGGAGGTCGACCAGGAAGACCCGGTTGCCGTAGGCAGCGGGCGGGATCGCTGAGAGCAGCAGCGCCCGATTCTTGGCGGTGACCGCCTCTCCAGGCTTTATCGCCCGCTCCATGGTCGAGCAGCCGAAGTAGGGGATGATGAGAGTGAGCCGACGGGCACCGTAGTGGACCGCTGAGCACGCCAGATCGAACAGCTCCAGGGTGGCGGAGTCGTTCTGGGTGCCGCCGAGGATGAACACATCGTGCCCATCGACCGGGGTGTCCAGGCGCAGGTAGTGCTCCCCGTCGGGGAACCGGTGGCTGTGGACCTCGCCGCGGATGGCCCCTTCCCGGGCGCAGACGGCGTCGGTCAGGTCGGTGTAGTGGGCGCAGGAGAAGAAGATGGGCTGCATCACGACCTCCGGGCGGCGGCCATCAGGGACGCCTTGAGGGTGGAGAGCTGAGGGGAGAGGCCGACGGGGTACTCTGCGGTGCCGGTGACCACCCCGTCGGGGAGGTTCGCGAGCTGAGCGGCGGTGCGATCCCGGACGGTGTGGATGGACGGCTCCTCCCAGACCCGCTCCCCGGCCCGGTAGACGGGCTGAAGCAGGTCGGTGCTCTCAGCGTCGGCCGGGATCGTGGTGGTCGTCCCGGGGTTGGCGAGGCTCTCGAGGGTGTGGTCGGCACCGTGATCGATCTCGAAGATCTGATCTCCGAGGAACCTGCCATCGGCGTCTGTGTAGCGCCGGACCTGCTGGATGCCGGGGTTGGAGACCTTGATGGGGTGCTCGGAGAGCTTGATTCGGTACGCCCAGGGCTCACCCGGGGCGGCGATGGCGGCCAGCTTGTAGACCCCGCCGAGTGCTGGCTGATCCTTGGCGGTGGAGAGGTTGGTGCCCACGCCCCAGACCGTGATGCAGGAGCCCCGGGCCTTCAGCTCCGCGATGCGGTGCTCATCGAGGCCGTCGCTGGCGACGATGGCGGCATCTGGGAAGCCCCCCTCGTCGAGGATCTTCCGGGCGGCCTGGCTGAGCGCGGCGAGGTCACCGGAGTCCAGCCTGATCCCGGACATCTCGTAGCCCCGCTCCCGCAGCGCGAGCCCGACCTCCACCGCAGTCTGGACACCCTGGACGGTGTCGTAGGTGTCGACCAGGAAGACGCAGTTGTTCGGCATCGCCTCTGCATAGGCCTCAAACGCCGCCCGCTCGGTGGGGAACGCCATGACCCAGGAGTGGGCGTGGGTGCCCTTGATCGGAATGTCGTAGAGCTTTCCGGCCAGCACATTGGACGTTGCGTGGCAGCCGCCGATGTAGGCCGCGCGACTCGCAGCGAGCCCGCCGTCGACACCCTGTGCCCGCCGGAGTCCGAACTCCAGCACGCTCTCGCCGGATGCTGCCCGACAGATCCGGGAGGACTTGGTGGCGATGAGGGTCTGGAAGTTGAGCAACGTCAGCAGCGGAGTCTCCAGCAGCTGGCACTGGATGAGAGAGCCGGTCAGCCGCATCATGGGCTGGTGAGGGAACACTGCGGTGCCCTCCGGGATGGCATCGACATCGATGCTCAGCGGGGTGTCCCGGAGGTAGTCGAGGAAGCCCTGCTCAAACAGCGGCTTGCCGTCGTTGCCGGTCAGTCCAGCGAGGAAGGTGAGGTCCTCGGCTCCAAACCGCCACCGCTCCAGCAAGCCGACCGCGGCAGAGAGCCCAGCAGCGATGGCGTATCCGCCCTTGAACGGGTTCTTGCGGAAGAAGAGGTGGAAAGCGGCACGATGATCGGCCATGCCGACCTTCCAGTAGCCATATGCCATCGTCAGCTGGTACAGATCGGTGAGCAGCGCTGGCGAAGGGATGTATCGTGTACCCACGTCGAAGCTCCTGGATGGACTGGGGTCTGGATGGACCCGGTTAGTGTTATACTTACACTAAGGTGTCGCGTCAAGCCCCATGACCGACTTCCCATCTCTCCACCCTCTGCGTGGGATGAAGTCCCTCTGCGTGGGGATGAAGTCAGTGAAATCCCCGATGATGTCGGGGCAATTTCGATGCCTACAAACAAAAAAGGCGGCGGGGTGTATGGCGATTGCCGGGACGGTCTGGTAAACAGACTCGACCGCATCTACTCGGAATCTACTCCACACCTTCGGGTTTTTGCTGCGAACACAAGATGGAGGGACCATGCGCTACTTCACACTCCTGCTGCCCGTCATGCTCAGCGGTTGCGGAATTTTCACTAACCTCGTTGGCTCCTGGGACGGGACCTGTGAGTTCTCTGCCTACGACATGGATGTCGAGATCGACATCGAGGAAGACGACGGTGGCGACCTGAAGGGTGAGGCCTCGGCTTCATTCCTCTACTACGGCTACCAGTTCGAGCTGGACGGCGATGCCGAAGGTCAGCGCGATGGCGCGGATGTCGAGATCGACCTCGACTTCGGTGAGAACGGCTCCATGGAGATCGTCGGTGAGCTGATCGACAGTGACAACATCGAGGGTGAGTGCACCTCCGGTGGCGTAGATGCGGACATCGAGCTGGAGCGCTAGCGCTGCCGGCTTCAACACAGAGCCCTGTTTCGTTACAGAGCCCAGTTTCGTTACAGAACAAAGGCACCCCACCATCAACCGGCGGGGTGTTTTTGTTTCGGGGTGCTGTGCTCCTCGGCACGGTCATGCTCGCGGCACTCTCTGGCGGGCTCGCTGGACCGGAGGCTGCTCTCGGGGTGATTCCGACTGTCGCTGAGCAAGCGGAGCTGTCCGGGATCTCGGCGGTCATCTTCGCCGGGTTTGCCCTGCTTGCGGCCCTCCCCGGGCTGCGCTGGCCCCGAATCGGACTGCTCGTCCTGGTGCTGGCCGGTCTGCCGATGCTGGGTGCCCTGCGTCCGGCGCCAGAACACGCTGAGCGCCCCCCGGACCTCATCCTCATCACCCTCGACACCGTGCGCGCGGATGTCTTCGACTTCATCGGTGGAGAGATCCCGGTCGCTCAGACGCCCAACCTCTCGGCACTGGCAGCCCGGAGTCAGGTGTTCACCCAGGCGTTCTCCCCCGCTGCGATCACCGCCCCGGCCCACACCTCCCTGCTCTCCGGCCTCCACCCCCTCCGCCACGGCATCCTGATCAACGGCGCACAGCTCCCCGAGGAGATCCCCTGGATTCCCGAGCAGCTCCAAGCCGCCGGCTGGCACACCGAGGCGTGGGTCTCCACGGCGATCCTGGATCCCGCGCTGGGCTTCGGGCGCGGGTTCTCTCGGTATGACGCGGTGTTCGAGGAGCGCATTGCTGCAGCGCACTCCCTGCTGCCTGACCCGGAGCGCACCGGGTTCTCCAGACGGGGCACCGACACCATCGCCGCTGCACTCACC
>JBLHNG010000532.1:0-6223 GCA_047621685.1 Myxococcota bacterium | reverse complement strand
GAACACCAGATGTCTGCCAGGAGCTGCTCGGTGGTGCTCTGAGGGCGCGACGTTGCAGCAGCATGCTCCTCGATCGCTGGCAGGGGCAGCGCGCTGCGGCTGACCTTTCCGCTGACGAGGCGGGGCAGGGCGTCGAGGGCGACAAACCAGGTCGGGACCGCGTACCCCGGCAGGCTGGCAGACACCGCCTCACGCAGCCCCTCCAGCGGCCCGCAGACATACGCCACGAGGTGCTCAGCGCCGCTGATGGTCTTGAGATCCACCACGACGTCGGTGATTCCGGGCTGGCTTCGGATGACCACCTCGACGCCACCCAGCTCGATGCGGTGTCCCCGCAGCTTGATCTGGTTGTCGACGCGGCCGATGTAGCGGATCCCGCCGTCCGCCATGACCCGGACCACGTCTCCGGTGCGGTAGAGGGTGCCACCCCCCAGATCGGCTGGAGCGTCGATGAACCGCTCGGCAGTGAGATCGGGGCGGCCCACGTAGCCGCGGCTGACGCCCGCTCCACCCAGCAGCAGCTCTCCGTTGGCGCCTGGCGGCACGATGTGGCCGTAGGCGTCACGCACCAGCACCCGGGTGTGGCGGATCGGGTGGCCGAGGGTGCGGGGATAGGCGCCCGGGGGCAGCGGGGCGATCATCGAGTAGACGGTGTCTTCGGTGGGGCCGTAGGCGTTGTAGAGGGCAGCGTCGGGCAGCATGGCCTGGAGTCTGGGGAGCAGGTCATCGTCGCGGATGGCCTCTGCACCGAACATGACCACCTTCACGCTCTGTGGCAGCGTGCAGTGCTCCAGCAGCGGTCCGAGCACCGACGCCACAACACAGAGCATCGTGACCGACTCCTGCTCGGCAAGCTGCGGGAGGTGGAGGAGGTCTTCCACCAGGATGATGGTGCCCCCACGGCTGAGGGGCACAAACAGCTCGAACAGGCTGATGTCGAACGCAATGGCGGTGGACATCAGCACACCGGAGAGGGCCTCCTGAGGCAGCCAGTCGACCGCATCGAGCAGCGCGGCGAGGCTGCCATGTTCAATGGCCACGCCCTTGGGACGTCCGGTGGAGCCGGAGGTGAAGTAGGTGTAGGCCAGATCGCTGGCGCTGACGGTGACTGGCGCAGGCTCGGCATCGGGCAGCGGCGCATCGATGCGCAGGCAGAGCGCCCCCTCGGGGAGACCGGCGGCCGTCTGATCGACTGCGATGGTCAGCGCGATGTTGGCATCTTCGAGGATGGCGGTGATTCGGGGGAGGGGCTGCCCGGGGGTGATCGGCACCCAGGCCGCTCCGGCACGCAGCACGCCGATCACTGCAGCGATCAGATCGGGGGTCCGCGGCAGGCTGAGCCCGATCCGGTCGCCATGCTGAACGCCGCGATGCTGGAGGGCGGCGGCGATCTGCCCGGCCCTCCGCCAGAGGGTGCGGTAAGTGGTGGACTGCCCGTCAGCACGGATCGCGACGTGGTCGGGCGCCTCTAAGACCTGAGCGCCGATGAGGTCGTGCAGCGCGGTGGTGGGTGGGCTGCCGGTGCGAGCGTCCCAGGTTGCAAGCAGGCTGGCCTGCTCCGCGCCCTCAAGCAGCGCGATGTCACGGACCTGGGTGGTGTCGAGGTCAGCGGCCCGCCCCAGCAGGCTGCGCAGCCGCTTGAGCCAGGAGACCACTGTGTCGCGATCCAGCAGCTCGGTGCTGTAGTCGCACTGGATGGTCAGGCTGGCGTCAGACTCTACGAGGGTGAGGTGGAGATCGTAGCGGCAGCCCGAAGCCGGCGGGGTGACCCACTGGGCGTTGAGATCGAGCAGCTCGGGGGTGTTGGTCTCCGAGAGCACCTCAAAGCCGACGGTGAACAGCGCGGAGCGGCTGCGATCCCGGACCGGATCGAGCTGATTGACGAGATCTGCAAATGCGACTTCCTGGTGGTCGAAGGCATCGGCGACGGTGTCTCGGATGCACTCCAGCCATTGCCCCAGCGCCGCGTCCCTGGCTGCTGGCAGGCGCAGGGGGAGAGGGTTGACCAGCCCAGCCACGACCTGAGAGCCGGTGAGGTGGGCGAGGTTGTAGCGCCCCAGCAGTCCGATGGTCTCGCCAGCTCCTCCGGTGAGCCGATCCAGCAGCGCGCTGAACACCGCGAGGACCGCCATGGACGAAGACGCGTTGTGGCTGCGCGCCCACTGCCGCAGTCCCTCGGTGAGGGCATCGGACAGGGGCAGCGAGACCCGCGCGCCGTCGTAGTTCTTCACCCCGGGGCGGGGACGGTCGGTGGG
Source organism: Myxococcota bacterium (assembly GCA_047621685.1). Lineage (GTDB taxonomy): Bacteria > Myxococcota_A > UBA796 > UBA796 > UBA796 > JAQXDW01. The sequence goes on along the minus strand of JBLHNG010000532.1, from coordinate 3,968 downwards.
AAGCTCGGACTGTGCATGGTGGTCTGCATGCACCGTCTTCCAGTAGGCGAGGTTCTCGGCGCTGCGGTCCTGCATTCGGGTGAGGGCCTCAAAGCAGCGAGACAGGGGGACCGGATCCGGCAGCGCCGCGGGCTCCCCGCCGATGGCCTCTGAGTACAGCGCCGCGACCTCTCCAGCGACTCGCTGAAGCACGATCCGATCGCTGACCAGTGCATGGCTGACCAGCACCAGCAGGTGGTCGTCCTCGTCGAGGGACACCAGGGTGGCCTGGAGCATCGCGGCATCGACGGTGAAGTGGTGACCACACAGCTCGGTGAGCAGTGCGGCAGTGCCTCCCTCTCCGGGGGTGAGCACCGACAGCGCGAAGGGATCCTCCTGGGAGCTGATGCCCAGCTGTCCGTCCGCACGCAGTCGCGCCCGCAGGGCATCGTGTCGACCCCGCACCGTCTCCAGCGCTTCCTCCAGGACGTCAACCTCCAGCGGACCGGACAGTCGCAGGACCACCGACTCGTTGAACGCGATCGCCGAAGACGCGGAGTAGCCCGCAAGGAAGGCGAGGTGCCGGAGGGTGGGGTGGAGGGGAAGCACCGCGTCGTCCTGCCGGACCGCGCGGACGACCGGCGGCGGGGCAGGGGTGTCAGGGCGAGTCGCGATCAGCTCGTCGAGGTAGCCCGCCAGCCGATGGATGGTGTCGAACTCATTAAATACCCGACGAATTGAAGGGCGGACATCCATGCGCTCCTGGATGAGCCGGAACACGTCGACGAGAACCAGAGAGCTGATTCCAAGCTCCAACACGTTCTGGTCTCTGGGAAGTTCTTCGGGGGCAAACCCGGCAACTTCGCTGAGAATTGTACAGAGCTGCTCAATGGTGTCAGGATTCGGCGCGTTCACTGAAGTAGTCTCCGGGAGTTTATCGGGCGCCCCCTCGTATCTCGGTGCTGAATCTGTCCACTGGTAAAGTCAGACATCGGACAGTAGAGAACCCCATGAACTCCTCCCCTGAAGATCGCTCCGCCGAGACTCGTGCGCGCGCCACGGGGATCCTCCAGAAGATGTCACGCCGTCCGCTGCTCGCGGAGCTGGGAGAGGATGACCGGCGGCCTCAGATCCGTCGCTATCCGGTCCCGGATGCCTCTCCGCTCCTGGTGGTGATCCGGGCGTTTCGGTGGTGCATCGCCCTGGCTGTGTTTGCCGGTGTGGTGGTGTGGGATCGACTTCGGGGGGAGCGCAGCCCGCGTCTGTTTGGTGCGCGGCTCCGTCGGGTGTTCGAGCAGGTCGGCGGCACGGCCGTCAAGCTCGGCCAGCAGCTTGCGGTGCGGGTCGACTTCCTGCCCTTTGAGGTCAGCCAGGAGCTGAGCCTGCTGATGGATTCAGTGCCGCCGTTTGAGACCGACAAGGCCATCCAGCGCATCACTGCCCTGACCGGCGAGTCCCTCGATGAGACGTTCAAGCACTTCGATCGCACCCCCATCGGCGCAGCCTCCATCGCCTGTGTGTGGCGGGGGACGCTGCACTCCGGGGAGGTCGTTGCGGTGAAGGTGAGGCGTCCAGGGGTGGAGAAGCTGTTCGCCGCAGACCTGACCATCCTCTCCCTGATGACCCGCCTGCTGGAGGCCACAACCATCGTCCGCTCTGGGTTCTTCAAGTACCTGCGAACCGATCTGGTCGACATGTTCATGGGGGAGCTGGACCTGTGCCGCGAGGCCAACCACCAGATGATCTGGCGGCGGTACGTCAAGAACGACCGGATCAAGTGGCTGAGCGCTCCGAAGGTGTTCGCACACCTCAGCGACATCGACATCCTGACCACTGAGTTTGTCGACGGCTACCCATGCGCCGATGTGCTGGCGGCGACGGAGACCGGTGACATCGCCGCACTGAAGACCCTGGCGTCAGTGGGCATCGACCCGGCGATTATCGGACAGCGCATCATGCAGGTCGGCATGTGGGGGCGAATGGAGTGCCCGTTCTTCCACGCAGACCCCCACCCCGGAAACATCATCATTCGGCCTGACAACCACATTGTGCTCATCGACTTTGGTGCCTGTGGGGTCGTCTCTCGGGAGATGGCCAGCCACCAGATCGAGATGAGCCGTCGGCTGATCAACGACGACATCTCCGGCGGCACTGCGGTGACCCTCGCCCTCCTCGCTCCGCTGCCCAACATCGATGCCACTGAGATCCAGCGGGTCTTAGAGCAGGTGATGTGGAACTTTCAGATCACCGTGCGCTCGGATGATGCGGAGTGGTGGGAGCGAACCAGCGCAGCGCTGTGGGTCTGGACGCTGGAGGCGATCCGGAGGTTCAACCTCCCGATCAACCTCGACGTCCTCTTGTTCATTCGCTCCACCCTGCTCTATGACACCCTCGCCTGCCGACTCGACCCGAGCATCAACGTCGAGAAGTCCTTCAAGACGTGGCGCAAGAAGGCCCGCAAGCGGGTGATGCGGCGATCACGTCGGCAGTGGCGTCCGGTCTCGGACCGCGTGACGCAGGAGCTTGGGGAGATCGGGGAGTCGGTTCGAAAGGGCGTCTATGTTGCTGGCCACCTCAGCCGAAACCTGCCTCGGGAATTCAGCGCCGCCAGCAGCAAGAGCGCCCACTTCGCCTCCTCCATGCTCAAGATCGGCACCGCCAGCTCGCTGCTGTTCTTCGGGACGCTTCTGGCGGCGACGGCCTGGTCGTGGCGCTCATCGGGGGAGCTGAACCGTGAAGAACTGCTCCAGATTGTGGCCAGCCACCCAGGCATGGTGGCGATCGTGGTGCTGATCACCGCCAGCAACCTCCGTCGGGTGCTGGCCCGGCTCAACGAATTTGATCCGGAGGAGACGTGAGAGAAGCCCCTCCCTCCAGCCTCCCCCCGCTGGTGCTGAGCCACCCCGAGAAAGAGCCCCCGAAGTTTCGGGCATTCTCACCGCCGAGTCCGCCTCTGCTTCTGGTCGCGCGACGCACTGCGGCGATGAGTGTGGGCGTCATGCGGTTTGCCTGTACGGTGGCGTGGGACCGCCTCTGTGGAAGAGGCTCTGCGTCGTGCCGTGCGGATCGGGCGGTGCAAGCCATCACCCGGCAAGGCGGGGTCGCCATCCGGACCGCCCGACAGCTCGCCATGCGACTCGACGCGGTGGAGCTGGAGACCGCCAGTGAGCTGGCCCGCCTCCGAGATGTCTCCCCGCCGATATCGCTCTCTGTGGCGCTGGAGCGGGTCGAGCTGGCGATCGGGCAGCCGGTTGAGTCGGTCTTTCTGCAATTCGATCCAGAGCCGATCCTCTCCAACAGCCTGATGTGCATCTACCAGGCGCAGCTGCGTCCAGAGGTGATCGCACGGCTGGAGGGTGACTGTTATGCTGAGGGGCAGGTCGCGGTTCGTGTCCGCAGACCAGACGCCGCGCTGAAGCTGAACACCGAGCGGGTTGCGCTGAACTGGTTGTTCACGCTGCTCCGTGCCCTCCTGCCCGATGAGCGGGTGGTTTCCCTGCACATCCTCCAGAAAGAGCTGCCGCAGATGCTGATGGAGGGGCTGGACTTCCGCCGCACGATGCGTCTGATGCGCATGTTCAATAAATCCATCAAGGACCACCGGATCAAGCGATGGGCTGCCGCGGAGGTCTATGTCGAGCTGTGCAGCGATGATGTGATCATCAATGAGTTTGTCAACGGGATCCGGCTCCGGGAGATCATCGCAGTTCAGGAGAGCCACGACGAAAAGCTGAGCGCACAGCTGGCAGGATACGGTCTGGATCCCGAAGAGATCGGGCGACAGATCCTGCGCATGGGGTGGTGGAGCTTCTTTGAGAACTACTTCTTCTGCGAGCTGGTCGATCTGCACAACATTGTCATTCGTGCGGACGGCACGCTCATCCTGACCGACATTGCTGAGGTCGGGGTGGTCGGACATCGCGAGCAGCGCATGCTCAAGAGCATCTACCGACACCTCGCGCAGCACGATGTCTCTGGTGCTGTGGGGA
>JBLHNG010000531.1:0-6238 GCA_047621685.1 Myxococcota bacterium | reverse complement strand
CAGCGCGCCCGGGACGTCGCCGCGCAGATCACCGGTGGCATCGTCGACACCCTGGTCGAGAAGCGGCTCTATGAGAACCCCGACGATCTCATCAGCCTCACCCGCTATGCCGCGGACCTCCGGGCAGAGCTGACCGGACTGCCCATCCCTGGCACCGACGAGCGCGGCCTGACCTTCGACACCGCCCTGCTCTCCAGCCTGGCCTGGAACTACCCGGGCTACTCCCAGAACTTCCTGTACGCCTACGCCACCGAGGCCACCCTGTTCGAGAGCATCGTCGCCAACGTCGGCGAGCCGGTCAACAACGCCAAGGTCGGGCCATACCTCCAGGAGAAGCTCATCCAGGCCGATCCGGGAACCCCGATCCCGAGCCGCCTCAAGGAGATGCTGCCCGGTCAGTCTCAGACCGACGCGCTCAAGCGCTACCTGGAGGTCGCCAAGACCCCACCGACGAAGCCCGTGGTCCCCGAGACCGAAGCCATCGACCCGGTGGAGTAGGCTCAGCCTGGCTCAGACTGCCTCAGAAGCTCATCTTTGCGGACAGCCTTCCATGGGTGACCCCGGCGAACCCGGCCAGGGCGCTTCCATCCTGCCCGCCGATGACCACCCCGCCTCCCGACAGCTCCACCGTGTCGGCGTACAGCCAGGTCAGCCCTCCACCCCCGAGGTAGCCGGCCGCGTCTGAGGCTCCGGTCAGGTCGAGGCGGAGGGTCGGGGTGATGCCGTATCGAACAGCGAGCAGGGCATAGTCACGGACGTCGACCTGCTGTCGCTCGGTGGGGAAGCCGTGCAGCCACTGCACGTTGAGGTAGACCGGGCCGACGAACCGATCGAGGCCGACGAGCCACTTGAGGTACGGCTCGCCGTCCTGGGTCACGGTCACCGGCAGCGGATCGGGGATCTCGTCGATGGTGCCGAGCTTCTCCAGGGACTCCAGCTGCGCGAGGCTGGTGGTCGCGGCGGTGGCGTCCGGCAGCACCGCGGCGACCTCTGCCCAGCCCGAGATTCCGGAGAGCAGCTCCCCCTTGACCTCCAGCCCACCGACACTCACCACCGGATAGACCAGCGGCACCCCGACATCGACCCGATCGGTGTCGGTCTGAAACCCGGTGAGCAAGACGTCACCGTCGACCTGGGGCAGGGTGTCATGGCCGCGATACCACGACAGGGCGAGGTCCGCCCTTGAGCCGCTCCAGCGCATCCGACCGCCGAAGCCGCTGCTCCAGATGGCGCCCTCTGGGAGGGTCACCCGGGTCTGAAGCTCCCGGATCTCAATGTCACCAGCCCCGGTGGCTTCTGTGTCGAAGACATCCGTCGAGCCCGCGGTCAGGGAGACCCCCGACGATGGAAGCGCACCAGCCACGAAGAAGGGCATCCAGGCCCCCTCCACGGACACCGCGCCGAAGCTGCCGACCGCATGGACCCCGGGGGTGGACAGGCGGCGATCGAACCGGGTGGGGTCTTCGAGGTTCCAGGGGTTGAGGTTGTCGACCAGGCTGATCCCGGTGCCCACCCCCCAGGCCACCCGCTGCGCACCCATCTTCAGAGACAGGTGCTCACCACGGGTGGCGATCCAGGCGTCTCGTACCCGCAGCGACCAGGGCTGGGTGCCCGCCACGCTGCTCGCACCCTCGACTTCCTCGAACGCCGAGGCGCTGTGCAGCCGGAAGTCGATGCTGCCTCGGGCTCGCACCCGGCTCCCGATCGCAGCAGCAGCCCAGGGCGAGAACACAGCGGTGTCGCGGAAGTCCAGCCAGTAGCCTGACGGGGAGAGCCGGAGGCTCGTCGACAGCGTCGCGCCAGCCTCCGTGCTCTCCTCAGCAGCAGCCAGACCCGCGACGAGGAGGAGCACTACTGCCGGCTGCCGTAGAAGTCCAGGGTGACCTGACAGGGGGTGCCGCTGTCAAACACCGGGCAGGTGTCACCGGACGGGTTGTCGACGCTCATGAACGCCTGACCGGTCACCGAGTCGCTGGTCTCGATGTTGATGATCGCATCGATGCTGAGGTCGACAGTGCAGTCAGGGTAGGAGTCTTCGTTGAACACCACCCCGGTCTGGAGCGCGCCGGCCAGGGCGAACTGATCGGTGCCGCCCTCAGAGACGGTGATCTCCATGCTGGAGAAGGGGTCCTGGAGCTGGATGGAGTAGGTCGCCGGCAGGCTGTCCCAGCCGGGAAGCTCGACGGGGTAGGTCCAGTCGCTCTCTGAGCCATTGCCCTCGGGGAGGAACAGCAAGGTGAACCCACCGTCGAGGCAGGCATCGCTGACCGCGGTGTTGGTGAACTGGAACTCGCCGGTCTCAAAAGCCGCAGAGTCTCCGGTGTCGCTCTTGTCACCGCAGCCAGCAAGGGGGGTCATGCCGATGAAGGCTGCCGTCAGGATCAGGTGTCTCATGTTTCCTCCGATTGCCCCCATACTACCGGATCAGGGGTTCTCCAGCGCGCTGACCGTGAACAGCTCATCGGACAGTCCCTGATCCAGCGCGGCGGACTGCAGGACGGCCACCGTGCTCCGGGTTCGCTTGACATCGACCACCTCCATCCGATGCGCCAGCGGGGTCTCGCCCTCCAGCCGGACATCGTCCATCGTCAGCCGTCGGGTGACCTCGCCGCGCTTGTTGATGTGCTCCAGTCGCCGGATGACCCCATCGTCACCGACCCAGATGTCGACAGAGGCATCCCCGGTGTCGGTCCGGGGGGTGAGCGACAGCCGGGTCAGCTCCGCTTCGGTGCCGATGATCTCGGCGTCGTAGTCGTCGGCAAAGCCAATCCGGGCGAGATCATCCACCGCAAAGTCGGTTCCCATGAACGCATCGGCCCGCTTGCTGCCGACCACGCGGCGCGCCGGGGGGTACTGGGGAAGGAAGAGGTGGAGGGCGTCGCCGTGGGTGACCAGGAGCCCGACCCCCTTCAGGCGGGTCGGCTCGACCATGCGAACCAGCCGCTTGTCGTCTCCCTTCTGCCAGATCTCAATGGTCCGCCCCGCTTGCTCTCCGCGGGCGTCGGTCACGGTCAGCTCCAGGACCATGTGGGCATCATCCACCCGGGCGACCGCATCAATGTGAGCAAGCCACGCAGGGCCGGTCTGAGGCGTCGCATGGGCCATCGAGGCAAAAATCAGGCCCAGAATCCCGACAAGGTTACGCTTCAAGTGCATGAATTCCCCTTTTGTCTCAGTAGAGATGAATGTATAATTTCCCATCTACCCAGACATCATCCCCATGATGTTCAGGAAAATGAGAGATTTCCGATAAGACCATTGAGTTGAGGAGGTTCCAGGATGCGTAGACTCACAGACCTGCTGATGGACGAGAGCGCCTCTACGGGCATCGAATACGCACTCATCGCGACCCTCGTCAGCGTCGGCATCATCGCGAGTCTCATCGCGTTCGCTGAGAGCGCGTCAAAGGTCTGGACCTACGCCTCGACCGCGATCACATCTGCGCTGAACTGAGTTGAGAAGCTCAGGTCACCCGGGTGAAGAGGTCAACGTACTCCACGACCTCACCTTCCTGTGAGACCACGGTGCGGACCTTCAGGTCGTCGCCCTCGGTGTGAAACTCGCGGGTGATTTCCGCCTCAGCGATGTTCAGCTCCTGGAGGACCACCGGCTCGATGCTCCAGGTGCTCAGCCCAGCATCACGGCCGTTGCCTTCGTCGAGCACATAGCGATCATCCATCGGGAGGAGCTGGATGCGATCACCGAGCTGACCGGGCAGGAGGCTGACCTCCAGCATGCTGGTCTCTGACAGAGGGGTCTCTGTCAGGTGGGCTTCGGACGTGCGGACCCAGAGCCCGCCGAGTTCCTCGGTGTCCTCGTCTTCCAGCAGTGCCGCGGGGCCGAGAAGACCGAGGGCGGCGGCAATAACCAGAGGGCTGGCGTGGATCTTGATCATCTGAGGCTCCCACTGTCAGTTAGCCACCTCAAGACAGAGGGCAACCTCCAATTTGTCCCGGTTTTGTGACCGACCGACTCACCCTCCGGAGATGTCGTAGCGAATTGCGATGCTGCTATCAAACGGCGGCACCCAGCTCCCATCGAAGCTGATGGTGTTCAGATCCGCGTCGTAGGTCCAGCCAGTCCGGACACCCGCCTCGATGATCTCGTCGTCAACGCTGATCTCAAGGGTCTCCTCGATGGGCGAGTATTCGAGGTAGAAGGTCCGAATTGGATCGGTGATTCGCTCTCCGATCTGGGACATGAGGTCGATGTAGTCCGCATCGCAGATGTTTCCGAGGAGCCCGTTGAGGCGCTCGGAGACGCTCTCATACCGCAGCCCCGGCCAGGAACCACCGCACCCCTCGGAGAGGGTCGGGCCGATGATGCTGGAGACCGACATGCGCTGGTCCCCCTTGAGAGCGAGCAGGTCATCGATGTAGCGCTGGACGGGGACCCGGACGTCGGGCTCATCGTAGCAACGCTGTCCGTCGGCAGCATCGGGGATGGTGTTCTCGTCGGAGCAGTCGTTCTCGTCGGAGACAAAGATCACGGCCAGTCCGGCGTCTTCACGCACCAGCCCCTGCGAGTCGCCGATCAGGGCTGAGGCTGCAGCCTGGAGTCCACGCTCCTTGTCCGAGCCCTCCGTTCCCACCAGGACCCGCTCCTCAAACAGGGTGATGTAGTCATCGTCTGGGGTCAGCACTGCCGGGCTGCCGAGGAGACGGCCGCGCTGCGGGTTGCTGAGGTCCATGTCCGTGGAGACTACGCCGAGCTGGAAGTCGACATCCTCTTCCTGAAGCGAGCCGATGAAGTTCCGAAATCCCTCGGCGACCTGCTCCTGCTCGCCCTGCATCGAGATGGAGTCGTCGACGACCCACAGGATGTCGACGGCGTTGGCGCCCTCCTGGTAGAAGAGGTCGGTCTGAGCGAGGATGTTGATGTTGTTGTCCGGCGCACAGCCGGTGGCAAGGAGCAAGAGCAGGGCAGAGCTGAGTGGGACGCGCATCGATCCTCCGCTCAGAGACCATAGCAAGAGGCGGGCCCGATTCGGCAAGCCATGCAACGCCGCTTTTCCTCCCCAGGTCGGTGAAGTGGGGCAGGCTCACCGGGGCAGGGATGTCCCGGTGGGTCACACAGCACCACTCTGCTGACAGATTGTCCGGCCTTTGACGGGGCTGGTGACATGTTTTCGGGTGTGGGCCTCAGACACGCCGGGGTAGGCATGGTCCGCATCTTGCTGAGGCATCGTCTGATGTTGTTCCTCACACTGCTGTCCTGTGCTCCCAAGGAGCCGCCTGCCCCCCCACTCCCGCCCGCACCAATCCTGCCGGCACCGGATGGGGAATTCTATGCCACCGGCCCCAGCGAGCCCCGGGATCCCCTCATCGCGCGGGCGGTCTCGGTGGGCCTGCCCTGGCAGGAGTCGCTGTCGGGTGCGGCGACCGCGCTGGCCCTGGAGCAGCCATTCGCCCCGGAGCTGAGCGGGGCGCGGTGGGCGGCAGTGCGGGCCGGCTACCCCCACCCGGTGCGCAGCCTCCTCGTTGAGAGCGTGCCGCAGGACACCATTCCCGAGGCCCTGATTGTTGAGATTCAGCGGGTCATGGTCACTGGAGAGCAAGTCGGTCTGGTCCGGGCACGGGCAGGCGGCTCGGATCGTTGGGTGGCGATCATCGGGCATCCCCGGGCCACCGTGGCGGCATTTCACCGAGAGCTGCCCCTCGGCGCGTCGCTGTCTCTGGAGACGGATGCGGACGCGTGGCGTCTCCTGTCGCCCTCCACCATCGAGAGCAGCGGACTGATGGCGGAGGAGCCGGTGCTGGGAGAGGCTGGGGAGTGGTGGCTGGAGCTGAGCCGTCGGGGCAAAACCGTGATGTCGATCCCGCTGCATGTCGACATGGACACCCCACCGGCACCGATCCTGGGGCTGCCTGGCGAGCCCACCGTGAGCCCTTCAGAGACCACCGCCCTGGCCTACACCCTGGTCAATGAGATCCGAGATGCCTTCGATCTCCCTCGTCTGGAGATTGATCCCACCCTGGAGACCCTCTCCGGCTACCCCCTCCAGCTCGCCCTGGAGGGCACCTGGGATCAAGAGCGTGGGGAAGCGCGTCTGCGGGCTGCGGGCTTCGTCGGTGGCCCGGTCGGTCAGCTGACCTGTGAGGGCCGCACCGTCGCCCTGTGCATTGACTCGCTGATGTGGTCCATCGACGAGCGCCGGGTGCTGCTCCACCCTGGCCTGCGGCTCGTTGGCGCCCAGGCGCAGGTGGCCACTGGTGGGATCTCGATGGTGCTTAATGCC
>JBLHNG010000530.1:0-6238 GCA_047621685.1 Myxococcota bacterium | reverse complement strand
ACTCGCATCCCGCAGGCTGTGCTCGAACACCCGCAGCCGCGCCTCCGTGTTCAGCACCGCCTTCCCCGGCGCCCGCCACCGCCCAAACGGCACGCCGCGAAGCGTCTCCCAGCCCCCAAACCCGCTGACTGGTCGGCACCCACCCCACTGCACCTGCTCGTAGAACGGAATCTCCCCGACCAACCACTCCCCCATCACCCGTGCCCCAAGCGTCACCCACGGTGTGGGTGACGTGAACCCACGCGCGGAGGCATACGGGCCGCCGAAGTGACCACCGCCCTCCGACAGCTTCGGCCCGTAACGCCCAGAAAACTCCATGCGAACCCCCGACTCGGGGTTGAGCTGGGGGCTCCGGGTGTCGAAGATGATCCCGGTGAGCCCCTGGGCCATCAGCCCGCCGTCCATGCCATACGGTTGCTGCTCAGCCAGCAGGGAGTCCGGGGCCGCAGACACCGCGCTCCACTTGGACTTCAGCGCAAAGAAGACGCTCCACTGATCCCCGATCGGACGCTGGATGGCCGCATGGGTGGTCGGCTGGACGAGCTTGTAGCGGTAACGCTGGTAATCGCTCCCTTCCTCACGCACGGTGCCGTTGCCGATGCCCCAGTAGCCGTCGTTCCCCCACACCCGCCAGGCCGCATAGACCGTCAGCCGCCAGGTGTCCGCGATCCCGAGCCGGTCGTAGCGGATCCGGTGGTTGTGGTAGCCGCTGGTGGTGGCGTAGGCCTGGGCCATGATGCCGGTCTGGTAGGGCGTCAGGCCCTCCGCAGCACGGTTGACCTCCGCGCGGGCACCGAACCCGAGCTTGTCGTCGGTGTCGTAGCCGGCGGTGGGCACGAAGAACCAGCTCCACTCCGCGCTGGCGGTGGAGAACAGTGTCAGCAAGGCGATCACGATGGCGCGCGCATCGCACAGGAGAGCAAGACGGTGAGTCTCATGCCCGATAGCATAGGCCAGGTCCGGCTCGAGCCGAGAGGAGACACCATGTACACACGATGGATCGCCCTGCTGACGCTGTCGATGATCGGCTGCAGAGACAAGGTCGAGGACACTGGAACCACCAATCCAGAGACCAACCTGGAGCGGACCCTGGAGGTCTACGGTCAGGCGTCGTGGGATCCGATGGTCGCCCAACTCGAAGGCAGCGAGGAGGTCCTCGCCGCAGAGGTCAACGGGGTGGCACTCCAGACGGAGCTGTCCACCGTGGAGGGGACCTACGGCTTCCGCGACGATCTCTCCGTTGGCGATCACGCCATCACCCACCCCGAGGCGCTCACCGAAGGGGCTCTCGTGCACACCGTGCTGCCTTACGGACGTGGTGAGAGCTTCGATCCTGAGTCCATCGTCGGGGTTCCGTTCACCATGGACCTCGACTCTCCCTGGATTCCCGCACCTGACGGACTGGGCAACGTCATGCTCTCCCTCATCGATGGGGTGTGGCTGGAGGTGGTCTCGGTAGACGGCGACGAGGCGGTGTTTGAGGTGTTCACCCGTGCGGCTGGTGATGAGGACTACCCGATCTGTCGGGCACTGCGAGCGAAGGGCACCCTGAGCGCGACCGGGGAGCTGACCTGGGAGACTGCGGCGCTGGACATCGACGACGACAACCCGCTGCTGCGCGATCTCTCCATTCGAGGCGGCTGGCTGGAGGATGCCTCCCTGCTCGGTGGGGTGGAGGGCACCGCGATCCTGCACACCGCGCTGATCTCCCGGGAGCTGGTCGAGGGCGAGGTGATCACCCAGGGCTCGACGCCGGAGTCCACGGTCTGTGAGTACCTCCAGGGCTTCGGGACGAGCTGCTACGACTGCCTCGGAGACGGCACGTACTGCATCGACATCGCCTTCCACGCCGGGGTGATGTCACCGTGGGACGACTCCATCCCCAAGGATCCCCCCTCGTGCGGCATCGACACCGAGGACATCGGACCGATCAAGTGCGAGCTGCCGGACTTCACCTGTGCGGCGAGCTTCTTCGGACTGCTCGGACTGACCGGAATGCTGCGACGGCGACGGCGCGAGTAGACTCTCTGTATGCCGACCGTGCTCCTGGCCCCCTTCCTGCTGCTCGCCGCGCACCTCGCTGTGCTCGCCGGGGCGCTGATCGCGGGTGCCGGGGCACAGGCGGGGCGACCGGTGGCCGGGGTGATCGCGGCGGTCGTGGTGGTGCTCGCTCCAGCGCTGGCTGGCTTCCTGCGTGCCCCGCGCCTGCTGGTCCCGGTGGTGATGGCGGGCTGGTCGCTGGCGCTGCTGGTGCTGCTGCCCGTCGTGCTGCCTCATGCACCGTCAGCAATGGTCAACGCGGGCTTCGGGCTGGTCTGCGGAGAGTGCGAGGGCATCGGGGAGCTGGCTTACGCGGTGCTGCCCGACTTTGGCGGGGAGGTCGCGGGGGTCCCAGCCGCTCCCACAGCGCTCCCGCCGGTTGCCGATGTCGCAGCGCCCGAGGTCACGCCCCCAACCACTGCGCCCCAAGCTCCCGCTCCCGGCGACATCGTCATTCACTATGAGACAGCCGGAAACTCGATCATCATCCCGGTCACCTTTGAGGGCAGCACGACCGTCGAGATGCCGATGCTGTTTGACACCGGCGCCACCCTGACCACCCTCGATGCGGCCTCGCTCGACGCCCTCGGGCTGCACATCGCAGACGACGCCCCGATCATCACCACCCAGACCGCCGCCGGTCCCACCCAGTCGCCGGTCACCCTGATCTCTGCGGTCTCTATCGGAGGCCACCGGATTGGCGATGTCACCCTCTCCCGCTGCGCAGCCTGCCGCAATGATCACGCCCGGGGGCTGCTGGGGATGAACGTCTCGGGCCGCTTCCTGATCACCATCGACACCATCAACCAGCAGCTCACCCTCCGGCCCCGAGCAGGCGGACAGACGAAGGACGTCGAGGCGTGGCTGGAGATGGCCTCCTCAGCGACCGCCTGGCCCGATGGTCGCATCGACGTCACCCTCAGCGCGAAGAATCTCGCACCGATCACGGTGGGTCGCGCGGTGATGAGCGTTCACTGCGACACCGTCGCGGAGGGTGTGCTCAGCGACATCCCACCCGGTCAGACCGGCGAGACCACCATCACACTGCCCGCCGGCACTGACTGCACCGGCTACCAGGTCAAATTGGCGGAGGCAGGCTGGTAAACTTGTCGTGCGATCTCGAAGTCCGCATGGCTGCTCGGGTATCATCGGTAGACATGAGGCTCCAGAACATCCTGCTCGTGGAAGATCACCCGGCAGACGCTCAGCGAATGGTGCGTGCACTGGTCGGAATCAGCGCGGAGATCATCCACACACAGACCCTCAAGGAGACCATGACGGTCCTCCGAGAGCGGGCAGGCATGCAGGCCACCGGGATCGATGTGGTGCTGCTCGACCTCGGGCTCCCCGACACGGTCGGAATGGACGGCATTCGCCGCATCCGGCGCCTGGCACCACAAATCCCCTGCATCGTGATGACGGGGATGGAGGAAGACTGTGGGCCGGCTGCGCTCCATGAGGGTGCGGAGGACTTCCTCTCCAAAGCCGAGATCAACCCCCGCATGCTTGCACGGGCAATCCGCTACGCCATCGAGCGCAACAAGCGCCTCCAGGCCGTCCGAGAGACGGAAGCCAGCCTCCGCAGGGTGGTCGAGACACATCCCGACGCCATGCTCGTCGTCAGTGCGGACAACCTCATCAAGCTCGCCAACCCCGCCGCAGCCACGCTCCTGGGCCGATCTGCCCGCCGACTGATCGGCAGCCGTCCCCCCTTCCCCCTCGAAGAAGGCACCCCGACCATCCTGGAGCTGTCCGGCATCGGCGGCGCCCGCACCGTAGAGATCGTCACCGCCCGGACGACCTGGAAGGGCGAGGCGGCCTGGCTGGCCGCGGTCCGCGATGTCTCCTACCGAAAGCGCGAGGAGCGACTCCGCCGTCAGCTCCAGCACGCAGAGCGACTCGCAGTGCTCGGACAGTTCGCTGCCGGGGTGGCCCATGAGGTGAACAACCCGGCCACCGTCCTGATGACCAACATCCAGCTCTTGCGCATGGAGCTGCCCTCGCTCAAGGCCGCACTCCATCACGATCCTGAGCTGGTCGGCGCGCTCCAGGAGTCCGAGGACATGCTCACGGAGAGCCTCAACGGGATCACCCGGATCACCCAGCTCACCCGGTCGCTCCAGGGCTTCCTTGAGGCCAGCCAAAGCGAAGCGGGCCAGGTGGATCTCACCGACCTGATCCAGAACGTCTGCGCAATGAGCCGCCACCAGATCAACGCGGTCGCGGAGCTGAAGCTCGACATCGGTGAGCTTCCCAGCGTCATCGCGAGCCGGGATGCCCTCAGCCAGGCGCTGCTCAACCTCGTCCGCAACGCCACCCAGGCCATCCCCGCCGGCAATCCCTGCAAGAACGCCATCACCATCTCCGCGAAGCAGTCCGGTGGGATGATCACCATCGCGGTGGCGGACACCGGCGCGGGGATCCCCGGGGTGCTGCGCGATCGCATCTTCGAGCCGTTCTACACCACCCGCCCTCCTGGAGATGGGACCGGGCTTGGGCTTCCGCTGGCCCGGGACATCCTCCGTCGACACGGCGGCGATCTCCGGCTGGCCTCCGAGCCCGGTGCGCCCACCCGCTTCGAGCTGCTCCTCCCGACGGACACCCAGCTCAACACCCGCCCACCACCCACACAGACCGCACAGGCCACCGCCCGTGCGGGTCGGGTGCTGCTCATCGACGACGAGCCGATGGTCCGCCGGACCCTCAGCCAGCAGCTCCTCCGCTCCGGACTGGAGACCGCCGTGGCATCCGATGGGCTGGAGGCGCTGGAGATCCTGGGGCGTGACACCCGCTTCGACGTCATCCTCTGCGACATGATGATGCCTGAGCTGGACGGCTGCGGCTTCTATGAGGCCCTGCGCACCCAGCACCCGGCCCTGACCCAGCGGGTGCTGTTCTACAGCGGCGCCACCCTGCCCGACCACCTCCATGCCTTCCAGGCGACGGTCGATCGGCCGGTCCTGCGCAAGCCCCTCTCCCGGCTCAAGCTGCTCAACGCTGTCCAGGAGCTCATGCGGAAGCGGGGCGCTGCGGAAGAATGAACGCAAACCGGCTGCCCGATTCTGGCGCCGGACCGACCCAGATCCGCCCGCCATGCCGCTCGATGATCCGCTGGCAGAGGGCGAGGCCGATGCCGGTTCCGGGGTAGCGGTCCTGGGTGTGGAGTCGCTGAAAGACGACAAAGATCTTCTCGTAGAACCGTGGCTCGATGCCGATTCCGTTGTCCATCAGCGCGAATTCCCACAGCTCACCGAGCTGCCGTGCTTCGACATGAATGCGCACCGGCCGGTCGGGGTGGCGATACTTCAAGGCGTTGTCGATGAGGTTGCGAAACACCACGGTGAGCTGAGCGCCGTCGACCCGCAGTGTGGGCAGCTCCCCGACCGTAATGTGCGCGCCGATCTCCTGGATCTCTGATGCCATGCCGTCGAGCAGGTCGGAGAGCACCTGTGACAGCGGCGTCTCCACAAACGGCTCGGCAAAGCGCCGCACACCCGACAGCTTCAGCAGCCCCTCTAAGAGATGGCTCATGTGGTGACCGCTGCCTCGGGCGAGCTGGAGATACTCCCGGGCCTCTTCGGGCAGCCGCTGCCCAAAGTCCTCCTCGATGATGTCCAGGAAGCTGACCACGGTCCGGATCGGCTGGCGGAGGTCGTGGGCCGCGACCGAGACGAACTGCTCCAGCTCGGAGTTGATGCGATTCAGCTCGGCGCTCTGCCGGGTCATCACCTGCTGGGCAAGCACATGCTCGGTGACGTCCCAGCTCACGCCGAGGCAGTAGCGCGCATCCTGCCCCCCCAGGACCGTTCCCCTGGCCCGGATGTGACGCAGCCCGCGGGTGGGGTGGATGAGCCGCACCTGGAAGCTGAATTTGCCGCCCTGCTTGATGGCCGCTCGGAGCTGCTCGTCCAGGGCTCTGGTGTCACCGGGATGGACCCGCGCCCAGTAGACACGCGCATCATCCTGCGCCTCCGCCACACCGAAGAACTCGCCGAGTTGGCTGCTTTTAGAGCTGTGTCCACCGCGAATGGTGTTCTGAGCCGGGTGCCACTCCCAGGACACCATCTCCGCAACATCCAGCGCGACCGCGAGCTGATCCCGGTGCTCTTGAAGCTCGGTGATTGTCGCCTGGAGGGTCTGCCGGGTCCCGATCAGCTCCGCCTCCAGCGCCGCAACCCGCTCTGCGGTCTGCTCATCC
>JBLHNG010000529.1:0-6273 GCA_047621685.1 Myxococcota bacterium | reverse complement strand
CCACCGCTTCATCCCGCTGCCTCCTGAGGACGAGCGGGTGAACACCATCGACTTTGAAGAGCACATCCTCACCCGGGTGCAGACCGGCTGGGATGGACAGCCCATCCCCGGCGTCAGCGCCGAGAAGCTCTCCCGTATCAACCACATTCAGAACGGGGTCCGCTGATGTTGTCCGCTCTACTTCTTGCCAACAGCGCGATGGCCTGGAACCACACCCAGTGGCTCTGGGATCGGGATGATCTACCTCTTCCCTGGTATATGAATCCCACCGTCGAGGACTCAATCACCGAAGAGTACATGTTCGAGGTGATGCAGAAGTCCTGGGACAACTGGACCACCTACGCCCCCTGCGCGCAGCTGTCCAATGAGTACATGGGCGTGCTGGAGAACAACTACGAGCCCTCCGGTGGCGACCAGCTCAACGTGACCTACTTCGATGATCCCAGCGAGATCAACGGCGGCGGCGCGCTGGCGGTGACCTACACCATCACCTCCGGTGAGCTGGCGTTCTCCCGCAATGGCTTGAACTACTACTACGCCTACGACTCCGACATGGTCTTCTCCCAGAATGTCGCTTGGGGTACCACCGAAGACATCGAGAACGGCATCTGCAACGCAGAGTACGCCGTTGAGGGTACCGCGACCCACGAGATCGGTCACCTCTGGGGCATGGCTCACTCCTGCGAGGAGGAAGATGTCGCCGCTGGTGACTGTGATGATCAGGAGCTGTACGACGCGGTCATGTTCTGGACCGGCGGCGCCTGCGAGGTCGGCGACGCGGACCTCAACGACGACGACATCGAGGGTATCAACGCCCTGTATGGCCCCTACGCCACCTTCGAGGCCACCACCGAGACCCGCGGCGGTGTGCCCCTGGAGGTCTGCTTCGACCTCTCCTCCAACTCGGCAGTCATCGAGACGGAGTGGAACTACGGTGATGGTCAGATCGACACCCTCACCGAGCTGGAGACCTGCCACACCTACACCGAGCAGGGTCAGTACACCATCAACGTCGCCATCCGCGGCGAGGATGACGAGTGCGGCGAGTGGGAGTACACCGAGCGCGAGCGCGCCCTGGTGGTCGTCTGTGAGCCCCCGCAGCCCGCTGAGGGCTTCGACGGCATGTTCACCTACGATCGCTCCGCCGACGATGACGACGCCGACGACGGCACCCTCGTCTACCAGATGATCAACCAGGCCGACCTGTCCGTCTATGGCTGCATCGAGCAGGCTCAGTGGGACGTCTTCAAGGGCGACGAGCTGATCCAGAGCATCAAGGCATGGTCTCCCAAGCTCGCGTTCCCTGGCGAGGGCACCTACGAGGTCATCCTGAACCTCGGTGGCCCCGGCGGCATCAACGCCGAGTCCCTGACCATCGAAGCCACCGAAGCCGGCGGCTGCTCCACGGTCGGCGCGGGTGCGGGTCTGGTCAGCGTCTTCATCGGCGTCCTCGGCGCTGGCGTCCGGCGTCGTCGGGACTGATCCAAACCATCAGCAGGGAGTCCTGGTGATTCTCACCACCCTCCTCTTCGCGGCGGGGTCTGCTCAGGCAGGCTCCGCTGTTGCGCTTGACCGCATCTCCCCCACCTCAGTCATCCTGCCGGAGTCCTCCCGCTTGGAGACGCCCGGGAAGATCCCGATCACGGGCTCCTGGCGGGTGGTGTACTCGGCGGGCGGGGTGCGGACCTGGGAGACCGCGCTGCCGATCCGGCCGCGGACCCTGTTCTTCCACCGAACACCCGGCGACATGGCGGTGTTCATCGACAGAAAGAAGCTCAAGCACAGCAGCGGACTTGGTGGCAAAGCGGGCTCCTGGAAGTTCACCTCCCGCTCCCTCCAGGTCCGAAGGCCGATCGCAGACGGCCCGCCGCAGCCGGGGGAGTACACCATGCAGTACTCTACCTCCAGCGACCGTGAAGCCTCGCTGAACCGCAGCATGTCTGACCTCTCAGACGCTGACTTCTTCCAGCGCTCCCTTCAGGTCAACGACACCACCCGGCACGGCCTGTTCCTGCCAGCCCCAGCCACCGCGACGTTTGCGGTCTCCGTCCCAGAGGGTGGGGTCTTCGACCTGCTGCCGGCCCTCATCCCCCCAGAGGCCAATGATCCCGCGGTGATCTCCGACGGTGCGGTTCTCACCGTGTCGATCGACGATGTCCCGGTCGCGGACTTCGCCCTGAAGATCGGCCCCGCACAGTCCCAGCGCATCGATCTCTCCGCGTGGTCCGGGCAGGACGTTCTGCTCACCCTGAGCACCGATCCAGGGCAGAGCACCGCGCTGGACTATGTGTTCATCGCCGATCCGATCGTGTATGCCCCCGTCGCGGATCCCCCGCGCATGGTGGTCATCTTCCTCGACACCCTGCGCGCGGATCACATCGGAACCTACGGCTACGACCGGCCAACCACCCCGAAGCTCGATGCCTGGGCGGAGCGCGCGGCGGTGTTCGAGCAGGCCCGCTCCATCGCCCCCTGGACCCTCCCCAGCACCCGCACCATCGTCACCGGCGAGGTCCCCGAGCGCTGGGGGACGGCCCCCACCATTCAGGGGCGGCTGGCGGGAGAGGGCTGGGCGACCACCTTCATCGCCGGAAACATCTACCTCTCCAGCAACTTCGAGATGGCCGACGAGTGGGGAGAGCATCGCTGCATCAACTGGCCGATGGCCTCTGTGCAGGTCGATCGGGCGCTCGACTACATGCAGGATCATGCGGATCGACCAGTCTTCATGATGTTGCACTTCATGGACATGCACCTCCCCTATACCGAGCCGCCGACCTACCGATACACCTTCGCGGGCAAAGCCCCCGAGGAGCTGTCGTCGTATGAGTTCCACCTCAGTCAGGTGACCCGGGCGGCCCGCACCATGGACGACGCCGGCAAGCAGTACGTCCAGGACCGATACGACAACAACCTCCGGTACATTGACGATCAGCTCGACCGCTTCCTCTCGACCCTCGGCCCCAACGACACCGTCATTGTGCTGGCGGATCACGGCGAGGAGTTCTGGGAGCATGGCGGCTTCGAGCACGGCCACACCCTCTACGACGAGCTGCTGCACATCCCGCTGATCGCGTCTGGCCCCGGCTTCGCCCCCGGGCGCCACACTGAGCCGGTCAGCCTGCTCGACGTCTCCCCTTCCCTCGCCCACGCCGCTGGACTCGATGCGACGATGACCGGCATGCATCTGCAGGACTTCGCCAGCCGCAGCGAGGGCTTCGCGGAGCGCCCTCAGGCGTTTGGGCGTCCGCTGTATGGATCGGCGATCTGGGGATCGCTGCGCGGCGGGCAGAAGTACATCACCCGAGAGGGCGAGGAGTGGGTGTTCGACGTGCTCTCCGACCCGGGTGAGCTGGACAACCTCATCGAGACGGCTGGCACGGACGCCGGGCGGACCGCGATGGGAGAGGCCCTACAGACCGAGGTACGGGTTGCCTACCGGCTGACTGCGAAGCGCTCCGGGCGCAGCAGCTCAGTCTCCGCCCGGCTGGAAGTTCCCGGAGGCATTGAGGCCGCATGGCCTGCTCCCGATCCCACCCAGAGCAGCCGCTCCGAGGTCGAGATTGAGGGTGAAGGGGTCCGCCTCAAGTGGCTCGGCAGCGCCAAGAAGACCGGTGAGATCTTCGTCGTGCCCACAAAGCCCGCCGAGGAGATTGCCATCGAGACGGCCCTGTTCCTTCGCGCTGGGCGCGAGGACAAGCAGGTGGAGGTTGATCCGACGGGCATCCCGTTTGAGAGCGCCCGGCCGATCTATGTCGCAGAGAACTCCCGGGTGACCATGGGCTACGCGATCGTGCCCCTGCCCCGGGAAGACGACACGCAGATCAACATCCTCGACGAGGAGAGCTGCGCCGCGCTCTATGCACTGGGCTACATCGACGACCTCGACCAGTGCCTGGAAGACGCCCGAAAGGCTAAAGAGGGCCGATAGTCTCCAGATTTGAGACAATATCCCTGACCGGTCTGCGTTGTCCCTGGTGAACATGAACGACGACCGCCTCATCACCGCCCACCTCTCCGGCGATCCCGACGCCCTCCGGATGCTGATCGCCCGACACCGGGCACCGCTGATGGGCTTCCTGACCTCACGGGTGGGCAGAGACGCTGAGGATCTCTACCAGGAGACCTGGGATCGGGCGATCGGAGCACTGTCCCGCTACGAGGACCGCGGCACCTTCCGGGCCTGGCTGCTCCAGATCGCCCGGCGGCTGATCATCGATCACCGTCGCCGGGCCAGCGCCCGGATCCAGCTCCTGCCCACGGAGTCACCGCCCGACCTCCCCTCCCACACCACGCCCTACCACCACACCGCCACCCGGCAGCTCTCTGAAGCCACCGACAGCGCCCTCGCCGCCCTCGCACCCGAGGTCGCCGCGGTAGTCCGGATGCGGCTGATCGACCACCTCCCGTTCAAGCAGATCGCCGCCCGTGAAAGGATCCCGCTGAACACCGCCCTGGGCCGGATGCATCGGGGGCTGAAGCAGATCCGCCAGGCCCTGCTCCGCGACGGCCTCCTGGATGCTCCATGACCTGCCCCCACGCCGAGACCACTGCCATCCTCGCGGTGTTCGATGAGGCCCCACCAGACTTCGCCGACCACCTCGCGGGCTGCTGCGACTGCCAGACCGTCGTCGCCGAGCACCGCCAGACCATTGCGGTCATCACTCCGGTGCTGTCCGCCCCCGCACCGAGCACCCGACGCTGGCCCATCCTCGCCCTGCTCCTCGCCGCAGCAGTCACCTTGATCGTCTTGCGGCCCACACCACCCATCCCCGCTCCCCTCCCCTCACTCACCACCCTCGACACCCTCGACGACAGCGACCTCCACTCCATGGAGCTGGAGCTGGCGCTGATGGACCTGGAGGACTGAATGCGCACCCTGATCATCGCCCTGTTGACCCTGCTTCCCCTCACCGCCGCCGCAGAAGGCTTCACCGAAGCGGAGCTGCTGGAGGCCGTCGAGATCTACGCCCCCAACCGCTACGACCGGCTCACCACCCTCAAGGACACCGACCCGGATGCCTATGAGGCTGCCCTGGAGGCCGTCTCGGAGAAGCTGATCGCGCGCAACCTCCTCAAGAGCGAGTACAGCGCCCGGCTGTCCGAGGTCGAGGTCCGGTTCAAGGAGCTCGCCGCGAAGCACGCCGAGGCCAGCAAGCGCCAGCAGGAGGCGATCCGGGTCGAGCTGGAGGAAGTGGCGGTGGAGTACTTCGAGCTGAAGATGGAGCTGAAGCGAATGCGCCTGGAGGCCATCCGAGCGAAGGTCGACCGCATGGAGGATGAGCTGGAGCGCCACGAGGCCCGCCGCGACGAGGTCATCAGCCGGCGCATCGACGCCATCCTCGAAGAGGGTGAGTAGCCCGCTACTCAGGCGTCTCTCGCTCCGGTGCGGTCAAGAAGCAGCCCCCAGGCACCGCGTGCAGGTCATAGATCCAGATCAGCGGACTCTGCCAGAGGGGATCGCCGAAGCACTTGCGGAGTCGATGGTCGAGCGCATCATCAACCCGCTTGATGCGCGGGTAGATCGCGATGTACGAGAAGCCCTCCTCCAGCATCTTCTCCTTAAAGTCCCCCGAGAACGGCGAGCCGTGCATCAGGGCCTGGACCCGACTGTGAGCGGCCCGGCCGAACTTTGAGGTCGGGGTCTGCATCAGGCCGCCGGAGAACGGATGGCCATGGATGGTCTGGGCCAGGGCATTGCCATCGCGCCACATGCCCTCAGGCGGGTGGGTGGTGTGAACCAGGGGCAGCTCCAGCAGCGCGCCCGGACGCTCCATTTCCGCAAACGCCGCCTTGTCGGGGATCGGGTGGGAGATCAATGGCCAGGACAGCGGGGCGAGCACCAGGGCATCGACGAGGAGAACCACCCCGATCGCAATGCGCACCCCCCACTTCGGCGGGGCG
The DNA here is from genome assembly GCA_047621685.1 of Myxococcota bacterium. Taxonomy (GTDB): domain Bacteria; phylum Myxococcota_A; class UBA796; order UBA796; family UBA796; genus JAQXDW01. Next base: position 369 of record JBLHNG010000529.1, on the reverse strand, counting down.
ATCCGCGCGATCAGCGGCACCAACAGCAGGTGCGCCACTGCTCCGGCCCGGTTCCAGCGGGTGATCTGCCCCAGCGGAGACAGCAGCAGCAGCAGGGCCGCTGCCGGGGCCATCAGGGGGCGATCGTCGTATGTCAGCAGCTCCCCGTGCAGGTAGAGGTAGGGACCAATGGAGAGCACCGCGAACACCAGCGCCCCGAGCATCCACGGCCAGCCCGACCGCCACCGCCACAGCCCGATCCCCGCCAGGATCACCGCCAGGAGGCCGACGTAGGCAGTATGAGAGACCGCCGCTTCGCCGCCTGTGAGTTGGACCGGGACCAGAACATCCAGGATGTCCGCCCCGAACGGCAGACCGCCCCGGTAGGAG
>JBLHNG010000528.1:0-6282 GCA_047621685.1 Myxococcota bacterium | reverse complement strand
AACACCGTGCCTCCCCCGATGCCTTCTCCTCTTATCCCGACCTCAAGACACAAGGAGAGGAAGGCAGCCACCTGACCGGCTTCGTAGGACTCACCCCGTCCCCGCACCTCTCCACGAATCGGCAGTGTACCCCGCCTAAAGGCCGGCTACTGCCGTCACTCAGTGGGAAGTCCGTGAGGCAGCCACCTGACCGGCTTCGGATGCCTCACCCCGTCCCCGCGCCGCTCCACGAATCGACAATCAGCCCGTCTGCGACCGGCACTTGTCGAACTTGATGGTCAGTGAAAGAGAAGGCAGCCACCCGACCGGCTCCGTATGAACTCCGCCCGTCTCCGCACCGCTCCCCGCCACGGCAGCTCGCCCGCCTAAAGGCCGGCTGCTGCCGACACTCACCGGCTCAGCGATCCCCCCAGCCCAGCTGTCACTCCGAAAACTCAGTGCTCCAGCAGACTCTGCACGAACTCCTCCAGCTCCGCAGCCTTCCGCTCGTCAAACCCCGTGGTCTTCTGGCGGATCTCGCCGCTGGCAGTGACCCAGAAGGCCGTCGGCAGGCTCTCAGCATCGAAGCGGTTCATCAACGCGCTGTCAGAGTCCGCAACAGAGGGAAACGGCATCGGGTTCTGCTTCAGGAACGCCCGCGCCTTCGCCGGCTCCTGGTCGATGTTGATGCCGACCACCGAGAAGCCTTGATCGCCGTATTGGGTGTAGAGGTCGGCGAGGACCGGCAGCTCCTTGCGACACGGACCACACCAGCTCGCCCAGAAGGTGATCACATGGGCCTTGCCGGAGAGCTGCGCGCTGTCGAAGGGCTGACCGTCGAGGGTGGTCAGCTGCCAGGACTGCACCGTGTCGCCGACCTTGCCGCCGGGCAGGCGCTCCCCCTCGGTGACCGGGGCCGCACCCTGGCAGCAGCGGAAGCCGATGGAGGGGTCGGCCTCGTCAGGGGGGATGCTGTCCTTGAGGTAGCCGCAGCGCGCGGAGCCCCGAGAGTAGTAGGAGCCGCCCTTGACCCCGGCGCGGTCTGGAGAGAGGCCGATCCACTCCTTGGTCAGCCCCTCCAGGTCGTAGACCCCATCGGGGGTGGCGCAGCGGGGGTGCTCACCGGTGATGAGGGGGCGGTCGTCGTCCTTCTCGCGGGCAGACGCACACCAGCTGCTCTGGGGGTATGCGCCGTAGGGGTGGCGGCGTCCGAGGATGGGATCGTCCGAGTAGGTGCCGTCGCCGTCGACATCGCTCGGCAGCGATCCAGTGCAGGCGGTCAGCCACTCCTCCTCGGTGCACAGGCGCTTTCCAGCAGCCTCGCAGGCGGCCGATGCGTCGTACCAGCTCACCCCGCGGGCGACCTCGGCACCAGACCGGCTCACCGCAACGCCATCGACGATGGTGGACTCAAAGGCGTCGATGGTGAACGCGCCGTAGGGACCAGACAGGGTGACCGTCGCGGGCACATCCCCCACTGCGCCGACCACCTCGCCGAGCAGGTCGATGTCCATGCGCACGCTGCCCTCGGTCCCTTCCTTGATGCGATCAACCACCGCTTCAAGCACCTCGACGGGCTGGGCACCGGAGAGGCGTCGACCGTTGATGAAGAAGGTCGGGGTGCCCTTCACCCCAAGCTCCGCCCCGAGCCGGGCGTCTGCCAGGATCTTCTCCCCGGTGGCCGGATCCCGGAGGCAGGTCTTGTACGCCGACATGTCCACGCCGATGCCCTCGGCATAGTTGAGGATCTCCTTGTTGGAGAGCTTCGCGCTGTTGAAGAACAGAACGTCGTGCATCTCCCAGAACTTCCCTTGCTGCTCCGCACAGACCGACGCTGCGGCCGCCGCACAGGCCCGGGGGTGCATGTCCTTGGGAGCCGCCGCGTTGCAGGCGGTGTGCATCGGGAAGTTGTACCAGGCGATGCGCACGTCGTCGGGGCGGCTGGCCTTGAGCGCGTGGAGGTTGCCAGCCAGGGTCCGACAGAACGGGCACTGAAAGTCCTCAAACAGCACGATGGTCACCGGCGCATCCTCGGGACCGAGCACCGGCACGCCCTCGCCGATCAGGATCTCCTTGATGTCATCGGTGAGGACCACCCGCCGGGTCTCGCCGGTCTTCTCCGCGACACCCGCGACGGCCACCGGGGGGGCAACGGAGGCGGTGGCGGCCTCCACAGCGGCAGTGATGTCAGCCTCTGAGGGACCATCGGGGGCGGGCATGGCGGCGTGGATGGCGAAGGCACCGGCCAGGACTGCCGGGATGAGGATCGCCTCGGGGCCGGGTCGGACGAGCCGGGAGAGGGCGGCGGGGATGGCGCTGAATGCCGCCTTGAAGCCACCGGGATGCAGGGCGGCGCCGGAGAGCAGCACCGCGAGGTTCAGCCCGTCCATCACGAGGCAGTAGTTGCAGACCGCCCCGACGCTGACCAGCATGTGGAACAGCAGCCAGCCACCAAACGCCACCCCGGCGGTCCCGCACAGCACGGCGAGCCCGGAGAGTCGCGCTGCGGAGAGCTTGCCGGACATCGCGATGAGTCCGAGGATTGCGAGGGCGGCGTACATCGGCGCGGCGGGCGCGCTCACCGGGATCCCGGCGATGGTCGACCACTGCGAGGCGAGCACGTCGCCGCAGCCGCCGTCTTCTCCGCAGAGAACGCCGGGGACGAGGGTCTTCGCGACGGCGTCGTTGTGGAGGCGGACGAGGTTCACCGCCCAGCCGGCGGCGAGTGCATTGAGGCAGGCAAACAGTGCGGTCTTCATGCCGCAGTTTTAACGCACGAACTATCGTGCGGTCAGCGTCTGAGTGTCCTCGAAGAACACGGCCCCGGCCACGACCTCACCTTCGAGGTTGTGGTAGGCGACGTTCTCCTCGGTCAGCCGCCACCGGGAGGCGCGCACGGAGAGGGTCACGGAGCCGGCGGGCGGGGTGAAGGCGAGGTCGAGGGTGCGGGTCTCTTTGGGGGCCATGCGGTTGTCAGAGATCAGCTCGATGGCCGGATACCACTCGTAGACACTGCCGATGCGCTCCTCAGTCTCGGCCAGGACCGTGCCGTCTTCAGAGAGCGCCTGTGCCCGGACGATGATGTACCGCTCGGGATCTCCGGTCGGCAGGCGGTGGCCGGCGTTCTCATTGGTGTAGCGGAGGGTGATGGTGGCGGGGGACCCGGCGGACAGGGCCTCGGGGAGGGCCGACCAGGAGAGCACCATGCCTGCGGGGTAGTGCTCGGCAAGCGGAGCCAGCTCGTCGGCGAAGTCGGGGTGCTTGGGCAGCAGGGAGCCGCCGAACCAGTGCCGTCGAGTGGGTCGGGGCGTCATGCCAGCCATCAGCGGGCGCTCGATCTCGGGCATGTGGCAGCTCTGGCACCGGTAGCCCTGCTCAGCGTAGGGGCTCTCGGCCAGCTCGGCCCCGGTGTTGAACATGCAGGCGAGGTTCAGCTCCTCGAAGTGAGCGGTGGCCTGATGACACTGGGTGCAGACCTCCTCGGTGAGCAGGGTGGGATCCTTGCGGGTGGCGTGGGGGGCGGACGTGTCGCCGTAGGGTCCGAGCACCACCGCGTCGCGCACATGGCAGGCGGCACAGGTGATGGCTTCGGCCTGGAGGGCCGGGTCGTAGAGCGGGTTGTCCACATAGATCGGCTGGTTCAGCGCCCCACCCTCCAGCCCGGCGACCAGGCGAGGCAGCTGATTGACGACCGGGGTGTGGCAGTTGACGCACATCCAGCCGACGTCGCTGTCAGGCTGGATGGACTTGTGCAGCTCGGCCATGAACTGGGCGTCGTCCTCCCAGGCCCGAGCGTGGGTGGAGATCTTCCACTCGGCGTAGATCTCGGTGTGGCAGGCCCCGCAGGTGCTGGCCTTGATGTCGGGGAGGCCCTGTGGGACCGCAGTGGCCGGGAACGGGCGCATCATCTCCGGCTGGCTGTCGTAGAACGCCACCGAGTCTTCGACCGTCGGCTCGGGTTCTTCAGGCGGCGCCGAGGCGTGGCGAGAGCATGCAAGCAGGAGCGTGATCATCTGCTTAGACAGATACCCCGATCAGCCCGCCGATGGTCATGGTCAGTGCGGCAGCAACGACGCCTACGAGGAGCTGTCGGGTGCCGCTGTAGAGTGCGCCGCGAGTGGTGAATCGGGACAATCCGGCACCGGCGGCGAACAGGGCGAGGCCGGAGAGGATCCCGGTCAGGAGCATCGGAGAGCCCAGCGGGAGCACCCAGGGGATGAGCGGAACCAGGGCGCCGATGCCAAACGCGACGAACGATGCGACCGCGGCCAGCGTGGGCGAGCCCAGCTCCTCCGGGTCAATTCCCAGCTCGACCCGGGCGTGGAAGTCGAGGTTGGCTCCAGGCTTGTCGGACAGCTCCTCGGAGACTCGGCCAGCGGTCTCTGCGGTGAGTCCGGCTTGGACGAGGATGGCTTCGATGTGGGAGCGCTCGTCCTCGGGGTAGCGGTCGAGGTGGTCCTGCTCCCGGGCCAGCTCCTGCTCCAGGGCCTCGCGCTGGGCGGTCATCGAGATCCACTCCCCCGCCGCCATCGAGGCCGCCCCGGCGAGCAGCCCCGCCACACCCGCCAGCAGCACTGTGCCCGAGTCTGCTCCGACGGCGACCCCAAGCACGAGGGCGGAGTTGGAGACGAGGCCATCAGAGAGGCCAAACACCGCCGCACGCAGCCCGCCGTCGCCGAGGCTTCGATGCTCGACGATGCTGGGGTGGTCGTGTGCGTGGCTGTGGTCGTGGCTGATGCGGACCTTCTATCCGTCTCGGCGAGCAATCACCCTCAGGATGTCGCCCCGAGTCCAGTTCAGCAGGATGCCGATCGTGGCATCAAACAGCAGGGTCAGGGGTATGGCGAGGATTCCGGCCAGCATTACCGGACCACGAATGAGCCAATTACGGGCAAACCGACTGGATGATCCGACGGTGTGCTTGATGAACAGTGACATCGTGACCGTGAGGTTGATCGGATATCCGGTGCGCTCGACCTTGACCATTTCGGAGAACCCGGACTCCGACAACAGGCGGGTGAGACCGGCGAGGTGGAAGAGCTGGAGGTGCTGGGGCGGGAGGTGGCACCAATACCAGCGGCCGAACGCGCTTCGCGCCCAGCCCTCAAGCTGGGGGATCTCGATCTCGATGAGCCCACCGGGGCGCACCAGCTCAGCGGCTCGGGACAGCTGGGGCCTCGGATCGGAGAGGTGCTCCAGGAGGTGATTCATGCACAGCACATCCACGCTGTCGTCTTCCAGCTCCAGGGTCATGAACGGCTGCTTGAGCACGGTGATCTCGGGCAACTCGTCGGCCTTGTCTGCGGCTGGACCGGCCATCTCGACCCCGATCGCCTCGGCCTCGGGCAGCAACTTTGCGAGCACCTGCAGCGAGAAGCCGACCCCGCATCCGACATCGAGGATGCGACCCACCGGCTTGTCCACCACTCCTGAGATCGCCCGCGCCCGCTCTCTCTGGAGCCTCCGATCGAAGCTGCCTTCCCCGATCTTCACCATCAGGTCCAGCTTGTCGGGGGTGTAGAGGCCCTCGTAGAGCGCGGTGAGTGCGGCGGGGGTGGGCTGGGGATCGAGGTAGCCATGGCCACAGCCGCCGCAGCGCACGAACTGCCAGGGGGTCGGATCGTCCCAGATGAGGTCGTGCACCGGGTAGGCCGGCTGGGGGCGATCCTCGCCGCAGACCGCGCAGGGGGCGTGGAGGGAGTCGGGAGGTGAGTCTGGGGAGGTCTGTGGCATCAGTAGCTGGTCGAGAGGATGAGGTAGGTGGCACCGGCCTGGCTGCCCACGGTGTCTTCGCCGTATGCGCCCACCACGAGGTCGTCCAGCCCGTCACCGTCGCGGTCCCCGGCTCCACTGACTGCGCCGCCAGCATAGTCGCCGGACGTCTCGCCCTCGATGGGGGTGCCGATGTCGGAGAGGGAGGCGGTGCCGGAGATGTTGCCGAGGACGAGGTAGGCTGCACCGGCGTCGATGGCGCTGTCGTCGTTGTACCAGGCGCCGATGAGGAGGTCGGAGAGCCCGTCGCCGTCGATGTCTCCGGCGGAGCTGAGCGCGATGCCGGCCTGATCTCCGGCGTCCTCGCCGTGGAGGGTGGCGGCGGCGTCTGAGGCAGACAGATCGCCGCTGACGGGGCCGCGGATCAGGTAGACCGCACCGGCCCCGCTGCCGCCGGAGTCCTCACCGGTCGCGCTGATGAGGAGGTCGATGTAGCCGTCGCCGTCGGTGTCTCCGGCGGAGGCGACCGCATCTCCGGCGTTGTCGGAGGAGGAGGTGCCGTAGAAGACGGCCTCGGCGTCGGAGAGGCTG
>JBLHNG010000527.1:0-6295 GCA_047621685.1 Myxococcota bacterium | reverse complement strand
CGGACCATCTTGTGCGACTGCCCGCCTCACCAGCCTCGGGTCGCTTGCTGCCTCCGGGGCCGCCAGAGAATCTGGCGTGGGCTGAGGGCGCCCCCCGGCCCTCCGACACGGCCCCCTCCGGTGTCCCCTTGCGCGCGCCCGGGCGAACTGAGACTCCTGAACTGGCGATCCAAAACAATACAATCAACAAAATTGGGGGGGGTTAGGCAGCCACCTGACCGGCTTCGTCGGACTCACCCCGTCCCCGTGCCGCTCCCCGAATCGACAATCAGCCCGTCTACGACCGGCACTTGTCGAACTTCAGGGTCAGTGCAGCCAGACAGCCAGCCGACCGGCTCCGGATGCCTCCGCCTGTCTCCACGCCGTGTCCCGCAGGGCCGCCCGTCTACGACCGGCTGCTGTCCCCACTCAGTGACAGGTCCGTGATGTTCTGGCGCCCGTCGATTCTGACACCGATCACCGAAGGCTGAGCAATAACGCCATGCTTCGCCATGCTGATCAGGATCGCCTCGTGGAGCTGTGAGCGGTACTCCTCCAGCCGCCAGGGCTCGCTGGACCACACCTGAACCTCCCACTGCACCCCGGAGTCCGCAAACCCCACGATGCGCACCTCGGCATCTCCTCCGCTCCAGGACAGCGCCTCACACGCCTCGGTCAGCGCGGCACGGGCTACCGGAATGTCCGCGTTATAGGCGAGCTGTATCTTCGCTCTGAGGCGATGTCGGCTGGTCTCGAAGGTCAGCAAGGTGACCCGGGACTGGGAGAGGGCGCGGTTGGGGAGGATGGTGTCGCGGCCGTCGAGGTCTCGCACGATGGTGACCCGAAGCCGCATGTGCATCACCCGCACCGGCTCGCCGTCCAGCAGCAGGACATCGCCGGGTCGGATGGTGCGCTCCATCATCAGCGCTACCCCACCGACCACGCTCTCGGCGAGGGGCTGAAGCGCGAAGCCGAGCCCGACCGCAACCACTGCACCCGCCGCCAGGAGCGCGTCGATGCGCACCCCGACCGCTTCGAGGGCCATCCACAGTCCAGCCAGGGCGATGAGGTAGTGGACCATGCGCTGGGTGTGGGCCAGGGCGACCCGATCCTCTTCGGAGCGGGCACCCGCCAGCCGCTCCAGCAGGCGCCTCACCCAGCGGGAGACCAGCCCGGTGAGGAGGAGCACCAGCACCAGAGAGAGCACCGAGACCACCCGCACGCTCTGTCCCTGGAGGGCAAACAGTTCGTAGTTAAGGAACGCATCCAGCTTCCACACTGCTGCGCTCAACCAGGAGATCAAAGCACTCATGGATCACAGCATACCGACTCAAGCCATGAGGTATCGGACCACGGCATCCGCCAGCGCATCGACCAGTCGATCATCCTCCAGCAGGTCAGGGCGGGAGAGGGTCGCGCGATGGATGGCGGCCTCGATCAACTCGACCACGATGAACGCCGCCAGCTCCGGGTCGGTAATGCGGAAGTGCTGGCTGTACTCCGTCAGGTACATGCCCACCGCTGTGGCGATGGTGCTCTTGGTCGCGGAGAGGCTGTCATCGGGCATCACCCGCATCAGGGCCTCGTGGAGCTGGGGCTCGTGCTGGTGGGCCTGGAAGATTCCCTTGATCAGACGGTGCGCGAGGGCCGGGAAATCTGCGGGCTCAAGGTCTGAGATGCCCGCCAGTGCAGCGAGAATGACCGCCCGCTCCCCCTCCAGGTGGCGCTGTGCGAGGGCGGAGACGATGGCCTCTTTCGATGAAAAGTACTGATATAGGGAGCCTATGCTCACCCCGGCTCTGACAGCGATGCGGTTGGTGCTCAGCCGATCGGCGCCTTCTGTGAGCAGAATCTGAGCAGTGGCCTCCAGGATCGCCTCTACGGTGACTTTTGATCTGGCCTGAGCTGGCCTTCGACGTGTGCTTTTTACCTTGCTCAAGAAAACCTCCGGAAGCGAGCAGACAACATGAGCAGTTACTCATATTCTAAATGTGAGCAACCGCTCAGGTTAACCCCTCAAGGAGGCTACCATGCTCTCGAAGATCCGACTCGCCGCCGCTGCACTTCAGGTCCTCCGCAACCCCGATGACACCGAGAAGGTCTTTGTGCTCCTCGATGAAATGATGACCGACGCGCACCAGGCAGAGCTGACCGAGGCCATTCAGCAGCATCCCCGGGGGGCGGAGGCGATGCGCCGGCAGCCCTCACTGGGAGCGGTGGATGTCGCCGCCCTTGCCGAGCTGCCCGAAGGCACCCTCGGCAAACGTTTTGCCTCCTTCCTTCAGGACAACGGACTGGATCCGGCCCTGCTTACGGACGAGGGCTCGACCCATGAAGACTACGTTACCCGTCACCTTCTGGAGACCCATGATGTCTGGCATGTGGTCACCGGTATGGGCTCGGACCTGCCTGGAGAGGTCGGGCTCCAGGCGTTCTACATGGCCCAGCTTCCCGGTGCGGCTGGTGGGCTGATCATCTCACTGGTCATGCTGCGGGCGGCCCTGTTCTCGAAGGGAGACCAGCACGCTCTGCTGGAGAGTGTCGCTCGAGGTTGGCAGCTTGGGCGAAGCGCTGAGCCCCTTGCCGGGATGCCATGGGCTGACCAATGGGAGACTCCGCTGTCGGAGATTCGCTCAGACCTTCGACTGGATGTGGCTTAAGCCACGAGTGTCTGGTTGGGGCCGCAAGGTGAACAGTACATGAGCCTCAACCCGCCAATTACAATGTTATAACAACCACCATCCAGGCATCACAGCACGCTCCCCGACCCCTGGCGGAGCCGACTCAATCAAGTCGATCCCAGAGAAGTGAACCCATCGAAACCCTGGGTCCTCCAGGGGAGCGCGGAAGGCAAACTGCACCGAAGTCGGGCGGCCATCAGGCATCACCGAGAGCACCTCCCCGGTGATGCCTGACGCAGGATCCGCTCCCCCACCGAAAACACCTCCCCGGGATCCCGAAACAGCCGGTCGATAGAGCGGGCCAGAAAGCCCCCCTCAGCTGTGACCACCAGGGAGTCCTCATCTTCTCGATAGACCTCGTTACCCGTAAACATCGACGACATCGATTCCAGCCGTTCCGGTCCGGACCTGGTGTCATCGAGCACCCGGATGATGTGGGTGTAGCTCACCGCGAAGTCGCTGCCGTTGAGGAAGATGAGGGTCTGCTCAGACTAGGGCGGCATCCGTGGTGACCTGATCCGCCCCCAGCGAGAAGATCCCGGCAAACACCGGCATGATCAGGACCCGGAGCAGCGGCGAGAGCATCCACCCCGCCCGCCACCGCCAGCTCCAGCGCGGTCATGGCGAGCTGCCCGCTGCGGGGCAGGAACGGCCACAGGTCAATGGGCGGATCCGGTCGAGCATGTCGGAATGTTGGCATACTTTTCTCCTGCTCCCCCCGTAGAGACCAGTAGACTACGCCCCATGCGCACCTCCCCCATCCTCATCATCATGCTCGCCACCCTCACCGCCGCCTGTCGCACAAACGACAAGGTCGAAGAAGACGACATCGTCGACACCGGCGGATTCACCGGGGTAGTCGATGAAGATGCCGACGGATACGACACCTCCGAGGACTGCGACGATGCAAACTCCGTCGTTAACCCCGGTGCGGCCGAGATCTGCGACGGCGTGGACAACAACTGCGACGGTGTGGTCGACGAGAACGTGACCACCACGTTCTACGCCGACACCGATGGCGACGGCTTCGGCAATCCAGACGCCCCCACCGAGGCCTGCGAGCAGCCGTCGGGGTACGTGCCGATCGGCAACGACTGCGACGACACCAACGAGGAGGTCTACCCCTCCGCCCCCGAGCGCTGCGACGGCCTCGACAACAACTGCAACGGCGAGATCGACGAGGACCTCACCGAGTTCTGGTACGCCGACGCCGATGGCGATGGCGCTGGAGACCCGGACGGAGGTGTGGAGTCCTGCGATCCCAAGCAGGGCTACGTCGAGACCGGAGAAGACTGCGACGACACCAACCCCACCGCATTCCCCGGCGGCGAAGAGGTCTGTGACGAAGCCGACAACGACTGCGATGGCACCGTCGACGAGGGCGTCACCACCACCTGGTACGAGGACGTCGACGGCGATGAGTTTGGCATCGCAGACTCCACCACCGAGTCCTGCGACCTGCCCACCGGCTACGCCGAGGACGCCGGGGACTGCGACGACGCAGACAACGCGATCAACCCCGACGCCACCGAGGTCTGCGACGACGTGGACAACGACTGCGACGGCAGCATCGACGAAGACCCCATCGACGCTGCGACCTGGTACGCCGACGACGACGGGGACGGCTACGGCGATGCCACCGACTCCACGCTCGCCTGTGATCAGCCTTCCGGCACCGTCGCCGATGACACCGACTGCGACGACTCCGAGGCCAGCGCCTTCCCCGGCGGCACCGAGGTCTGCGATGAGATCGACAACGACTGCGACGGCTCCACAGACGAGGGCGTGACGTCCACTTTCTATGCCGACACCGACAGCGACGGCTTCGGAGACATCAGCAGCACCACCGCCGACTGTGAGGCCCCCAGCGGCTACTCCGCAGATTCCACCGACTGCGACGACTCCGACTCGGCCATCAACCCGGGCGCCTCCGAGATCTGCAACGAGGTCGACGACGACTGCGACGGCGACATCGACGAGGGCGCCACCAGCACCTACTACGAGGATGCCGACGGCGACGGCTACGGCGACAGCACCTCCACGACCACCGACTGCGAGGCCCCCAGCGGCTACAGCGCCGATGACAGCGACTGCGACGACGGCGACTCGGCCATCAACCCGGGCGCTTCCGAGGTCTGCGACGAGATCGACAACGACTGCGATGGCGACATCGACGAGGGCGGGGCCAGCGCACAGACCTGGTACGCCGACGACGACAACGACGGCTACGGCGACCCCGACATCTCCTCCGATGGCTGCGAGGCTCCGTCTGGCTACGTCGGCAACGATGAAGACTGCGACGACGGCAACAACACCATCAGCCCCGATGGCACCGAGGTCTGCAACGGTGAGGACGACGACTGCGACGGCAGCACCGACGAAGGCGTCTCCAGCCTCGACACCTTCTACGAGGATGCCGACGGCGACGGCTTCGGCGACCCCGACTCCACCACCGAGGACTGCGAGGCCCCGTCTGGCTACAGCGCCGATGACAGCGACTGCGACGACGGGGACGCTGACATCAACCCCGACGCCGACGAGGTCTGCAACGAGGTCGACGACGACTGCGATGGCGACATCGACGACGACGACTCCGACCTCGACACCTCGACGGAGGAGACGTACTACGCCGACGACGACGAGGACGGCTACGGCAACCCCGACGACAGCACCTCTGCCTGCTCCGAGCCCAGCGGCTACACCGACGACGACACCGACTGCGATGACGACGACGAGGACATCAACCCCGACGCCTCCGAGGTGTGCAACGGGCTCGACGATGACTGCAACGACTACGCAGACGACGACGGGGTCTGTCCGTGCGACGTCGAGTACAACGACGACCACCCCTACATGTTCTGTGAGTCCAGCGAGACCTGGGCAGACGCCCAGGCGGAGTGTGCGAGCTACGACTACCACCTGCTGGCCATCGAGGACGCCACCGAGGACTCGTGGGCGGACACCACCGCCGACACCTACTCGACCAGCAAGTGGTGGATGGGCCTCAACGACATCTCCAGTGAGGGGACCTGGGTCTGGGACGGCGGCTCCAGCAGCTACACCAACTGGGCCTCGGGTGAGCCGAACAACTCCGGCAGCAACGAGGACTGCGGACAGCTCAACCGCTACACCGACGGCACCTGGAACGACGAGCCCTGCTCCAGCGCGTTCTACTACATCTGCGAGGCCGACTGAGCCTCCCCCTGCTCGCCCTCGCACAGCCGCCGGATCTCTCGGAACTCGAAGCGGCATGAGTGACGGCAGTAGCCGGCCGAAGGACGGAGACGGGGTTGGAATCACCGCACTTCAAGGATTCGCCCATCTCTGCTTTCGAGTTTGCCGACCTGGACTGCTCGCCCTTCGGGCTTCTCAGCGTCGTGGCGATGGGATGACGGCGGGTTCTCCCTCCCCGTGTGAGCTGAGAACCGCCATCATCGTCGGCTCACTCACCGACCCGTCCTACAGCACTCAGAGCGCCCAGCGCCTCACAATGCCCGGCTCGGTGACTGGTGCCGCCAATGACAACCAGCAGGATGCCCACGCGCAGTCCTTCGCGCTCGTCGAAGATATCCTCAAGGTGCTGCCCCAGCCGCCGTGACGCGCGATAGATTCGGCCATCTCCGGAGAGCCCGATG
>JBLHNG010000526.1:0-6307 GCA_047621685.1 Myxococcota bacterium | reverse complement strand
CCCTCCCCCACCGTGCTGACCCACTCCGGCGACTGGCTCTCGGCGAGGGTGCGCTCCCATGCGATCTGATCCATCCGGTAGATCGCTCCGGCGAGCGGCTGGTCACGGAGGAGGCGAGAGAAGAACGCAGCCGGGAGTGCCCGCTCGCCAGTGACGTCCTCTCCAAACCACCAGTCCCACTGCTCCGCGCCGCTCATGCGCCCGGTACCGACCAGCTCATCGTGGGCGGGCTGGTAGGCGGTGAGGAAGTCGTCGAGCACCGGCATCGCCACCGAGCAGCCGCCAGCCTGGAGCGCCGCACTGGCTGCGAGCAGCGCACCCTCCGGCAGGTAGGCCACCGACGACGACAGCACGCCCCCGCTCATCGCTGCGGTGTGGTCTCCCAGCAGCAGCGCCGCCCACCCCCGCTCCAGCTCCGCCTTGGCCCGCCAGGGGGTGTCGTGGCTGACCTGTCCATACAGCTTGGCGGCCTCTTCATACCGACCGGCGGCGTAGTAGAGCCGGGCGAGATCGAGCAGGGCGAGGGCCTGGACGTCTCGGGCGTCCTGCTTCTCAAGCCGGGTGCCCGTCGGCTCGGTGCGGATCAGGTCGACCAGGACATCCCGGGCCGCGGTGGTCTCTCCAGACTCCGACAGCGCCACCGCCAGCGCCAGCCGCGCGGTGAAGTACCGGGGGGTGGCGTACCGGACCGACCGATACGACGCCGCGGCCTCCGACAGCGAGCCATCGGCGTGGTGGCTTGTCCCCTGGAGGTAGTGCAGCTCACTGGCGACCGGGGCGGGGAAGTCCGCTGGATCCAGTGCCGCTGCCATCGCGAGCAGGTCCGCGTCGTCTCCGATGGCCTCTGACAGTGCGACCAGAGCGATCAGGGCATCCTCCCGCCACCGGCTCTCCCCGCCATCCACCACCGCGAGGTAGTACCGCTGGGCGGTGTGGAACAGCTCGATGCGCTGGAAGCTCTCAGCCATCCAGTAGCGGAGCTGGATCTGCTGGGTGGCGTCCGCGTCAGCCATCATGTCGTACAGCAACATCGAGGTTGCCCTTGGCTTTCGCCGCACGAACCGGGCGTTGTCCGCCTCGACATCCTCCGCCAGGGCCAGGCTTCCTCCGACGGACAGCAGCACGATCGCGAACATCACATCCTCCGGCAGACAGGTGTACCGCACTCTTCGCAGACCTGCTGTCGGCTGCTCATTGAGACGGACCTGAACTTCTTGAGGAATCGAATGCACCTCCATGCGTAGAAGGCGACAACTGGAGTTTGAATGAAGCCCGCATCCCTGATCCTGCCCCTGCTGCTCGCCTGCAGCGGCGACAAGTCCGCCGACGACACCGCCCCGGTCGATGACACTGCTGACACTGCCGACACCACCGTCGAGGACCTCACCCCCGACAACCTCCGCTGCCCCCTGACCGCTGACGCCCGGTTCGACGCCCTCGCAGAGACCCTTGAGAGCGAGCGGACCAGCCTGGGTGCCCCCGGACTCGCGGTGGCGATCGTGGAGGATGGCGCGGTGGTGTGGTGTGCCGGGTTTGGCGACAAGCATCCCGAGGACGGCGGCGAGGTCCTGCCGACCACCCTGTTCCGCATGGGCTCGGTCAACAAGATGATGACCGCCACCGCGCTTCTCCAGCAGGTCGATGCAGGCACCGTCTCCCTCTCTGAGACCGCCACCACCTACCTGCCCGGCTTTCAGCTCAACTACTCGCCGGACTACACCGACATCACCGTGCAGCACCTGCTGACCCACCAGGGCGGCTTCTACGACTACCTGCTCATCGACGACGACCACGATGACGAGGCCCTGGAGGAGGCCGTCGAGGGCTGGTTCTCCACCACCGAGGTCCTCATCTCGCCGCCCGGGGCGTTCTGGAACTACTCCAACCCCAACTGGTACCTCGTCGGTCGCATCGTCGAGGCCATCGATGGCCGGTTCTACCGCGACTACATGGTCGACGAGGTCTTCACTCCGCTGTGGATGTCGCGCACCGTGTTCACCGGCGAGGAAGTCCTGGCCGACGGCGACTACGCCAGCGGCGCCACATACGACTGGACGGGAGCAAGCACCGACCCCGAAATCGCCGAGCCCGACAGCTACGACAACGCCTGGGCACGCCCCGCTGGCTACGCCTGGACCAGTGCCGAGGAGCTGGCCCGGTTCGCGGTGTTCCTGATGAACGGCGACGACACGGTGCTCTCCGATGCCCTGCGCGGCGAGATGATGTCTGAGCAGATCGAGCTGAACTACGTGCCCACCCTCCAGCACTACGGCTACGGCCTGTTCGTCGACCGGGGCCTGTACCTCGCAGACGACGACTTCCGATCGCTCAACCTCGTCCACCACGGCGGCGACATCAGCGGCTTCGCGGCGGACCTCTACATGGTGCCCGACCAGAACTTCGCCATCGCGATTCTGGCGAACGCCGACGGTGCCCACATCAGCGAGAGCCTCATCGAGGCGCTGTCCCTGGTCGTGGAGATGCCAGAGTCCGAGGCCGGTCCAGACCTCGATCCAACGGAGGACGTCAGCGGCTTTGCGGGTGACTACAGCGAGCCCTGGAACACCGTCGGCGACTTCACTGTCACCGAGGAGAAGGACGGCACCCTGAGCATCTCCATGCCGGCGCTCGACACCCACGGCTTCGACTACGAGCCGACGCTGATCCCCTACATCGCCGACTCATTCCTGCTCAGCGTCGTGCAGACTCCGTTCCTCTTGACCTTCATCGAGGTCGACGGGGTGATGTACGCCCGCACCCGGCTCTTCGTCGGCACCGGGGTCGACAGCCCCGCCGTCGCTCCCCCCGGTGCTGCCACTCTCGACGCCGACCGGCTCCGGCGTGCGATCCGAGATGCCGGCCCTCAGCGGCTGCTCCGATAGCGGAAACGACAGCCGCCAGCCGGATCCGACCGGGGTGACCTCGGCGGGGCCGTCGGGTGTGCCGACCTGGTCGAGCAGCTCGTCGGCCCAGTCGTACATGAAGTCCGGGCTGAAGAAGAACAGCGGGGTGGCGCTCTCGTCGCTCGGCTCAGCCCACTCCTGCCGACGAACGGCCATGGTGAGGAAGCCCACCCGGAGCGCATCGCGGTCGGGGGTCGCCATCGGCTCGGTGTCGGTGGCGTAGATGGTGCGGTGGTGTCGGCCGATGAGGTCTTCTGGGATGAAGACTGTGGTCGACCAGGCCGCCCGGCGCGCCTCATCCATCAACCCGGCGACCTCCACAAACGACGCTGCAAACGCCGAGCACCCGGAACCATCACCGTTGAATGGGGAGTTGACGAGTCCGTAGTTGTGCTGCTGGCCAGCGGCGATGTAGTCGTCCATGTGTGCGATCAGCTCGCCGCACTGCTGCGGAGAGACTGCGAAGTCCACGACCCGCAGGGTGCCCCGCTCAGCATGCACGTCGCTCCAGCCCTGGATCGCTTCGGCGGTGTCGAGCTTGCCCTGGAAGTTGTGCAGCAGCGTGCCCAGCCCAGCCCCCTGTCGAAGCACCAACTTCATGCTCTCGCCCTTGTCCCGACGCGACATCCCGCCCCACCGCGCCTCCTCACCGCACTGCACGGACACTGCGACGTGGCCGAGGTCCATGGTCGCCTCTCGGGTGAGGCCGGCCATGGTGCTGCCGAGGGTGGAGCGGGCCAGCCGGGTCGGGCTGTCCCAGTCGATGCGACGGGTCGAGGGGTAGAGGTACAGCGTCAGGGTGTCCGCCGATGCGACCGCTCCCAGCATCCACAGCAGCATGAGTGTCTCCTTGCCGCTTGTCTATATCTCACCACATGCACTGCTCTTCGATGCGCTCTTCCCCACGCGCAATGCTCACGAGGGTGGGGGTGAGATCTGCGGAGATGGAGACGTCGAAGGCAGCATCGATGCCGTGCCAGTACGTGTAGTAGGTGGCGCAGGTCGGGCTGGTATCCCGAATCTCAATGGGCACACCGACCACCGCGCCGCGCACCAGCCGGCCTCCTTCAAACGGCATCACCTGCCCCCGCTGCACTGCCCGGGAGAGGTCCAGTCCGTCCACCGGCGCCGCCCGACTCACCGCCACGAGGTGCTCCCAGGTCACCTCAGACACCGGGAGCCGCGACAGGGTCAGCGAGAGGGTGCCGGTCACTCCGTCGAGCTGGTATGGCGTCTGCGGCAGGGTCAGGGTCTCGAAGTCGGCCAGCGGGTCAGCGCTGAAGACCCCCTCGGCGACACGCATGCTCGGAGAGCCCCCTTCCCATGCCTCGTCGGACAGGAGCACCGTATAGCCGCTGGGGTGTGCCAGCACGCTCACCGTCACCGATGAGGCGCTGGCGAGGTTGAGGTAGGCGGGGGAGAAGGGGTTGTCGGCGAACCCAACCTCGGTGCCGGTGACGGCGTAGGTGTAGGCCGACTCGCCCCGGGTGAACGTGACCTCGCCGGTGTAGATCGGCTGGCGGTTGGTGGTGTAGCGGAGGACGGCGGCCTCGATGGCCTCGGCAGCGAAGGCATCGACGACATCGGGCTCGGCGGTCTGTGCGAGGCCGATGGCGGACAGCGCGGCAAGGATCATGGGGGCTCCTCATTGAGGAGCCACTGACGCCCGAGGTGGGCCAAACCTTCCGTCGGTTACCGGGGATTTACACCAGGAGCCCCATGCCCGTCCCCTCCGTCCCCACTTCGCAGACTCCCTGGCCCGTCCGGTCCGGCAACACCGTGACGCCGTGGGTGGACGGGGTGGCGTTCTATGGGCGGCTCTTAGCGGCGATCCGAGCGGCGAAGACCTCGGTGTGGGGGGTGCTGTCGTTTGTGCACCGGGACTTCGCCTTCCCCGATGGCACCTTGCTGTGGGACGCCTTCGATGCCGCGGCAGCCCGGGGAGTCGACGTGCGGCTGCTGTGCTGGCGCAACACCGCGTTTACGCTGGGGCATGGGCCGTCGAAGATCTTCCATGGCACTGCGGACGACCTCGCGTTTCTGGCGAGACGGGACACTCAGTGGCGGGCGAAGTGGGACGACTCGCACCCGGACAGGGGGCACTGCCACCACCAGAAGCTGTGGGTTGTGGATGCCGGGGAGCCCTCAGAGGTTGGCTTTGTTGGTGGGATGACGCTGGGGAAGTCGACGGTAGATGGTCCAAAGCACCTGAAGCCGCACAGTCGACACGATGTGTTCTTTGAGGTCCGCGGGCCAGCCAGCAGCGATGTCGCGGCGAACTTCATCCAGCGGTGGAACCACCCGCGGGTTGCAGTCGACACGCCGCCACCGTGGCCGGACGATGACGGGCTTCTGGAGGCGACGGCTGTGGCACCGGCTGTGGGGACGGTTCCGGTGCAGATCACCCGGACGATTGCCCCGGGTCGCTATGGACTGGAGGATGGAGAGTCTGGGATCCTCGCGCAGCATCGGCGGGCATTCGCTGCGGCGGAGCGCACGATCTACATCGAGAATCAGCATCCCGGCGAGGAGTCCCTGCTCGTGCTCCTCGACGAAGCCCTGACCCGCGGGGTGGAGGTGGTCTACCTGGTGCCAGGAGAGCCGATGCTGGCGATTCGCCGCGAGAAGGCTCGGACCCGCGGGCGGTATGCCGAGACGTTCCGACGGCTGGCCGCGCTGGGCCGCCACTCCGGCTTCACCCTCGCCGCCCTGGCGACGGCCACCGGCGAGGTCTACGTGCACGCCAAGGTCTGCATTGTGGACGGAGAGTGGTGCACTGGCGGCTCCGCCAACCTCGTCAACCTCAGCCTCGCCGCCGACCACACCGAGCTGAACCTCTCACTCTGGCACGCCCCGACCGCGCTGGGACTGCTCCTGCAGCTCGGCGGGGAGCACACCGGGGCAGATCTGTCGGGAGAGGATGACCTCGGCGTGCTCCGTGCAATGTCCACAGCGGCCCGACACCGACGGGGGCACCTCTATGCGCTGGACCCGGCGCAGCATGGGGACGAGCGCGCTCAGCGCACTGAGGCCTCGGCCCCTTGACCGGCACATCGCTCGGCATGAAGCGCCCGGCGGACACACTGCCCCCGTCGGGGCGGCTACTCTTCGCCGAGGTCGGCCTCGTCGGGCTCTGTGGAGGGGGCTTCGTCCAGTCGGGAGCCCATCTCAGCTTCGACGAGGCGCTTGATCTTGCGGGCGAGGACTTCGAGGCTGGTGCGGTCGATCTCGCCGTTGATGTCGCGGTGGAGGACGACGCGCAGGCCGCTGTCGTCCCAGACGACCTTGAGGCCGATGTGCTTGCAGTAGGTCGCCCCCCGGTCGAGGGTGGAGAGGCGGTAGAGCTGGGTCTGGTTGCCCTCGTCGAGCCCCAGGACGCCCGCGCCGACGATCTTCCAGCCCTC
>JBLHNG010000525.1:0-6313 GCA_047621685.1 Myxococcota bacterium | reverse complement strand
CTCCGCAGAGCAGCCCATCGCGGTCGCGGTCCCGGCGGCGACCTCAGCGATGCGGGTGACGATGAGGTCGTAGCTCTCCTCAGACAGCGCCCGTACAGTGCCGGACATGGTCACGGTGTCGGGGATGACGTTGAAGGCTTCGCCGCCGTGGATGGTGGTCACCGAGACAACGCAGCGGTCCTGGTAGTGGACGTTGCGGGAGATGATCGACTGGAGCGCGGTGATGATGTGGGCGGCGGCGAGCACCGGATCGTGTCCGTCCTGGGGCTGGCTTGCGTGCACGCCCTTGCCGGTCACCACGATGGACAGCTCCGCCACTGTCGCCATGCAGGGACCGGTGATGGTGCGCAGTGCGCCGAGGGGGGCGGCGGGCCAGTTGTGCATGCCGTAGACCTCATCCACCCCCTCCAGGCAGCCCTGCTCGATCATCACCGGTGCACCGCCCGGGCCTTCCTCGGCGGGCTGGAACAGCAGCCGGACGCGACCAGGCAGCCGATCCGCGACCCCGGCCAGCAGGCGACCGGCGCCGACGAGGGTGGCGGTGTGACCGTCGTGGCCGCACATGTGGGCGAGGCCGTCGCGCTGAGAGCGGTAGGGGAGGTGAGGGTTGGCCTCGGTCATGCGCAGGCAGTCGATGTCCGCCCTCAGCGCGAGGCTGGGGCCGTCCCCGCTGCCGATGTCCGCGATCACGCCGGTTCCAGCACAGGCCCGCGGAGAGAGCCCGGCCGCCGAGAGCGCGGCCATGATCGCGGCCTGGGTGGCGACCTCCTCGAAGCCCGGCTCCGGCCAGCTGTGGATGCTGCGGCGCAGGGTGATGAGGTCATCGGAGATGGCGGACAGTGCGGTGTGCAGTGGGTCGGACATGGGCTTCCTACGGAGTGTCCCGGGCGACCTCGACGGAGACCGGGCGGAGAATACCGACCAGATCGGCGGGGGTGATGCGGACCAGCAGGCCGCGCTTGCCGCCATTGATCCAGAGGTGCTCAAGATCGAGGATGGTGCGCTCGACATAGATCGGCAGCGACTTTCGAGTGCCAAACGGGCTGGTGCCGCCGACGCGGTAGCCGGTGTGTCGGGTGACCTGCTGAGGAGTGCAGGGCGCGATGCCCTTGACCGACAGGGTGCGGGCGAGCTGCTTCGTGGACACCCCACGGTCGCCGTGCATGAGGATGAGCAGCGGCTTCTTCGTGCCGATGTCTTCCATCACCAGGGTCTTGACCACCGCGTTCAGCGGCACACCGAGCGCCGCTGAGCTGGCCCGTGCGCCGCCCCGGGGGACGTATTTATAGGAACACAGGGTGAAGTCGACCCCAGCGGATCGGAGGGCACGGAGGGCGGGGGTGACGGGTGACTTCTGCTTCGGGGCCATGACACATGTGGTTGGAGTGGTGACGAGTATACTCGTCGCATGCTCCTGCTGCTCCTCGCCTGCAAGCCCGATCCAGCCGCCACACCCACGTCGGCGGACAGCGGGGAGGATTGCCCGGGGGAGGTGGTCGAGACCGAGACCGTCACCAACGAAACCTACAACGGCGTGGCCTCCCTGAGCTTCGACATTGCGGAGGGAGCGCGGGCCTTTCTGGTCACGGTTGAGGCCGAGCCCAACATCTTCGTCGTCGAGCTGACCGACCCGAGCGGGGAGGTCGTCTACTCCTATGAAGATGTCTACGCGGTCACACCCTATGAGATTCCCTCGGCCATGGCGCAGCCGACGGCGAACGAGGCGCAGATCAGCTGGCCGCTGACCGCAGACGATCCCGCACCGGCCGCCGGGACGTGGATCGCCCGGGTCTACGTGCTCGACAGCACCTACAGCCCGCTGAACTTCGCCCCGGTGTCCGCGACGGTCTTTGAGAGCCGCGGTGAGGAGGAGGGCTACTGCCTGTCCGCTCGGGTCGTGCTCTCCGATGGAATCAGCGACGACGCCGATCTGGTCGCGGTCATTGAGGATGCTGTTGCCCGCTGGACGGCGCTGTATGCCGATCAGGGCATCACCCTCACCGCCACGATCGAGGACAGCAACCTCAGCTCCGCGATCACCCTGCCTGCCTCTGGCGACAGCAACTACGCCACCATCGACGCCGCCGCCGCACCAGAAGTCATCACCGTGGTCATCGGCGAGAGCTTCTCGGGCAGCGCGGACGGGGTGCTGGGGCAGACCGGCGGGCTCCCGGGGCCGCTGCTGAGCACCGATCGGGCAGCGGTGGGGATCTCCTGGCTGATGAACGCCGGCCTCGATGCCGTGTTCTCGGAAGATGAGACCCAGATGCTTTCTGAGACCATCGCCCACGAAGTCGCCCACTACCTCGGCCTGATGCACCCCGTTCAGTTCGACGAGAACGTCAACGTCGTGGCCTTTGATGCCCTCGACGACACCCCCTGGTGCAGCGACTACTACGACTGCGAGAACGACCTGGGAGACAACCTCATGTACCCGTTCGCCAGATGTTGGTGGGAGAGTGAGTGCGACACGCTGGTCGAGCTGACCGGCGATCAGGCGACGGTCATGCGGCGATATGCCGGTATTCGTTGACAGGTGGGTTGCCCCTGGCGCGCTTGTCTGCCATCTTCTGTGGCATGAACCGAAACGTGACGATCTGGACTGTGGTGATGACTCTCACGCCGATGCTGCTCCTGGGCTGCACGGACAAAGATCCCGCCGAAGACGACGACGAAGAGCCTGCGCTGATCCTGGGCAACCCCACTGACACCGACGGCTTCAGCCCCTACGTCAGCGGCGGGGAGATGATCTGCAACCCGGGCACCACCAGCCCGGACACCCTCAACGTCGTCGTGCAGGTCGGCGATCCGCAGGGCTCAGACACCATCGACTCTGACGGCATCTTCGCGGCATACGACAGCAGCGGCGAGCCGGAGTTTGATGACCTGCTGATGCCCTGCAACACCTCCGGGGTGTGCACCGCTGGCTTCACTGTGACCACCTACCCGGGCCTCGATTGCAGCAGCGCTGTGGACTACACGTTCTTCGCGACGGTCTACGACGAGGAAGGCAACGTCTCCGAGCCGGTTGAGATTCCGTACAACGGGCGCTGAGGCCACTCAGTCCAGGTCGTCCTGTGCAATCCAGGGCAGGTCGCGGAAATAGTGGACCGGCACCCCGGCAGATCCGGTGGTGTCGTCCTCGCGGTTCCAGAACCACGCCCGGTGAATGGCCACGAGCCTGCCCTGAGCATCGACCACCGGCGCTCCGGAGGACCCCCAGTTGGTTCGGGTGCTGTACTTCACGCTCGGGATTCCGCCGACGCGACGCAGCCCGGCGGTGATGTAGCCGAAGCTGACCTGCTGGGTCTGCTGCATGGGGTGGCTGATCATCATCACCGGCTCGCCGACCGCCAGCTCGGTGTCCCGGAAGGTGATGTGGGGGAGGGGATGATCGGTGTCGGCCCGGTACAGGGCGAGGTCGACATCGGGGTTGGTGGCGATGAGGAACACCTCCAGCGCCTCGGGCTGGGCGTGCCCATCTCGGTGACGCCAGGCGATGCCGTGGCCGCCGACGGTCTCGGCGACGTGCTGGTTGGTGAGGATGTAGCCACCGGCGGTGATGATCACCCCCGTCCCGCCCTCCAGGTAGACCACCGTCTCGGTGACCGCAGTGAGGAAGGGGAGCGTGACCTCATCAGGGTCGTAGAATCGGGACGTGCTGTAGCCGTCCCATGCGATCGCCGTCGCACACCACACCAGGAACATCGCAACCTCTCAGTGAGCAGTGTGGCGGGAAAACTCCCCACCTGCACCGGTTACGGGTCGCCCATGCTCTGGCTCATCCCCGCAGTCTTCGCACAGCAGTCCATCTCCGAGACCCTCACCGTTCGTGACCTCGCCCCTGGTGTCCATGCGATCACCGCGATCCCCTGGCAGGCCAGCTCGCTGGTGGTCGAGATGGCGGACGGCACCCTCGTCCTCGTCGACACCCCGCCCACGCCGGTGCAGACCGAGGCGGTGCTGACCTGGATGACCGAGCGCTACGGAACCCGGCGAGTCATCGCGGTGGTCTCCCACCACCACATCGACGCCTCCGGGGGCAACCAGGTGCTCGCGGAAGCGGGGGTGCCGATCTACGGCGGCAGCCTCACCCCGGTCGAGCAGGCACAGCGCGCTGCCGGGATGCTCACCAGCCTCGCCGAGACGTTCGCTGACGACCCGGTGATGTCGCAGCAGCTCGCCCTCCTCACGCCGACACCCCCCGACCACACCTTCCCCATCGAGGGCACCCTGACCCTGACGTTTGGGGCCGACACCCTCACCCTCATCCACCCCGGGCACGCCCACAGCGCAGACAACATCGTCGCCTGGTTCCCTACGAAGGGGGTGCTGTTCGGCGGCTGCATGGTCAAGGACGGCGACAGCCTCGGCTACATGGGCGAGGCCGATGAGGTCGCGTGGCGGGATGCGATCGAGGTGCTCATCGCGCTGTCACCAGACGTGGTCATCCCTGGCCATGGCCCGCGGACCGATCCCGGACTCTTGGACAACACCCGTCGGCTGCTTCATGAGGCGCCCTGAGGCTACCGATCCGACATCACACCGATGGCAAACACTGCGCCGATCAGGACGATGATCATGAACATCGGACTCTGGAAGAGCCCCTGGCGATCAGTGACGAAGGTGTAGGAATCGGCCATCGAGGGGGAGCAGAGCATTAGCGAGAACATCACACCTCCTGTGAGGATTATACTCGATCTGCAGAAACACGCTTGGAGGCCAGTGGTGCATTGGGTGAGGCCTCCCGGCCAAGGCCGGCGCCGGGCAGAGTGTTGTATGGTCATCTGTAGAGTGAGGCTGAGATGACCATGCAGAGTCCCGAAGTACAGGCACTATCCAGCCTCTACCTCTTCAAACAGACCCCCCCTGATGCGCTACAGGAGCTGCTCGATGCCAGCCGGGTCCTGACGTTTCAAACGGGGGATCGAATCTTCGGTGTCGGAGAGCCCTCCGACACCGCGCTGCTGGTCATCACCGGCCGCCTCATCGTGGTGCTCCCAGAAGGAGATGGTGAGTATCGGCTCGGCGATGTTCGGCCCGGTGAGATCACCGGAGAGACTGCGTTGCTGACCAACGACGGTCGGCGCGGGGCGAGCCTGTGTGTTCAAGAGGACGCCACCTGCCTGGAGCTGACCCAGGAGCTGCTGATGGTCATCGCGGACAGCCCGGCGGTGATCGCCCTGGAGCAGCACCTGATGGGCACGATGGCTCGGCGGATTCGAGAGATCAACACCAACATCCAGAAGGCCACCCGCATCACAGCCGGGTCGGAAGACAGCGAAGAGACCGGCGTTACTGTTCTGCTTGGCCGCCTCCGCACCTTCTTCCGGGGGGCATGATGGACCGCGCACTGCTCAAGACACGGCTCGATGCCCTGCTGGCTTCCTGGTCCTTCCCCGGTGTGGCCTCGGAGCCGCTGATCCCGGTGCTGGAGCAGGGGGTGAGCGGCTGGTTTGCTCCGGGAAAAGTACTGTGTGAGGAGGGAGATGCCGGTGATCGGATGTTCTTCCTGTTCGAGGGCAGCATCGAAGTCCTCAAGAAGGACCGCAGCGGTCGCAACGTGACCCTGACCACGATGACGGCACCAGCGCTTCTGGGACACATGAGCTTGATGGATCGCTCACCACGCAGCGCGACCTGCATCGTCCAGGATCGTGCCTATGTCGGCATCCTCAGTGAAGCGGTGTTCAATCGGTTTACTGAGGACCGGGGTGAATCAGGCACGGTTCTCCGTCGCCTCATCCTCGCCAGCCTCTCCCGTCAGCTCAGCGGGGGGGATTCCCGACTCCAGGCGCTGCTGTCTGGACCAGAAGCGGGAATTGATGAGGAGCAGGCCCACGGCGCGCTCCGCAGCACGGTCGGTGTGCTGGAGGGGTGGTCGCCTTCGGAGGCGGTCGAGTCGGAGGAGTGGAAGACGAGGGTGGCGCGTCAGGCTCGGAACCTGCCCCTGGAGTCTGGGGCGAGCCTGAAGCTTCAGATCGACTCTGGGGTGCCGCTCTCCCTTGTCATGCGCGACCTCTCCCCAGGGCTCTCAGAGCGGGTGGTGCAGCGGGTCATTCGCTTCACCCACACCATCCCCACCCCGCCGGTCCTTGAGCTGGTCTACATCAACTGCACCAGCTCTCTGCTCCAGCGTCCTCAGCAGGTCTCCAAGCAGCTCCGCTTCTACTTCCCCCGCAACGCCTACCAGATCTCGGGGGACGAGGAGAAGGTGACCGTGCTGTTCCCTGGGGCGGATCCGCGCTGGTAGACCACGGAATTGCGACCTATAGTGCCGGCCATGAAGTCCATCGCCGCGCTGATTCTGCTC
>JBLHNG010000524.1:0-6315 GCA_047621685.1 Myxococcota bacterium | reverse complement strand
GCCCGAGCATCGGCCGGATCGTGGGGCAGGAGCTTCGCATCATCGACGCCATCGAGGTTACGCCCGACATGCGCATGCGCGCAGCCATCGATCGGGTGCTCGTTGTCACCCACGGTCCGCTGCCCTGTGTGCTGTCAGTAGCCTCTGTCACAGCCTCGCAATAGGGGGCTATCCAACCCTCCTGAGGTGACCGCATGCGCTATCGCGTGACGCTACTCAAAGGCGACGGCATCGGTCCGGAAGTGACCGGCGCTACCGTGAAGATCCTGGCTGCCGCTGGTGCGCCTATCGACTGGGAAGAGGCCCCCGCCGGCCTCGAAGCGGTCGAGAAGTACGGCGTCCCGATGCCCGAAGAGACCATGGCGAGCATCCGAAAGAACCGCCTGGGCCTCAAGGGTCCGCTGATGACCCCAAAGGGTCGCGGCTTCCGCTCGGCGAACGTCTCGCTGCGCAAGGCACTGGACCTCTACGTCGGACTTCGCCCGGTCAAGTCCATCCCCGGAATCGCCACGCCCTACAAGGACGTCGACCTCGTCGTGCTGCGGGAGAACACCGAGGGGCTGTACTCCGGCATCGAGCACGAGGTCACTCCCGGCACTGTGCTGACCCTGAAGGTCTCCACCCGCCGTGCTGGAGAGCGCATCGCGAAGTGGGCCTTTGAGTATTCCCGCAACGCTGGCCGTCGGCTCATCCACTGCTGCCACAAGGTGCCGGTGATGCCCCTCGCAGACGGTGCCTTCCTCGATGCGTTTCGTCGCATCGGTGAGCAGTATCCGTTCATCGAGAAGGCCGACATGCCCATGGACAGCCTCGCGTTCTCCATGGTCCAGGATCCCGCCCCGTTCGATGTCCTGCTGCTCCAGAACCTCTACGGCGACATCCTCTCCGACCAGGCCGCTGGTCTCGTCGGCGGACTCGGTGTGGTCCCGGGTGCAAACATCGGCGACGGCATCGCGGTCTTCGAGGCCGTCCACGGCACCGCCCCAGACATCGCCGGGCGCGGCATCGCCAACCCCCTCGCGGTCCTCAACAGCGCCCTGCTGATGCTTCAGTACGTCGGCGAGCACAAGATGGCCGAGCGCATTGAGCGGGCAGTGTTTGACGTGCTAGAGGCCGGAAAGGTCCGAACCGGTGATCTGGGCGGCTCGTCCAACACCGCTGAGTTCACCGAAGCCATCATCGACAAGTTGTAGGAGAGTATTCCATGGCCCATCACGTCACCCTCATTCCCGGGGACTGGATCGGACCGGAGACCTGTCAGGTCGCCCAGGACATCATCGCCGCAGCCGATGTGGACATCCGCTGGGATACCCACACCGTCGGTGAGGATGGACTGAACGAGGCGATTCTGGCGTCCTGTCAAAAGAACCGGGTCATCCTCAAGGCCAAGATCGACGCCCAGCGATCGCCGGGCAAGCTCCCGCCGACCATCGCGCTGCGCAAGGAGCTGGGGCTGTGGGCGACCATCCGTCCCGTCGTGGCCCTGCCCAAGGTCAACGCCCGGTTTGAGGGGCTCGACCTGCTCATCATCCGCGAGACCAGCGAGGACATCTACTCCGGCTTCGAGCATGAAGTGACCGATGGGGTCTTCGAGGCCGTCAAGGTGACCACTCGCTCGGCCTGCGAGCGCATCAGCCGTCGTGCCTACGAAGAGGCCCGTCGTCGGGGGCGCAGCAAGGTCACGATCGTTCACAAGTCGAACATCATGAAGAAGTCCGACGGCATGTTCCTCAAGGTCGCCAAGGAGATCGGAGAGGGCTACCCGGACATCCAGACCGAGGAAGCGATCGTCGACGCCCTGTGCATGCGCATGGTCCGCAACCCCCGACAGTTCGACGTGCTCCTGGCGCTCAACCTGTTCGGCGACATTGTCTCAGACCTCGCCAGCGGCCTCGCCGGAGGCATCACCGCCTCGCCCTCTGCCAGCCACGGCGGCGGCATCGCGATGTTCGAGAACCCGCACGGCAACGCGCCGGAGCTGGTCGGCAACGGACGGGCCAACCCGATCCCGATGCTGCGCACTGCGGTCCTGATGCTGGAGCACCTCGGTGAGACATCCGCCGCTGCCCGCATTGAGCGCGCCCTGTTCGCTGTCTGCGAGGCTGGCCTCAAGACGGTCGACCTCGGCGGCGATGCGGGCTGTGCAGAGGTCAAGGCAGCGCTCCTCGCGGCGATGTAGTCACTGATCGAGCGAGGCTGCCCCGACGAGCAGGAGGCGGCCTCCATCTGCAGCGGTGATCTCCGTCGTGCGCACTGCCACATCCGGGCGGGGGTTGTGCCAGTCGAGCCGGTAGACCTGCCGGTCGTGCCCGGTCCCAGCACTCTGTGCGGCTTCGGGTGAGGGGACGCTTGCGCCGGGGGAGCCCCACAGCGAGCGGGCGCGGGGATCTCCGAGCAGGTCGAAGGTCTCCAGTCCGAGCCGGATGGGCACGGTCTCGGACTCGCCGTCGGCCCAGGTCACGGTGAGGTGTGCGATGGCGGGAGCGGTGTCTGGGGAGCGGGTCTGGCTGACCACCACCTGCCGCACGCTGCGATCGAGCACAGCCGCAGTGAGAATGGACAGCCCAGCCACCTGCCGGTCGACGGTGATGCGGGCGGGCTGCTCCGGGGCGATGAGGGTCGGGCGGAGGCTGGAGAACCGGACCCCGGCGATGTCGATGTGCGTCGGCCAGGCCACCTCGGGCACCGTGGCGTCGGGGGCGGTGCCGGTGAGGAGCAGCGGGGAGACGGCCCCAGACCAGCCCGCTGGATGCTGCCACCCCGGTCGCATCGCCGGCAGGTCGGTGATGGCGAGGAGGATCTCATTGATCGGCACTTCGCTGAGGTCCGCACGCCACGCGGTCGCCCCGGCGAGCAGGACCTGGCTCCAGTAGAATCGCAGCGCCTGGGTGCCCGGGTTGACCCCGGCGGCCATCCAGGGGAACGGGTGGAACAGCGCGAGGCCCTCCCCGGCGATGGTGCTCGGATCGAGGTCGCTGCGCTTCCAGTCGTGGTAGCCGGTGTGCAGCCGGATGATCGGGTAGCCCAGCTCTCCGAGCACCCCCTGGGAGTCGCCGACCTTCGACCATGCCGCCACGGTCAGCGATGCCTGGAGTGCCTCGGAGTCTGCCGCCCGCCAGGTGTCTTCCCGCCCACCGTTCCAGCCTGCCACCAGCATGTCCGACCAGGCGATGACCTCCGCGTCGTGGTCGGCGAAGAAGTCGACGTGCCAGCGCAGGTCGTCGGCGAACAGCACCCAGGCCGGGGTCCCGGTGCAGCGGGGATCGCGCTCGTCGCCAAACTGCCGCTGTGGATCCCAGTAGGTCTCGTCGTGGCCGATGTGGACCCGCCGGGGGCTGTCGAAGGCCTCCAGAAGCTCGGTGTAGACCTCAGACAGCAGCGGGTAGACCGCTGGATTGCGCGGACAGAGCACCCCGGGGTTGCCGCCGCTGGCGAGCTCGGGGTGGGCGCGGGTGATCCAGGTGGCGTGGCCGGGGGCGCTGATGGCGGGGAAGACCGCCACCCCCAGCGTGCGCGCCGCAGCCAGCATCTCCTGGAGCTGCTCGGGAGTGAGCGCATTGCGCGCGGCCAGCTCCGGGTGGCTCTCGAAGCGGTAGCTGTCGAGGAGGTTGAGATAGATCTGGTTGTACCGACCCCGAAGCACCACCTGATGCAGGAAGTCGATCCACTGCGCCACCGGCATCGGTCCGCGAGAGCTGAGGTTGAGCTGGTGGTAGAGGATGCGGTCGGCGATGTCGGGGGCGTCGTGGATCTCCATCGCCTCGATCTGACCGTTGTCCCCCAGCGCATCCACCAGCGCCAGCACGCCATAGGTTGCTCCCCGCAGGTCTCCGGCAGTGACGACTGCGCCCTCGGAGATGGTCAGGGAGAAGGCGTCTGGAGTGGGGCCGACCGTGGCGTCCTCAAGCTGGATGTCGCCGGACCGGCAGCGTCGACGGGTGGTGAGGGTGCGGCCGGTGAGTCGGGCGACCTCGGCTAACAGCAGCGTGGCGACCGGCTCCCAGCTCGCCGGGGCGCAGACGGCGGTGCGGTCTGTGAGGGTGAGGCCCTCGCCAGGCAGCGGGGCGTGGACATCTGGGACGGGGAAGATCCCGGCGACGGAGAGGCCGGCTGGCTCAGCCTCCAGGTAGATCCGCCATGCGGCCACGTCGATGAGCTGACCACCGTCCTGCCAGGCTGCTTCGAGCCGATACCAGCCGGTGTGAGGCACGATGAGCGAGATTCCACCGCTGTCCGTGGCCGACCAGGGCGGCGGCACCCCCCGGCTGTTTCGGGGAATCTCCACCTGCTGCCGGGTGAGGGTGACCTGATCCGCCCCGGGGACCACCGCGAAGTCCTCGGTGGCCTCTGCCGGGAAGCCGAGCGTGGGCGCGTCTGCGAGCAGGACGGGGAAGGCGTGCTGGCTGTCCCCGGCTCCGGTGAGGCTCCAGGGACGCAGGAGCACCCCGTCGCCGTCGGGAGTGCGCAGGTGCAGCCACATGGGGCGCAGCTGCCCGGCGTCAGCATCCAGCGGGTGGGTGCTCAGGCCCTCTCCAGCGGTCACCGACCACGTCGGATTCGTGCCACCGGGCTCGCCGAGGGAGACCTCAATGCGACCGCCCGATGGGAGGTCCTCTGCGAAGATCAGCAGCACACCGTCGGCCCAGGACAGCCGGACCTGCGCGGTCACGGCTGCAGCGGTGAGTCCCTCGGGCGGCGCGAACCGGATCAGCGTGGGGACATCAGACCAGCAGGCCGCCAATTCGTCTGCCTCACAGGGCGGCAGCACCACAGCGCGATCAGGCAGCAGACGAGGCTGGGCCGCGGCGAGACCGAGCAGGGCAGGGAGGATCACCAGTCCCGTCGGCCAGTGAGGTCCTTGATGCAGCGCTCGTAGCCTTTGGCGATGCCCTTGAGCACCGGGGCTGGCCCTGGCTCTGCCCGTGCGACCGCGACCCCGGCATACAGGGCGACGATGCCGATGTTGGACCAGGTGAACGCGACGATGTGCCGGGCGTCCTTGGGGGCGTGCTTCTTGAAGAAGTAGTACCGGCTGTAGATGAGCCGGCTGACCCGATCGCCGTAGGTGTTGCGGCTGACCGGGGAGTGGGTGTGGAACATCCGGGCGTGCGGGGTCTGCACGAGGGTCCACTTCTTGGCGATGCGGAAGGAGATCTCGACATCCTCCGACATCGTGTAGCCGGGCAGGAACTCATCGAACCGCACCCCGTCGAAGCACTCTGCCCGGTAGGCCACCCGACCCCCGGAGCACACCGGGATCTCGACCACATCCGGCGGATTGATGAGCCAGCGGACTGCGCCAGAGGACTGGAGCTTTGCTTTGCTGCCCTCCACAGAGTGGGTCATCCCGAAGAGCTTGAAGTACTTCCGCCGCCAGCCAGCCTTTCGGCTGGGGTTGTTGAACGTGGAGAGCACCCCACCGACGGGCGGGCTGAAGTCCAGCGCGAAGCACTCCATGGTGCGCTCGATGTAGTCGGGCTCCAGGATGATGTCGTCGTCGAACAGGAAGTAGAAGTCGCCCTTGGCCATGTCGAGCGCGATGTTGCGCTGCAGGGAGGTGCCTGGGCTGCTGGTGGCGTACTTCAGCTCGATTCCGCTGCCTTCGAGGCACTCCTCGCACAGCTCCTTGAGGTCCATCGGGCCGGCGTTGACCAGCACGAACTCGTGCGGCATGACCGTCTGCTTGAGCAGGGTGGCGAACATCTTGCGCAGATCATCGGGGCGACCGATGGTCGGGATGATGATGGAGAGGCGTGGGGACTGAGGCATGGGTCGGTCTCTATCGCACCAGCATCAGGCCGATGACAACTGCGGAGGCACACATCAGGAGAAACAGCAGGATCTCCCGGGGACCGGCCTGGTTCTTGGGCTTGATGCGCGTCTTCTTGCGCTTCTTCTTCTTGCGGGCCTTGCTCTTGATCGCGTACTGGCTGGGCGACAGCCAGACCTGTCGGCCGGTGCGGTCGGTGGTCTGCTTGTAGCCATTCTCTTCGTAGAACTTCCGCCGGAGGCTGTTGCGGATCTCCGCTTCTTCCTCCTCTCGCTTGAAAGCCTCGGTTCGCCGAGAGCCTTTTTTCGCTTGGACGTCGTTCGCACTTTCCTCGCGAAGCTCGTGCTCGTGCTCAAGCTCCGTGAGAAATTCGGCCACGAATTGCTGGCGTTCGTCTTCAGTCAACACCAAATCCGCCCCCCCAGGCTGGATACAACGGTTAATTAGCGTGCAGGCGAGGGGTTCGCCAGATGGTGTCCCCTGAGTCCGCATCGCTCGTTTCGGAGAAAACCTGAGGCATTTGGCTGAAGATCCGGGTCGAGCGA
>JBLHNG010000523.1:0-6354 GCA_047621685.1 Myxococcota bacterium | reverse complement strand
GGCCGAAGACGTCGTATGCCGCGCCGTCCGATGCGATGAGCTTGTCTTCCGTGGTGGTGTCGATGCCGGCCGACGAGCCGTAGTACACGTAGGCCGAGCCGCTGCTCGACCCGTTGTCGTCGTCGTAGTATGCCCCGATGACGAGGTCGTCATAGCCATCGCCGTCTACGTCGCCCGCGCCCGAGACGCTCACGCCGAAGTAGTCGGATGCCGTGCCGTCCGAGGCGATGAGCTTGTCCTCACTGAGGCCGGCGGGTCCCAGCAGCGGGTCCACCGTGACTGGCCACTGCACCCCCTCGGTGTCTACGGCCACCACGAGGTCTCCGTCTTCTTCTTGCAGCCATGCGGGCACGGCGGCACCTGCTGCATCCCAGGCCAGCAGCGCGTCGTAGCGCCAGCGTTCACCGGTGCTCCCCGCAAGCCAGGCGCCCTGACGGTCCTCGTCTACCGACAGCAGCGCCCCCTCGGTGAGGTGCACGGTGAT
Organism: Myxococcota bacterium; assembly: GCA_047621685.1. Lineage (GTDB taxonomy): Bacteria > Myxococcota_A > UBA796 > UBA796 > UBA796 > JAQXDW01. The sequence continues at coordinate 5,870 of JBLHNG010000523.1, read as the reverse complement.
GAGAACCGGCCCGCCTCCTGGTGCCTCGTGCAAGGTCCAGCCATGCTCCAGCCCGTCGGCCCGGCTCGCCCACCACTCCGTTATCAGGCCGTGATCCAGCTCGACCTGCCGCACACAGGCCGTGCCGATGGTCTCTGCTCCCGGCGCACAGCCGCCTTCGACAGGCTCGGAGCCGCCGATCCGGCGGCCGCCATAGGCCACAGTCTCCAGTCCGATGGTGTCGCCGCCCGCGGTCGCCAGCAGCCCGGTGGCAGACAGCTCGGCACCAAGCAGGCCGCCGACGCGCGCTGCGAACACACCGGGTTCCACGGCCTCGAACTGCCGACGGTCGGCGGCGATCAGGGACAGGACCTGACCCTGTTCTTCGAGCGCCACCGACGCCGTCTCGGGTTCGGCGCGCTGCCCGGGGATGCCATCGACGCTGGGCTCCAGCGTCGAGCAGCTGGAGAAGAGGACGAAGGCCAACAGATAGTGCGAATAGGCCATGCCTGCTCCTATGACGTGAAGTTTCGGAGCCTATGGCAGGAACAACCATGACAATGGTGAAGGCGTCTACAAACTGTGAGTACAGCAGGCCTCCGAGGTTGTCAAGGACGGGGCCTGCGGGCTCACCCAGAAGCGTCATGTCTTCCTGCATCACGATCGTCGACGACTTCCTCTTCGAGGATGACCTGGACCACATCCGGACCGTCACCCGCCCACAGCGGGGCAAGCTCGATGTCTACGGCGGCCTCCAGGAAGCGGACTTCATCCGTCCCCTGCTTCGATCGGCAGAGGCACACTTTGAGGCGGTCTATGGCCTCGCGCTCCAGCAGGTCCTCTTGCGGTTCGAGGGGAACACGGGGCCTCCTCCACCATGACCTGAACCACCGCCCCGACCGGCGCCTGAGTCTCCTCTATTATATCGATGAGCCCGACCGCGGCGGCGAGATCATCTTTCCCTTCTTCGATGCCTCTGGCGCCCCGACGTCGAGCAACATCACCGAAGCCTGCACGACGCTGTGGGAGGCGGGGCAGCTCTACTCGAAGGACCCAGCCGGCTGGAGCGATTGTGCCGCTATGTTGCCCGCCCGCCGCTGCCGTCTTGGGTCGTGCGCATCATTGACCACCACTGTGCCCTGTCCTGGGCGCAGCTCCGACAGGAACTCCACCGGATTGCTGAGGTGCCGCTGTGAGTGTGCCGCTGTTTGCATCCACCGCTCGCCCTGGGCATTTGGTTCTTCGCTCCATTAATGCGAGCCTGTCTCCATTCCAGGCCGACCTCAATGTCTGGATGGCGCAGCACTACTGGTCTTGCCGCCAGCAGGTTGTGGAAGATGCCGGGGTGCAGCGGTTGGCTGATCTCCTGGCTTGTTGTCCCACATCCGCTGGACGTTCCGCGGTCGCTCATCTGCTGGAGAGGCTGGTCGCCCAGGAGCTCCTGTTGTTCCGGTTCGGGAGAAGCTTCCCATCGGCCACCTATGAAGAGCTGCTCTGGCGTGTGGGCTTCGTGTCCGTCGGGCGTTGCCCGTGGATGGTGGCGACCTGGATTCTCTCCGGCCTCGACCAGGGGTTGCTTTCGGCGCTGCTCCGCGGACCGGTGGTGAGCAGAGTGAGGGCTCTCCCGGGTGGAGGCTCCTTTGGTCAGGTTCCCATGCCTCCGTTGCCTGTAGAGGGCTGTCGGCGATGATCTACGGCTACGCCCGGGTCAGCACCGTCGATCAGGATCCAACGCTCCAGGTCAGTGCCCTTGAGAGCGCGGGGTGCGTCGGAGTGGTCACGGAACACGCCAGCGGCGGGAAGCGGGATCGTCCGGAGCTGCTGGCTCTGCTGGAGCGGCTGAAGGCCGGGGACAGTGTGGTGGTCTGGAAGCTGGACCGCCTGTCACGGTCGCTGGTGGACCTGCTGTGGATCCTGGAGCGCATCAAGAAGGCCGGGGCTGGCTTCCGGTCGGTCACCGAGGCCATCGACACCACCACCCCTGCAGGCCGGATGATGATGCAGATGCTTGGCGCCTTCGCTGAGTTCGAGCGCTCCATGATCCGCGAGCGCACCCTCGCCGGCTTGGAGGCCGCACGGGCGAGAGGGAGTCACCTCGGGCGACGGGCGAAGCTCACCCCGGCTCAGAAACGGCACGCCTGCGAGCTGCTGGAGCAGGGACGAAGTCAGCGTGCTGTCGCCGGTCTGTTGGGGGTGGGAAAGAGCACCATCAGCCGGGTTTGGAGAGCACACATTTCGGGACAGGGTTTTCGGGACACCGCAGCCCGCGTCCGACCGTTCCGCTGACGATGACGCGCAGGTGTCCCGAAAAGGACCGTTTGTGAATCCTCATGGAGCGTCGTGAGCGATGGCAGTTCTTCGTAGCTATCTTCGGCGAATGTGGCGGGCGGCTTTGACGCCTGATGCGGTGCTGACGTTTGAGGAAGCGGTGGAAGCGATGCCTTCTCCCAATCCCCGAACCCGACAGTGGCTGCTGGAGCAGGTTGAGCCTGCGGGCGAGCTGGCCGGTGAGGTGGTCTACCGTTGGGGGGATGTGCTGGCGGCGATGACGCAGCCCACGACCGAAGTCGCGAGTCCGCTCGCTGAGGTAGAGGATGCGCGCTGGCTGACCACCGAGCAGGCTGCCCTGCGGCTCAACATCGCGCGGAGCACGCTGGACGAGATGGTGGCCCAGGCACCGAAGACCATGGAGGGCGCACCGGTCAGCGTGGGAGGCGGGAGACACCGGAACCACCTGCGCTGGGACGGAGAGCGGCTGGACGACTGGATGTCGGCCTACCAGCAGTGGCAGGCCACCCGGCGGAAGCGTCGGCGGAAGAAGCCGGTGCGGGTGGTGCCGACGCCAACCTCACCAGCACCAAAAAGCAAGCCGCCGCGCTCAGCGCCAGACCCCACCAGAAAGCGCCGCCATCGGAGGGGCTCCTCCCTGCTCACTATGGTGACGGCCGAGGGGGAGGGGAGGTGAACCGCCACAGTGCGGCTCATTCATCCTCTTCAAGCCAGGGGCCACCAGCTGGCCAGCGCCGCTGCCGAATGTCCTCTTCTTCCATGGCCTCCAGAAGCGGTTGGACGAACGACTCGAAGCCCTCCAGCGCCTCCAATAGACTCATCTCCGGACAGCGCTTGTCATTGAGCATCTTCGCCCAGTCCGTTTCCCACTTCCGCTTCTGTCTTCCCTTGAGCATGCCGCGGCGCATCTGAGCGAAGATCTCCGGGTCAAGTTCAAAGTCCCGCCGGGTGAAGGTCGCCTGGAGTGAGCCGGAGAGGACCGCTTCCTCGAATGCATGGAAGCGAGAGAGCCGGACGACATCGTAGACGTCCTTCAGGCGATGTTGAATTAGAGGGTACTTGCCGAGGATCGTTTCCACCTTCTCCGCGACGAACGGCTCCGGACCGTAGGCCAGCAGCAGCGGGGGCTGATCACTCTCCAGGAAGGGGGTGAGCTGAACCTGTCCAGGAGGAGGACGGACGGCATCCCCCAGCCCGATGTCGATCTTCACCTCCAGGCTGGTGTTGTACAGCCGACCCTGGATCTTGATCACGATTCCGTCGTAGCCGTCGCTGTCGTGTGTTGCGAGCTGGGCCTGGACGCGGCTGAACTCAAGCCCGTCGTCGATGGAGATCGCGATGATGTCCTCGAACATCACCCGGTGGGCTTCGGGATCTGGCGGCCCATGGCGGCGCTCCAGGTCGATGTCCCGGGTGTGACGGGAGTGGAGCTTCATCAGGTGGCTGGCCAGGACGCCGCCCTTGAGGCTGAATTCTTTCCGGTGTCGTGAGCGCCCCAGGCGGTACAGCAGTCGATCCATGGCGTAGAGGGTGAGCCCGTCTTCCGGTCGCAGCCCGCGCACAGCGGTCTGGTTCTTGACCCGCTGAAAGATGGACTGTGGGGTCTTGTTCTTCGTCTTCTTTGAGCCCATCGCTACGCCATCATCCCGGCAACATAGGGTTCGAGCCTGTGCCAGACATCCAGCCGCTCTGCCAGTCGGGCGAAGCGAGGAGGCCGAAAGGAGGGCTGTCGAACCCGCCTTCGCAGCGCTGTAAGAGCATGCTCGTAGGAGATCCGCCGCTGACTACGCCACAGATCAAGCACGGTGCGATCTTCGTCGGTGACCCGGGTGGGAACACCGTGGATGTTGAGTGTCACAATGCCGTTCTTGCGATCGTGCTTTCGGTCGAGCAAGCGGGGGGCAGCCTTGACCACGACGACGCCTGGGCTGCGCAGTACGGTGGAGCCGGTCGGGATCAGCATCCAGGTTCCCCGGGCGAACGCATCAACAAGGTCGTAGTAGACCGCCATCGTCAGCAGACCACCAACCACATCGGATCGCCGGAGCTGCCAGGCCGCGACCTGGACCAGGGGGTGACGGAGATGCTCGCGCCCCAGGTAGACGCCCGGCGCAATGCGATCGATGAGTCCGCTCCGGGAAGCGAGAGAGGTGTCCTGGTTGCTGACACCATCGATGTCAATGGCACGAAACAGGTTGGGCCTGGCGGCGTGAGTTTGGAGTCGCTCCCGAGCAGACATGGTGGATGGGGACATTATTAGAAAATGTACTCTTACTGAGTCAAGAGTACAAAAAATATGCTCCTGTGGTTGCAGCCCATGGACCGGCGCGACGATACTGCTCACCAATGTGGGGCTGGCCACTGCAGACGACGGTGTCATCGAGGATGCCGCTGAGGAACACATGGCAGCACACATTCTTTTTGCGAGCCCATGCCCAGCCCAGAGCCGGCCTTCAACCGTGCAACCACAGTGCAACCATGAGCTTCGGTTTTGCAACCAAAACCACCCGATTGGAGCGGGTTGCAGGGGATAGGCAAAAAATCGCCCCTTGAAACCGAAGCTTCAAGGGGCGATATAGACTCTAATAATCCCAACGGGATTCGAACCCGTGTTGCCGGGATGAAAACCCGGTGTCCTGACCAGACTAGACGATGGGATCATGAGAAAGAAGGTGATGGGTCGCGAGGGACTCGAACCCTCGGCCCTCGGCTTAAAAGGCCGGTGCTCTACCTGCTGAGCTAGCGACCCGTCGTGGAAACCTTCTAACGCAGCCAATCCACAATCGTCAATGAAGCAGATCCGCGAAGGTTTCATCTCGGGCGATAACCTCGCGCCGACCTGGACCAACGCTGAGCACCGCAGCCGGTGCTCCGACCAGCTCCTCGATGCGCATGATGTAGGCCTGGCAGGCTTTTGGGAGGTCGTCCCAGGAGCGTGCGCCCCGGATGTCGGCCTTCCAACCGGGAACGGTCTCGTAGATGGGCTCGCGCTCACCGGGCTGACCGGGGTCGGTCTCACCGCGGTAGTCCGTGCAGATCTTCAGCTCGGCGTAGTCGGAGAGGATGTCGAGCTTGGTGAGCGCGAGGTGAGTGACGCCGTTGAGAAGCACCGCGCGTCGAACGAGGGCGGCATCAAACCAACCACAGCGACGGGGGCGGCCAGTGGTGGCGCCGAACTCACCGCCTACCTGGCGGAGGTGCTCCTCCTCCTCTCCGCCGATTGCGGTGGGGAAGGGGCCAGAGCCGACCCGGGTGGTGTACGCCTTCGTCACGCCGATGACCTGCTGGATGTCGCCCGGACCGACGCCGGTGCCGGTGCAGGCCGCGCCAGCGAGGGTGTTCGAGGAGGTGACGTAGGGGTAGGTGCCGTGGTCGATGTCGAGGAAGGTTCCCTGCGCGCCCTCGAACAGGATCTGCTTGCCAGCGCGGCAGGCCTTGTGGAGCAGGGCAGGGGTGTCGGTGACCAGCGGGGCGAGACGTGCAGCGAGCGGGGCTGCCCAGGCCTCGATCTCTTCGAGGGTGAAGCCCTCAGCGCCGTACCAACCGGTGAGCTGGCGGTTCCTGTCTTCCAGCACCGCGGCGATGGCCTTTCGGCGGGTCTC
>JBLHNG010000522.1:0-6355 GCA_047621685.1 Myxococcota bacterium | reverse complement strand
GCACCGTGGCGTTGTCCTGTCCGCGCAGGATCCGGCGGATGGGCGCGGCGATGTCTGGCGCGGCGAGACCGGCGGTGGCCACCTGATAGAGCAGGGGCTGAAACAGGTGATGGTTGCTGCGGTCGATCAGGGTGATCCGCACTGGGGCATCGCGCAGTGAGAGCGCTGCGTTCAGGCCGCCAAATCCGCCACCAATGATCACGACATGCGGTGTCTCCACCATCGTCTTGTCCGGGTCCGGGAGGCGGAATGTAGCCACCACCGTTTCGGCGGCAACCCTAGTCTTGCTCGTCCCACTCCGGCAGTGTGCCCAGCCACTCGCTGTTGCTACCCCAGATGAAGGCGTGGGACTCGGTCAGCCGGTAAGCCCAGACCTCGTTTCGTCCCAGCAGGAGCACCAGCAGACCGACCAGGCTGGCCAGCAGACCCGGCAGCAGCAGGCGGGGATCCGAGAGGCTGATGCCGATCAGGGCGCAGACGGGGAAGGAGAGCAGGAGGGTGCTCCCGATCCAGCCCAGCACCCGGCGACGGAGCTGGTGGCGGGCGCACATCGGCAGCTCGACGGGGCGGCTGCGCTTGAAGAAGAACGCCAGCACCCCGTAGATGACCGGGTTGAGCGCCAGCAGGGCAAGCAGGAACGGGGTGTGCCAGTAGAGGGTCTTGGCCAGCGTCTCGCCCTCAGCCACGGCGTTGCAGACGATGCAGCGGTCGGGGAGGGTGGCGTGTTCGGAGAGCACCAGGAGCCGGCCATGCTGCCAGGCCCCGTTGTGGAACTCTTCAGGCTCACCGACCAGCCGAAGAACGGGTCGGGATGGGTGATGCGACTTCATGACGCCGTGACGCTCCCTGGCTTCTTATATAGCGGGTTGGTGTCGGAGTGGCTTTGTAGAAGACAGCCCCAGCACAACCACAGAGATTCCCTACCAATAGTGCAGCGCCCCATCCCGGCGAAGCTCCTGGATTTCCTCCCAGCTCAGCTCACCGGTCGGCGGAGCGGCGGGGCCGGTGCGATGGCGCAGGAGCTTCTCCAGCAGCTCCATGAACCGCGCGCTGTCCTCACCGACGGGCAGCATGGTGGTCTGAAGCGGATCCTGGGCGACCTCGTGCATCAGGTACTCGTGGTAGGGCGCCCGTCCCGGAGAGAGCATCTGCTCCGGCTCCCCGGTCAGCGACAGCGGCGCGGTGCCCCGCAGGCGATCGGTGAGCCTGGGATCGGCGCTGGTGACCCCGTGGAGCTGGCTGCGAAAGGTCAGCATCGTGCCCCGGTGTCTCAGGGAGAGCATGTCGCCGAACTCCGCATAGGCGATGCCGTCGGGGTCGGCGGGCTTCATGAGATCCGAGCCCGACAGTGCCGCCGGCGGGACCGCACCAGCCAGGGCGGCGAAGGTGGGCAGCAGATCGAGCAGCTCCACCGGCTCGTCGACGATCTCTGTGCGCTCCGCCTGGGTCGGCCCATAGACCAGCAGCGGGACCCGGAGGGTTCGGTCGAGCAGCACGATGTGGCTCCCGACCCGGAGCTGCTCGGGGCTCCTGCAGCCAGAGTCCTCGCCGAGGGTGAGGCCGTGCAGCGCGGTGAGCACCGTCCACCGCGGTCGGCTCCAGGCCAGGGCACCGAGCAGCCCCTTGACCTGAGTGCCGACCCTCCGGGCTGTGTCCTCGTAGGCCTCGCGGGCCATCTCCCGAGACGCGTCGGTCACGATCGGCCAGCTCATGCCCTCGCTCATGCGCTCATTGAACCAGGGGTTCTCCGCGAGGTAGGCCGCCCGCTCCGCCTCGGTCATCGCCATCGTGGTGTGCGCCACACTCGCAGCACCCTCCAGCTCCATGGTGTGAAACTGTCCGGCAACCACCAGGAGCCGAGGACTGCCCTCTGCTCGGCTCCACCAGTCGGCGGCTTGAGTCGAGGCATCGGACCACGCCGCCTCCAGCGCGCCACCCCCGACGGAGATGGTCTCCTCGAAGCCCCGGGCAAGGGGCGTCAGCGCGCTGGCGTCGACGGTGATCAGTGCTGTGCGGTAGCCATACAGCCTCAGCACCTCCGCCATGGTCGGCTTCTCGGCGGGAATCTCCACACAGAACGGCACTGCAGCATCCTGATCGGAGCGCGCGGGCCGGCTGCACAGCGGGATGGCGGAGGGATACCGGCCGGTGAGCATCGAGCCCATCGCGGTGTAGGGCTGCACGGTCTGGCTGTAGGCCGCAGTGAATCGCCAGCCGGGCGTGACCCCGGTGGTCTCGATGAGCTGCGCGGTCGCGCCGTCGCTGTCGGTGTCTTCCCGCAGTCCGTTGGCGAGGATCAGGACGAGGTCGGGCTGAACGTCTGGCTGTGCAGGCATCGTCGGATCGGTGCAGGCCAGCAGGGTGAGGGCGAGCATGTCGGTATTGTGGCAGATATCGGGGGAGAGATGTCCTGGATGGAGCTGCTGCTGCTGATGTGTGCGGGGTGCGTGGCCGGGATCATCAACACCCTGGCCGGCGGCGGCTCGTTCCTCACGGTCGCTGCGCTGATCTTCGCCGGGCTCCCTGCAGACGTCGCCAACGGCACCAACCGCCTCGGGGTGCTGCTCCAGACGGGCATCTCTACAGACCAGTTCCGGCGCGCCGGCAAGCTGGAGGCGGGCACGATCTGGCGCCTCATGCCGCCGACCTGTGCGGGGGCGCTGCTTGGCTCCTGGCTCTCTTTAGATGTCGACCCCGAGCTGCTCTCTCGGATCATCGGCGTCGCCATGCTCGCGATGCTGCCTGTCCTCGCGCTGCGCCCGAAGCGCTGGCTGGAGGGGCAGATCGGCTCTGGACGTCCGGGCATCGGCGCGATGGTGGGGCTGTTCTTCGTCGGAATCTACGGCGGGTTCCTGCAAGCCGGGGTGGGGATCTTCCTGCTGGCGTCTCTGGTGCTGATGGCTGGACAGGACCTCGTGAGAGCCAATGCCAGCAAGGCGCTGCTGGTGTTCGTGTTCACCATCCCAGCACTGGCGGTGTTCATCTCCCGTGGCGCAGTGGACTGGGGCGCGGGCGCCGCGGTGGCGAGCGGGGCGGGGGTGGGGGGCTGGCTGGGCACTCGGCTGGCCCTGAGAGGCGGGTCCGGGCTGGTCCGGGTGGTGCTGGCGGTGGTCCTGCTGCTGTCGGGGGCGCGGCTCGTGCTTTCTTAGACGCCCCAGCCCCCCGAGATGTGCAGGTTCGCGCCGTTGACGTAGCCGGCCGCATCAGAAAGCAGGTAGCGGGCGGCAGCGACCACATCGTCGAGATCACCGATGCGGCGAGCGGGGATCTTCGGCAGCATCCTCGCCAGCTCCTCGGCGGGGGAGGAGCCCGAGTCGATGAAACCCGGGGAGATGCAGTTGGCGGTCACCCCATGCCTCGCACCGGCCTTTGCGAGGGTCCGGGTGAGCACCAGCACGCCGATCTTGGCGATGTAGTGCGCTGTGACCATCGGATTGGCTTGGAGCTTGTCGGCGTTGGCCATGGAGAACGTCAGGATCCGGCCAAACCCCCGGGACTTCATGCCCGGAAGGACTGCCTGGGTCAGGTAGAAGACGCTGTCGAGGTTGCCCGCGAACATCTCCCGCCAGCCCTCATCGGTCTCCTCCAGCAGCGGGGTGCGGTGGTAGGGGCCGGCGGCGATGATGAGCAGGTCGACGGGCGCACACTCCGCGATGAGGGCGCGGGCCTGATCCGGATCCGAGGCATCCACCACCCGCCACGCCGCCCCGGCGGCCTCCAGCTCTGGGCTGCGACTGCGGCGCCCGGCGATGGTGACCCTCAGGCCCTGCGCGAGGAGATCCGCCGCAATCGCAGCGCCGATTCCCCGCGCGCCGCCGACGATGAGTGCATGTTTGATCATCTTCATCTGCCTGTGATCATCGACGAATCGCAGACCAGCCGGATGCCCACGTCTGCAAACCGGCTGGCGGACTGGTAGCCAAACCGAAGCGCTGCCCGTGCCCAGGTCTGGCGGTTGTTCCAGGATCCCCCCCGGACCTCAAAGACCCCCTCCGCCGGCATCGGAGTGCGCTGGATCCGCTGGCTGGAGAGATCGGCCCCCTCGGCACTGAACACATCCGCGCACCACTCCCGGACCAGCCCCCCGGTGTGCCGAACCCCATAGGGTGAGACATCGACGGCGTAGGCGTCGACCTCGACGAGGAGCGGCTGGTCGGCGTGGCTGCGCTGGGTGCAGCTCCAGGCGGGGTGAGAGAAGTCGCCCCAGGGGAAGAACCGTCCGTCGACTCCCCGGGCAGCCTTCTCCCGCTCCAGTCCATACGGCAGCCGCCACGGCAGGCCAGTCTGCTCAGCCATCCAGGCGGCATAGGCCCGAGCACAGTGGTGATCGACCATGACCACTGGCCAGCGCGGCTGCCAGAGGGTGCCCTCGGCGTCGGGCTGGAGGAAGAAGTGTCCGCTGTGGTCCTGGCCCAGCAACATCGCGCCCGGGTCGGACTCGCTGTGTCCCCGCTCTCTGGGCGCGTACCGAAGCGCTTCCTCCGCCCGTCCCTGCTCGACGAGCGCGTTGAGAAAGCGCAGGTACTCGGTGTTGGTGACCGGGTTGCGCTGGATGAGCAGGCCCTCACACCAGATCTGGGTGCTGGGCAGGGACTGGTAGGCGCTGGCATCTCCACCAGCAGAGAACCAGCCCGCTGGGACATAGACCGTCTGGTCCGGCAGGGCTTCGATCGGGGGGAGGGGGATCGGCTGGGGGTGACGCCCACCCGGCGGGATGCCGTTGACCAGCGCCTGGCGACCGATGCGAACCGGATACCGCACCACCGCGCGCCCGGGGCTGGAGAGCTGCACGAGGTAGGAGCCCATCGGCAGCGACACATCCACCAGCGGGGTCCGACCGAGCTGGCGAACGAGGGTGGGGACGAGGCGGCGGTTGATGCGGGTGTAGCGGTACAGGGTCGCGGCAACCCCGGGCGGCTCGGTCACCACGATCAGTCGCCCGTTGCCGATGAGGTAGGGCAGGTGTCGACCCCGATCATGGAACCGCAGCAGCGCCTCGTACAGCGTGGCGGCAGAGGTGTCGTGGCGGGCCTCGGCGGCTTCGTGAGCGCGCTGGTAGTGATCGGAGAGCTTCTGGTGGGCCTCCAGCAGCCCCGGTGCCTGCTTCAGCGCGGTCTGGAGGGTCTGGAGATAGGACAGCTCCAGCAGGTTCGCCTCCCGCTCCATCGCTGAAGCCCGATCCTCCTTCTGCCACCCGCCGCTCGCCCGGCTCTCCGACTCCCAGGGCTCAACCGGGGCGAGCAGCGCGACGGACTCCCTGCGCAGTGCGGCGGCTTTCTGTCGCAGCTTCACGACCTGGGGCTGCATCGCATCGGCCTGCTTGACCACCGCCATGGCCTCTGAGCGGCGGGTGGCACCCTCCAGCCAGTCCCGGAGCGCATCGGAGAGGGCATCAGCGTCGGGGTAGCGATCCTGCGGGAGCAGCGCCATCGCCTGGCTGCAGATGGACTTGAGCCCTTCGGGGATGAGGTGATCCTCCGGCAGCGGACGCTGCTCGCCCTTCTGGACTGCCTCAAGCACGTCGACATGGTTGCCAGCAAACGGCGCATAGCCGGAGATGATCTCAAACAGCACTGCGCCGAGGGAGTAAACATCCGATGCCGGGCCGAGCTTGTCGATCTGTCCGCTGGCCTGCTCAGGAGGCATGTAGGTCGGGGTGCCGCTGACCCGTCCGATGCGGGTCTGGTGTGCGGCCTGCTGCTGCCGATCGGTCTGGATCGGGTTCAGCTCCTCTCCGGATCGGTCCGCCCGTCCGACCACCTTCGCCAGCCCCCAGTCCATCACCACGACCTCACCGAACTCCCCGATCATGATGTTGGCCGGCTTGAGATCCCGATGCACCACGCCCCTGCTGTGGGCATAGGCGACCGCCTCACAGACCCGGAGGAACGCCTTGAGCATGCGCCGGACGTTCCACTCGCCGGGGGTGGCGAAGACATGGTGGACCTGACGGATGACCTCGCTGAGGGTGCGGCCATCGATCTCCTTCATCGTGAAGTAGTACCGACCGTCTGGAAGCCGCCCCATCTCATGCACCGGGATGATGGCGGGGTGGGTGAGCTGGGCGGAGATCTGAGCCTCCTCGATGAACCGTGCAACCATGCCTGCGCTGCTGAGTCGCTCTGGTCGGATGATCTTCAGCGCGAGGACCCGGTTCAGCGCCGGATCCCGGACTCGGCGGACGATGCCCATGCCGCCCTGGCCGAGCGGACCAAGATCCTCGTACCGACTCTGCTTCGGCGGCGCCCGGCCCGGCTGCGCGGTGCCCTGGAGGTCGATGGGGTTGCTCGCCAGCTCGGTGCCCTCCAGCAGGGAAGGGGAGGTGGTGAACATCTCCGGGACCATCGTCGGGGAG
>JBLHNG010000521.1:0-6364 GCA_047621685.1 Myxococcota bacterium | reverse complement strand
GCTGCACGAATACTCGCTCAGCGACTACGTTTCGCCGCCTTACGTCGGCTTACTCCAGTCGTCGCCCCCTGTGACCCCCAGCATGACACCCGCTCTGAATCCCCGCCCTGCGGCCACCACCCGCAGTCTCACAGGACGGTCCTGTACACCTCAGAGCACCGAGTGGTCGCATAGAACACGTTCTACCTCCCTCACAGCCAACCCCTCCAGAAACCCACAGCCATACCGCCGATCCCCAGCCTTTCTGAATGATCAATGTCCACTGTGACCAAGTCGTGACAATCGTCCCAGCAACGACCCCGATAAAGCCGGGCTCAAAGCGAGAGGAGAAGACTTGCGTCCCATCGGAGCCTGGCACGCGGGTGCAGAAGCACCAGCATTCAGCCAGCAAGCGCTGCTGACAGCCACCCACCGTGTTCGAGAGCCCGCGTTCATCATCCAGGATCCCCGGTCACGGCGGATGGGTGTGGCGCTGGGCGGCCAGACTGCCGTCGACGGGGGCTGGCCGCTGACGGCCTCGCTGCCGGCGCTGTACCCGGAGTGGCTGGGCGACCGGTCGTTCACCGAGCTGCACGGGGTGCGCTTCCCCTACGTCTCCGGCGCCATGGCCAACGGCATCGCCACCACCGAGCTGGTCATCGCGATGGCCAACGCTGGCTTCCTGGGCTTCTTCGGCGCTGCTGGTCTTGGGCCGGACCGGGTGTCTGCGGCCATCGATGAGCTGTCCGCCGCCCTGCCAGGCAAGGCATGGGGCAGCAACCTCATCCACTCCCCCAACGAGCCTGCACTGGAAGCCGAGATCGCTGACCTCTACATCCGTCGCGGTGTGCGACGGGTCTCAGCAGCGGCCTACATGAGCCTCACCCCGTCGGTCGTCCGCTACGCCTACACCGGGCTGAAGCAGGACGCCTCGGGCCGCATCCACCGCGAGAACTACCTGTTCGCGAAGATCTCCCGTCCGGAGGTCGCGAAGCGGTTCATGGAGCCCGCCCCGGCGGACATGGTGGCGGCGCTGGTCAGCCAGGGTCTGCTGACCCCAGAGGAGGGCCGGCTGGCTGCCAACCTCCCGGTCGCCGAGGACTACACCGTCGAGTCGGACTCCGGCGGACACACCGACAACCAGCCGCTCACCGCACTGTTCCCGACCATCCTCTCGCTTCGGGATCGCACCTGTGCCGCCCGTGGCTATACCCGCCCGATCCGCATCGGTGCTGCCGGTGGCATCGGGACTCCCGGTGCCGTCGCCGCAGCATTTGCGATGGGCGCGGCCTTTGTGCTGACCGGCTCGGTCAACCAGGCCTGTGTGGAGTCGGGTCTGCATGAGTCGGGCCGCAAGATGCTCGCCACCGCCGGTCTCGCCGACGTGGTGATGGCACCGGCTGCGGACATGTTTGAGCTCGGCGTAGAGGTCCAGGTCCTCCAGCGGGGCACGATGTTCGGCGTTCGCGCCAAGAAGCTCTACGAGCTGTACCGGACACACGACAGCCTGGAGTCCATCCCCGCCGCCGAAGCCGCCACCCTGGAGAAGCATCTCTTCCGGACCAGCCTCGCTGACGCCTGGGCCTCCACCCGAGCCTTCTGGGCCGGGCGCGACCCCCGCGAGGTCACCCGCGCGGATGCAGATGCCAGGCACCGCATGGCGCTGACGTTCCGTGCCTACCTCGGTCAGTCCAGCAAGTGGGCGATCGCAGGACTCGCCGACCGACGAATCGACTACCAGATCTGGTGTGGCCCGGCGATGGGTGCGTTCAACGACTGGGTCGCCGGGACTTTCCTGGCCGCCCCCGAGAACCGCACCGTCGTCCAGGTCGCCCGCAATCTCATGGAAGGTGCCGCCGTGGTCACCCGCGCACAGCAGCTGCGCAGCTTTGGTGTTCCCGTGCCCGCCGCCGCCTTTGACTTCAGGCCCCGCCCCCTCGCCTGACACATTTCTTCGAGGACATCCCGATGTCTTCGACACATCCCTTCGAGGACATCCTTCATGTCTAAAAGCACCCGCCCTGCAATCGCCGTTGTCGGTGTCAGCGCCCTGTTCCCCGGCTCCCTCAACGCGACCGGGTTCTGGCGAGACATCCTGGAAGGCACTGATCGGATCTCCGATGTGCCCGCCAGCCACTGGCTGATCGAGGACTACTACGACGACGACAAGTCGGCCCAGGACATGACATACGCCCGGCGGGGTGCGTTCCTCGGCAACGTCGACTTCGACGCGCTTGGCTGGGGGGTTCCGCCCTCCATCGTCCCGGCCACCGACACCAGCCAGCTGCTCGCCCTCATCGTCGCCCAGCGGGTGCTCGACGATGCCGCCCGGGAGCGCAAGGTGGATCGCTCCCGGATCTCGGTGATCCTCGGGGTCACCTCCGCTCAGGAGCTGCTCGGCACCATGGTCAGCCGGCTGCAGCGCCCGGTCTGGCGGAAGTCCCTGCGCGATGCGGGACTGCCAGAAGACGAGGTCACCGCGATCTGTGACCGCATCTCCGACCACTACGTGCCCTGGCAGGAGAGCAGCTTCCCTGGCCTCCTCGGAAACGTGGTCGCGGGTCGCATCGCCAACCGCCTGGACCTCGGCGGCACCAACTGCGTGACCGACGCCGCCTGTGCGTCCACGTTCTCGGCCATCTCGATGGGTGCGAACGAGCTGTACCTGGGCGACTCGGACATGGTGATCGTCGGCGGTGTCGACACCATGAACGACATCTTCATGTACATGTGCTTCTCGAAGACCCCGGCCCTGTCTGCCACGGGCGACTGCCGGCCGTTCTCCGATCAGGCGGACGGCACCATGCTGGGCGAGGGCCTGGGCATGGTCGCGCTGAAGCGACTCGACGACGCCGAGCGCGACGGCGACCACATCTACGCAGTGCTCAAGGGTGTCGGCTCCAGCTCCGATGGTCGCGCCAAGAGCGTGTACGCCCCCCGCTCGTCGGGTCAGGCCAACGCCCTCCGTCGGGCCTACGATCACGCCGGCTACAGCACCGACAGCGTCGAGCTGCTCGAAGCCCACGGCACGGGCACCAAGGCCGGTGACGCTGCGGAGTTCGGCGGACTGCGCATGGCGTTCGACGAGTCGGGCCGCGCGGATCGCCAGTGGTGTGCGCTGGGCAGCGTGAAGTCCCAGATCGGCCACACCAAGGCTGCTGCAGGCGCTGCCGGGCTGTTCAAGGCGGTCATGGCGCTGCGCCACCGCGTGCTGCCGCCGACCATCAAGGTCGACCGCCCCAACCCGGCCCTGGAGCTGGAGAAGTCGGCGTTCTACCTCGGAACCACCGCACGTCCCTGGGTCCGTGGTGCAGACCACCCCCGTCGGGCGGGTGTCAGCTCGTTTGGCTTCGGCGGCTCCAACTTCCACCTCGCGATGGAGGAGTACACCGGCCCCGCAGATGTCGCGCCCCGGCTGCGCACCGCGTCCCATGAGCTGGTCATCCTCACCGGTCGCGACGGCGCTGATGTCGTCGCACAGGCGAAGAAGCACGCCGGACAGTCCACCACTTCCGGCTACCTGCACTGGCTGGCCCACACCTCCCAGTCCGCCTACAGCGCCAACGCCCCCGCCCGACTCGCCATCGTCGCCATCGACGAGGCCGACCTCGCCAGCAAGCTGACCGCCGCCGCTGAGCGCATCACCAAGGCTCCCGGTAAGGCCGTCTCCACCCCCGACGGCACCAGCTACGGAGTCGGTGGACATGGCGGGAGTGTCGCGTTCCTGTTCCCCGGACAGGGCAGCCAGTACGTCGGCATGACCGCCGGTGCCGCCATGGCCCACGCCCACGCGCTCTCCGCCTGGGACGACGCCGCCGCACTCGGCCTCCATGAGTTCGTCTTCCCAAAGAGTGCGTTTGACGACGAGACCCGCAAGGCGCAGTCCGCTGCCCTCACCCGCACCGAGAACGCTCAGCCAGCCATCGGCATCTCCAGTCGCGCGCTGCTCAACCTTCTGACCCGCACCGGACTGACCCCGGCGATGGTCGGCGGCCACAGCTACGGCGAGGTCACCGCGCTGCATGCCGCCGGTGTGCTCTCCGCAGACGATCTGGTCGGCGTGGCCCGACGACGCGGCGAGCTGATGGCAGAGGCCGCGAAGCGCCCTGGCGCGATGACTGCGGTGAGCGCCCCCATCGAGGCCGTCGCCGAGAAGGCCGCGAAGCTCGGAGTGGTGGTCGCCAACCACAACCACCCCACCCAGGTCGTGCTCTCCGGACCGACCGAGGCCATCGCCGCCGCCGAGAAGGCCCTGGCCGCCGACGGCCTGCGGTGCAGCCGGCTGTCCGTGGCGACCGCGTTCCACTCCCCGGTGGTCAGCGACTCGGTCACACCGTTCGCTGAGTTCCTGGCCGGTGTCACGGTCGGCTCTCCGTCCATCCCGGTCTACGCCAACGCCACCGCCGCCCCCTACCCCGCCGACGCCGACGCGATCCGCGAGCAGCTCTCCAACCAGATCCGCAGCTCGGTTCGGTTCGTCGAGATGGTCGAGGCGATGTACGACGCCGGCGCACGAACCTTCGTCGAGGTCGGCCCCAACGCGGTGCTGACGGGCCTGGTCGGCCGCATCCTCAAGGGACGCGAGCACACCGCCGTCAGCATGGACCGCAAGGGCTCGACCAACCTCAAGGCGATGACCATCGGCCTCGCCCGGCTGGTCGCTGCCGGCGCGGACTTCGCTCCCGCTGAGGCGCTGTGGGCCGACTACGGCACCCCAGACAACCCTCACGAGCGGGTCAAGCCGAAGATGGCCATCCCGATCAACGGCGCCAACTACAACAAGCCCTACCCCCCCAAGAATGGCGCCGCCGGTCTGCCGGCCCCCAACCCGCCGCGCAAGCCGCTGGTTGTGGAGAAGATCGTGGAGAAGGTGGTCGAGAAGGTGGTCGAGAGGATCGTGGAGGTCCCCGTCGAGGTTCGCGTCGAGGTTCCGGTTGCCCAGGCTCCCGGTGCCTACGCACCGACTCAGCCGGCTCCAACCTTCGCAGCGGCCCAGCCCGTCGCACCGAGCATGGCCTGGATCGAAGCCTGGCAGTCCGCGCAGATGCAGACCGCCGAGGCCCACTCCGCCTACCAGCGCGCCATGGCCGACGCCCACTCCGCGTTCCTCAAGACCGCCGAGACCAGCTTCATGGGCCTCAGCGCCCTCGCTGGCGGCTTCAACCCCGCCCAGCCGATGGCCCAGCAGCCCACGTTCGCACCGCCGATGCCCGCTGCGGCTCCGATCGCGGCTCCCGTCGTGGCCCCGGCTCCCGTCGCTCCCGCGCCGATGCCCATCGCTGCTCCGGCCCCCGTCGTCGCAGCACCAGTGATCGCGGAGACCCCGGCACCTGCTGCCGTGCCCGCTCCGAAGCCAGTCGCCCAGCCCGTCGCCGCCAAGCCCGCCGCTCCGTCTCGCGACCTGCACGCGCTGCTGCTTGAGGTGGTTGCCGAGAAGACGGGCTACCCCGCCGAGATGCTGAACATGGAGATGCAGCTTGAGGGTGACCTCGGCATCGACTCCATCAAGCGCGTCGAGATCCTCTCCGCGATGCAGGAGAAGGCACCTGAGCTTCCCGAGGTCGATGCCGGCGCAATGGCATCCCTCCAGACACTCGGACAGATCGCCGACTACATGGCCGCTCAGCTCGGCGACACTGCCCCCGCTGCAGCCCCGGTCGCTGCGGCACCGTCGGTGGACCTCCACGCGATCCTCCTCGACGTGGTTGCCGAGAAGACCGGCTACCCCGCTGAGATGCTGGCGATGGAGATGCAGCTTGAGGGTGACCTCGGCATCGACAGCATCAAGCGCGTCGAGATCCTCTCTGCGATGCAGGAGAAGGCACCCGGTCTGCCGGAAGTCGACGCCGGAGCCATGGCCTCCCTCCAGACACTCGGCCAGATCGCCGACTACATGACCGCACAGCTCGGAGAGGCCGCTCCGGCTCCGACCGCTGCCCCTGCCGCCCCGTCCCGCGACCTGCACGCGCTGCTGCTTGAGGTGGTTGCCGAGAAGACGGGCTACCCCGCCGAGATGCTGAACATGGAGATGCAGCTTGAGGGTGACCTCGGCATCGACTCCATCAAGCGCGTCGAGATCCTGTCCGCGATGCAGGAGAAGGCACCCGAGCTTCCCGAGGTCGATGCCGGCGCAATGGCTTCCCTCCAGACCCTCGGACAGATCGCCGACTACATGGGCGCACAGCTCGGCTCGATCGCTCCGGCAGCCGCAGCACCGGCCGCCCCCGCACTGGACCTTCAGGCCATCCTCCTCGACGTGGTCGCCGAGAAGACCGGCTACCCCGCTGAGATGCTGAACATGGAGATGCAGCTTGAGGGTGACCTCGGCATCGACTCCATCAAGCGCGTTGAGATCCTCTCCGCGATGCAGGAGAAGGCACTCGGA
>JBLHNG010000520.1:0-6365 GCA_047621685.1 Myxococcota bacterium | reverse complement strand
CCTTCATGGCGGCGACAGTGTCACCCTGATCCCGGGCGAGGCCGGCGATGCGGGAGGCGATTCGGACCCGGTCAGACTCATCATCAACCAGCCCAAGGCGTCGCTGGTAGACCGACAGGAGGCGGGCGCTGTCGGAACCAGCCAGGGCGCGACGCTCCATGGCATCCAGGGCGCCGACATGCCGCTCGTCCTCGGAGAGGATGTCCGCGAGCACGGAATCAACATCCACCCCCTCGATCCGCTCCGCAACATCGGCGGCGGCGATCATCCGCCAGTGCCGACGGTAGAGGTCCTCGACGCTCTCGGCTTCGAGGCGGTGGAGGGTGTAGACCTCCTGCCAGGCACCGGTGCGGGCGGACAGCTCACGCAACAGGGTGATGGCCGGGAGGAAGCCGGGCTGAAGCTCCAGGCAGCGATCCAGGCTGGCCACTGCACGTGCGGGATCATCGACCCGATCGGCCAGGATGCGGGCCGCGCGGTAGGTCAGGCTGACGACCTCGTTGGAGTCTCGGGTGACCTTGGCGGCTGCGGAGAGCATCTGAGCCAGCTGTGCCCAGTCTCCCTCGCCCTCCAGGATCCGGGCGAAGGCGTCGAGGCTGGGCGGGAAGTCGGCGACCTGCTCCAGCGCACGGTGGTAGAAGTCGCGGGCACGGGCATGCTCGGAGAGCCGGAACTCACAGACCGCGCCAGCTCGATGGAGCTGAAGCGCGATCCCGGAGGGGTCTTCGCAGAGCAGGGCGCGCTGCTCGTAGACGGCAGCCAGGCTGTCCCAGGCTTCCAGGCGGGTGTAGACGCGCTCCAGGCCTTCCACTGCGGGGAGGTAGCCGGGCGCGGTGTCGAGGATCCCCTCGAAGTGAGTGCGGGCGCCATCCTGATCGCCCAGCGGTCCCTCGCACAGCTCGCCCATCCGGTAGAGGGTGGTGACGATGAGGTGAGGGTCGTCGAGTCGGGTGACGTACTCGGTGAGGAAGCTCAGCATCTCCCGGTACTCACCCCGGGAGGTGAGCAGTCGGGTGACGGCTTCCGCAGCCGGACCAGCGGCGGAGTCTGCCTCGACGGCCTGACGGTACGCCGCGAGGGCCTCATCAGACTGAGAGTTCCGCTCCTGGATCTGGCCGAGGCGGTAGAGCACAAACGCCTTCTCCTGACCGGAGAGGTGCGCGGCTTCTTCGCTCAGAGAGTGGACCAGGGCCCCCGGCATGTCCGCAGCGGCGAAGAAGCTCTGAGCCTCATGGCGCAGCTCGCGAGCGGCCGGACCGGCGATGTCGATGGCCTGGCTGTAGAGATCTGAGGTCCGCTCACCGGTTCCCTTGATGCTTGACGAGAGCCGGGCGGCGCGGGCGAGCCAGAACGCGGCGTTGCTTCCGCTGCTGCGACCAGCCTCCTCGATGTAGAGCCTGATGAGGCCCTCGCTGTCGCCACGCACCCGGGCGATGCGCTCAATGGAGAGGAAGGCGGCGCCATAGGCGGGGTCGTGCTGCCAGGCCGCGCTGTAAGCCTCGGCGGCGGCATCGAGGTTTTCCAGTTCGTCTTCGAAGATGCGTCCGCGCTCGACCAGAAGTCGGGCCGCGCGAGAGCCGCTCGTCATCCGGGCCATGCGCTCCAGAACATCGACCAGTCCCGCCCAGTTCTTGCTGCGGTGCTCCAGATCGCGGAGGAGACGCAGGGCAAACCAGTCGTTGGGCTCGATCTCCAGAGAGCGGCGCAGCAGGACGACAGCAGCGGCGTCCTGGCGGAGGATGTTGCGCTCGACAAGCACAGCATCCTGGAGCGCCTCAGCGGCAGCCGGTCCCTCGCTGAGGTCCGCGCGCTGGACGAGGAGATCCCGGAGGAGGGTGTAGTTGGCCTGGTTGGCGACGACGTCACCATAGGACTTCAGGATGCGCGGATCAGTCAGTCCCGCGCCGACGGCAGAAGAGAACAAGCGACCAGCTTCCTCCCAATTGCCCAGGCGAGAGAAGTAGAGCTGACCGGCCTCAGCCTGGAGACGAGCACGCTGAGTGGGATCCTCGGTGCGCTCGGCCTCAAGCTCCAGGGCACGAGCCAGCTCGCTCCATCGACCAGCGGCGCCAGGAGACGGCTCATACCGGGCGATGCGTTCTCTGGGAGTGGTCGGGATGAGGACCGGCTCAGGCATCGGAGGACGGGGCGGCGGCTCGGGCGGACGAATGGTGACTGCCGGAGGTGCCGGCTCCTCCACGAGCGCAGTCTCCTCGGCGACCGCAGAGCGGATCGGGGGACTGGGGACCTGAATGATCGGGATGGCTGGCGGTGCAGAGACCCGGCTGGTCTCTTCAATGACCTGAGAGCTGGTGGATTCGGGCTCTGGGGCTGATGGCACTTCATCGGCCGGCGGCGTCTCGATAGCCGGGGGCTCAACATCCGCCTCCGCCTCCGCCACAGGAGCGGCCTCGACAGCCGGAGCTTCCTCGATGGCCGGGGCTTCCTCGACCTCAGGAGCCGCTTCCACAGCCGGCTCAACTTCGGCACCCGCGAGCTGACGGCGAGCCTCTCGCTCAGAACGCGCCCGAACGATCTCATCCTGGGAGAAGTCATCCCCGATCGCTGCGTTGCTGCTGGATCGACGCAGGATCATGGTCTCGTCAGGGGCAGCGTCGACGAAGTCATCTGCGGTCACAGCCGCATACTCGTCCTCGTCAGAGTACTCGTCGTCATCGGAGTATTCTTCATCGTCCGCAGGCTCGATGTTGGCGGGTTGACTGACAGGATCCTGCTGCCCGAAGAAGCTGGTCTCGGGGTCATCCAGACTGTCGTCTCCGAAGAAGTCGGCTTCGGCCGCACTCTCAGCGACCGGCGAGATCAGCGAGGCAGGCGAGACCGACTCAGTCGGGAGATCCTCTGTGCCGTAATCGGCCTCGGGGAGGTTCTCGTACACCGGAGGAGGCGTGACGGGCGGGGCGGAGGCGATGGGCTCCTCTACGATGGGCTCCTCTGCGACCGGTGGTGCCTCAGCAACCGGAGGCGGCTCGATCACAGGAGGCGGCTCGATCACAGGAAGCGGCTCGACCACAGAAGGCGGCTCGACCACAGAAGGTGGCTCAACAGCGACCGGCTCCTCAATCACCGACTCTGGGATCGTCGGAGGCACGGGGATGTCTGGCGCTGGGATCGCGGGCTCGGGAACGGTCTGCTGGATCGTCGGTGGAGGCTGCGGGATCGCCGGTGGAGGCTGCGGAGCCTCTGGAGCAGACTTCGGATCTCCAGCCGCAGGCGTCTCCTCTTCCCAGCCGAAGCCACCGGAGGCAAAGAATGAATCCTCAAGGTCTCCGAACTCGATATCGGTGCCCTTGCCTTTCTTGTTTCTCGCCATCCTGATGCCCGCTTTTTGGATTGTCTCGAAATTTTTCAGGAGTACAGACGGCACTGCCGTTGTCGCTGCTGTCGCAGTGTATCAAGACTCGCCAGACGTGGTGGTCAGGTCCCTGTCACCACGCGATGCCGCTGTAGCGACCTCAACTCGGACAGGGTATCCCAACGCGGGCGGTCGAATATCGCCATACCATCCGCACAAGAGGGCAACCATGCGTATTGTGGTCACCGGCGCAGCCGGCTTCCTCGGCTCCCACCTCAGCGAGCGGCTCCTCAAAGAGGGCCATGAGGTCGTCGGTGTAGACAACCTCCTCACCGGTCACCAGCGGAACGTCGACCTGCTCAACACACATGCCAATTTCCAGTATGTGCATGCCAATGTCTCCGAGTCGCTTCCCGTCGACGGGGCCGTGGATCGGGTCTTCCACCTCGCCTCACCAGCGAGCCCCATTGACTATGTCGAGCTGCCATTTGAGACCCTCTATGTCAGCTCCGATGGCACCCGGAACTGCCTGAACCTCGCGGAATCCAACGGTGCACGGTTCTTTATTGCTTCGACCAGCGAGGTCTACGGTGACCCGGCGGTGCATCCGCAGGTCGAGAGCTACTGGGGCAATGTCAACCCCATCGGTCCCCGGAGCGTCTACGACGAGGCCAAGCGGTACGGAGAGGCCCTGACCATGGCCTACCACCGCTACAAAGGCGTGCAGACCCGCATCGTTCGGATCTTCAACACCTACGGCCCCCGGATGCGTCACAACGACGGTCGGGTGATCCCGGCGTTCGTCTCCCAGGCCCTCCAGGGCAAGCCGCTGACCATCTTCGGCGATGGCACCCAGACCCGCAGCTTCTGCTTCGTGTCCGATCTCATCGAGGGCTTCCTCCGCCTCATGGAGTCCGACCTCGTTCAGCCCTGCAACATCGGCAACCCCAACGAGCGCACGATGCTCCAGCTCGCCGCGCACATCAACAAGGTCACCGGCAACGAAGCCGGGATCGTGTTTCGTCCGCTGCCCAAGGACGACCCCACCCGTCGTCGTCCGGACATCACCCGAGCACGCACGGAGCTTGGCTGGGAGCCTCAGATCCAGTTCGAGGAGGGCATCGAGCGGACCATTGAGTGGTTTCGCGGAATTGTGACCGTCTGAATCCCTCTGAAACCTGAGCCGATCGGGGCGCCCTACAGGCGGACCCCGACGCCGGCTCGGAACATCAGCATCTGCCCAGAGCCGGTGGCTTGCTCGGGGATCGAGAGCAGCCCGGTGCCTTCGAGGTAGTGCGCCTCCGGTGAGATCAGGAACGTCCAGGGGATCTCCAGGAACCCGGTGAGCCGTCCGGCAGCGTCGAACACCACACCAGCGCCAGCGTTGACCCCGGCTCCCAGCCCACCAGGGCGGTTGGCGTAGTTGATCTTCCCGGCGATGTCCGGCACGTCGTAGCCGTCGAAGATGCGCAGGTGGACCCCGCCCAGTGCATACGGCTTGATGGGACCGGTGGCGACGAAGAACACGCGCAGTCGCGGCTCGATGACCCCGAGGTACGCGGTGGTGGGCTGGTAGACAACGCTGCCCTCATCGACCAGGGTGCCGTTCTCGATCTGCTCCCAGCCCGTCGTCAGCTCCTTCTCCCCCACCATCAGCCCGACGAGCAGGCCCGTCTCCAGCCACCAGATCGGCACATACCCAACAGAGACCCCGGCGAGCATGCCGTTGCCCTGGATGAAGTTCTCATACTCGTAGGCCACGCCCTGCTCCAGAGCGCCATCGCTGCCGGTGGAGACCGAGATCCGGGTGTCGTAGCGCCGGGAGATGTCCCCAAACACTGCCGATCCCTGCGCCTCGATGATGAGCTTGCCGACCCTCACCCGTCGATCGACGAGCCAGTCGTCTGCGGTCATCGAGCTGGCGAGGTACTTCGCCTGAGCCTGACGGGGAAGCGCCCGGATTCGGGGATCATCGGGGACCTCCGGCTCCAGCGGCTCCTCGGGATCGACCTCAATGGGATCGACGGCGATGGGATCAGGCGGCTCGGGCTCGCTGCCCGGCAGCGGCGGAATCAGCGGGAGCAGAGACTCGACGGTGTCGGCGATCTCTTCCGCGAAGTCAGAGAAGCCTGTTGCAGAGATCGTCCGGGAGAGCTTCTCGATCGGGGAAGGGTCGTCGGGTGCATAGAAGCTGACCTCAGCGACAAACCCGTCGCCCTGTGTGCTGACCCGCCCGATCACCGCCAGCCGGGCCGGCATGCGATCGAGCAGCGCCTCTGGACAGCCAGGCTCCTCCGCACAGCCCACCGCGAGATCTTCGGCCTGACGGAGGATAACATCCGGGCCCTCGACCGAGATGCGGCGCGCGGAGAGCTGAGCGTCAATGCTGGCGGTGATCTGCTCTGCGGCCTCGAAGTCTGAGAACGACCCTGCGGTGAACTCCGGGAGGAGCACATCGCTGGCGTGGGCTGAGGAGAGAAGGAGCAGCAGCATTGGTGGTCATCGGGTCGCAGGGAGCCCCCCCTATATCCACTGTGTCTGGTTTCGATGACAACCAATTCGGAGGGGCCGTTGACATCGGCCCTCGCTGTCGGTATCCAGCCTCCATGCTGACCGCAGCCCAGATACTTCAGAACCTCGGGTTCCTCCTCTATGGGGGTCCCCTGGTTGCCTTCACCATCCTCATCGCCACCGCCGACGCGCTGCCCCACATGAAGCGGTGGGATCTGGTGCGCAGCTACCGAGCCTGGGGACCAGGCCTGGGCATCTCACTGGGGGCATCAATCTTCGGGATGCTGGTGGCATACTGGCTGGAGCACGGCTCGTTTTCGTGGGGCTGGTCGACTCCCGATGAGGTCCAGATCCTCGCCGCCTGGCTGACCTTCTTCGTCCTGTGGGTCTCCAACCTCAAGCTCGAAGTCTGGACCCTGGAGCCCTTGCGAAAGCTCGACAGCGACGGCATCGTACAGGATGAGGCGGCCTACACTGCCGCCACCGGTCGACTCCTGCGCCACATGTGGTTCCAGACGGTGATCATCCTTGTTGTCTGTGC
>JBLHNG010000519.1:0-6378 GCA_047621685.1 Myxococcota bacterium | reverse complement strand
TGTGGCCCGACGGGCTGTCCGCCATCGATCCGAGCAAGCCCGACGGCGGCTTCTCCCTCGTCTTCCTCATCGAAGATCGCACCGGCTACGAGAACCTCTGTCAGCTCATCACCACCGCGATCTTCGACGGCATGCACTACCGGCCGCGCATCGACTTCGAGCTGCTGAAGAAGCACCGGGAAGGGCTCATCGTGATGACCAGCGGACTCAACGGTCCGATCGGTCGCAGCATGCTGGGTCGGGAAGAGGAGACCGAGGACACCGCCCGTGCCGAGCTGACCAGACTCGTCGAGATCATCGGCTCCGAGAACCTGTACGTCGAGATGCAGGACTACGGCATCCCCCGCCAGCTCGAGGCCAACAACCTCGCCCGGAAGCTGGCCGGAGAGCTGGGACTGGCCACGGTGGTCACCAACGACTGCCGCTACATCGCCAACACCGACGCCGTCACCCTTGACCTGCTCAACTGCATCAGTCGAGGCACCCTGGTTGACGCACCCGACCGGGCCATGCTCCCCAGCGATCAGCAGTACTTCAAGTCCGAAGCCGAGATGCGGGAGCTATTCCCCGACGACGGCCCGGCGCTGGACATCACGGTGGAGATCGCCGAGCGCTGCCACTTCGCGTACAAGATGGCGCCGCCCTACTTCTTCCCAGCGACCGATCCCCCGGATCCCGATCCGGAGCCCCCCGCCGAGCTGCCTGCGGATGCCAAGAAGCCCCGGGCGGACACCGCAGCGAACTGGTCGTACTTCTACAAGGCCTATCCCCCGCCGGGGAACTTCCAGATGCCTGATCCCGAGAAGGACGGCTTTGTGCCGCCGCATCCTCCCGGGGCTGGCAGCATGGCCGGCTACTTCGAGTGGTACTGCAAGGAGGGGCTGCGCCGGAAGCTCCCAGACCTCGATGCGGCACTGCACGAGGAGTACTGGACTCTGCTCGACTATGAGATGGGCGTCATCCTGCAGATGGGCTTCCCTGCCTACATGCTCATCGTGGCGGAGTTCATCAACTGGTCCAAGGACAACGGCATCCCCATCGGCCCCGGGCGTGGCAGCGCGGCGGGGAGCCTGGTCGCCTGGGTGATGCGCATCACCGACATCGACCCCATCCGGTACGGCCTCATCTTCGAGCGGTTCCTCAACCCCGAGCGGGTGAGCATGCCCGACATCGACATCGACTTCTGTCAGGACCGCCGGGAAGAAGCCATCGAGCACGTCCGGGTCAAGTACGGCCGCGAGCTGGTCAGCCAGATCATCACGTATGGAAAGCTCCAGGCCAAGGCCGCCCTCAAGGACGTCGCCCGGGTCTTAGGCGTCGAGTTCCAGTCTGCGGACCTCATCGCCAAGCAGGTCCCCCCGGTCCTCGGCATCAAGCTCAAGGACGCCCTGCTCGAAGAGAAGTTCGCCGCGCTGGCCAACGGCGATCCGCTGGTGGGTCGGGTCACCAAGCTGGCGCTGCGGGTGGAGGGCATGACCCGGCAGACCGGTGTTCACGCTGCCGGTGTCGTCATCTCCGACCGGCCCTTAGTCGAGCACGCCCCGCTGTACCGGGATGGCCCCGAGGGCGGGCCGGTGGTGCAGTACGACATGAAGTCCGCCGAGAGCATCGGGCTGATCAAGTTCGACTTCCTCGGACTCAAGACCCTCGACCAGATCCGAGACGCGGTGATCATGATCCACCGCAACACCGGTGAGCTGATCGACATGGGCAAGGTCAACATCGAGGACGAAGCCACCTACAAGTTGCTCCAGAAGGGCGACTCACTGGGGGTGTTCCAGGTCGAGTCTTCTGGAATGCGCGAGCTGCTCACCCGGCTGCTGCCCAACAACATCGACGATCTCATCGCCCTGCTCGCCCTGTACCGACCCGGTCCGCTGTCTTCGGGCATGGTCGACAACTTCATCGACTGCAAGCACGGCCGAAAGAAGATCGAGTACCCCCACCCCGACCTGGAGCCGATCCTCAAGAACACCTACGGCTCCATCGTCTACCAGGAGCAGGTCATGCAGACCGCTCAGGTCATGGGCGGCTACTCGCTGGGCGGGGCAGACCTGCTGCGGCGGGCGATGGGTAAGAAGAAGGTCGAGGTGATGGTCGAGCAGAAGATCATCTTCGTGAAGGGCGCGATCGAGAAGGGCTACGACAAGGGCCTCGCCGGAGACGTCTTCGACCTGCTCGCTTACTTCGCCGGCTACGGCTTCAACCGCGCCCACTCTGCGGCGTATGGGGTCGTCAGCTACCAGACCGCCTGGCTCAAGACCCACCACCGTGCGGAGTACATGGGCGCTCTGATGAGCATCGAGTCCAACAACACCGACAAGGTGCTGGCCTACATCGGCGACTGCAAGCGCGCCGGCATCAAGGTGCTGCCCCCAAACGTCAACGAGAGCTACAAGGCGTTCAACATCCCCAAGAACAACCGGCGCATCATCCGGTTTGGGCTCTCGGCGGTCAAGGGGGTCGGAGACGGCGCGGTCGCTGCGATCATCGAAGCGAGAGAGGGGGCCAACGGGGAGTTCGCGGACTTCATGGACTGCCTGGAGCGGCTGGACATGAAGCGGGTGAACAAGAAGGTCTTGGAGAACCTTGTGAAGTGCGGGGCGTTCGACTGGACCGACCACAACCGCCGCCAGATGCTCAAGGGCCTCCCCGGCGCCATCGTCACCGCCCAGAAGATCCAGGATGACCGCGCTGCGGGTCAGACCAGCCTGTTCGGTCTCATGCCTGCCGAGGTCGCCCCGCCCACCCTCACCCTGCCCGACGTCGGTGAGTGGCCCACCGCCCAGAAGCTCTCCCACGAGCGCGATGCCCTTGGCCTGTTCATCACCGGACACCCCCTGGAGGCGTTCCAGGACATCGTGCCTTCAGTCACGACCTGCCCGGTGCTCTCTCTGGAGCACCAGGCCGCGGATCGCAACGTGGTGATCGCTGGCATGGTCAGCGCGTTCCGGGTCATCAAGACCAAGCGCGGCGCCAAGATGGCGTTCGCAACCATCGAGGACGCCACCGGCGCGGTGGAGTGCGTGTTCTTCTCCGACCCCTACACCCGCTCCGCGAGGGTCCTCACCTCCGGGCAGCCCATCCTGGCGCACGGGAAGCTGGAGAAGAAGGCCGACGGGGTGAAGATCCTCGCGGAGAGCGCAGAGCTGCTTGCAGAGGTGCGGGAGCGTCGGACCAGCCGGGTCGGTCTGCTGCTGGACGCCGACGAGCTGTCCGATGAGCGGATCACCGAGCTGAAGGCCCTGCTCCAAGGCAGCCAGGGCCGATGCCCGGTGCACATCCACCTGCGCTACCCAGGCAAGGGGCGGGCGACCATTGCGCTGCCCGACACCCTCAAGGTCATCCCCGACGAGGTCCTGATGCAGGGCCTGGAGTCGCTGTTTCGCCGATCTGATGTTCCCCAGCTGAGGTAGAGACCATGCTGTTTGTATTGTGTGGGATGGCCCAGGCGTTTGAGCCGGTCACCGAAGAGGTCAGCGGCGGGCACATCGACTGGAGCGAGATGCGCCTGGAGGTGACCGTCACCAGCCAGCACACCACCGGTGCCTGGCAGGATCGCCGCCTCCAGGAGCAAGATGCCCACGACCGGCTCACCTCGCTCATCGACGACATCGCCAGCGACATCGCGCTCACCCCGACCACAACGGCCTCGGCGCTGATGTCTAAGGGAGACGCCCTCGCCGACCGGCTCTCCGACGGGCTGCGGCGGTGGGGGGTCGAGGAGGCTCGCTACCACACGGGTGGAGTGGCCCTGGACGCCGTGCTGGATCTGCGGACCTGGCTCGCCCCCGCACTCATCGAGCAGGCTCTCACAGCGGACCTCCCCATCGAGGGGGGAGCCACCGGGCTGCTCATTGATGCCCGCGGCCACCGGGTCCCCCTCACCCTCTCCCCCGAGCTGACCACCACCACCGGGCGGCGCCTCGTCCATGTCAGCGCCCTGTCTGAGGACACCGCCCGGATGCGGACCCCGGTGATCTACGTGCGAGACCCCGCCGACCCCAGGGCCACCGCCCGCGCTGGAGACGCACCGCTGTTTGCCACCATCGGCGAGGTCCGGGAAGGTGTGATGATCCTCGACGACGCCAGCGCCGGTCGCCTCATGGCTCAGAGCCAGCTCGCGGCCCTGGTCGCGGCGGGTCGAGTCGTCGTGGTGGTGGACCAATGATGCGCCGACGCAGCCACAGCTCCTCCGCCAATCAGCGCCGACGCCGGGTGATGGTCCGTCGGGTCCCCTCGGGGATCCGAGGGGTGCCGCTGTGGGGCAAGGTCCTGTGGGGGACCGGCTTCACCCTCATCGGGTTGGCGCTGCTGTGGGTGCTGCGCCCGGTGTTCGCGGTGCTCGCTGGGAGCGCGGCGCTGGCCTACATCCTCGATCCGATCATCGACTGGATGGAGGCTCGGGGTCTGTCCCGTGAGGGCAGCATCGGCATCCTGTTCCTCGGGCTGTTCGCGGGGCTCATCCTCACCGTGCTGTTGTTGGTGCCGTCGTTTGTGGTCCAGGGAGAGCAGTTCGTCGACGATCTCGCCCCGTTCTTCCACAGCCTCCCCGAGCAGCTCGAACCAGCGCTGGGCTGGATCTCGGAGAAGACCGGCTACAACGTCCCCCTCGACCTCACCGATCTCCAGAACACCCTCCCTGGCCTCGTCGCGGACAACGCCCCGAAGATCCAGGCCTGGGCCACCACCCTCACCCAGGGGCTGCTCACCCAGGGCATCGGCCTGCTCGGCGCGATCGTCAACCTGGCCCTGATGCCGATCTTCATCTACTACCTGCTGCGGGACTGGGACCACCTCGTCGCCGCCATCGGCGGGCTCACCCCGATGCAGTACCGCGAGCGGGTCGCCCGGGTCGCAGTCGAGGTCGATGCCCGGCTGGGGGCGTTTGTTCGCGGGCAGATCACAGTCTGCCTGTCCCTCGCAGTGCTCTACAGCGCCGGCCTGCTGCTGGTCGGTATCGATCTCGCCATCCCGGTCGGGGTGCTCAGCGGGCTGCTGTTCATCGTGCCCTACCTCGGGACCGCAGTGGGCATCGTGCTCGGTGTGCTGCTGGCGCTCATGAAGTTCGGCTTCTCCACCAAGGTGATCGCGGTGCTGATGGTCTTCGTGGTCGTCCAGGGCATCGAGGGCTACCTGCTGACCCCGAAGATCGTCGGTGACAAGGTGGGCCTCCACCCCCTCGTGGTCATGATCGCCCTCATCGTCGGCGGCTCGCTGCTGGGGATCTGGGGCATGCTGCTGGCGATCCCGCTCACCGCAGTGCTCTCCGTGCTCGGCGGTGAGTACCTCCAGAATTACTTCGGCAGCGCAGTCTTCAACGGCCCGGCGGTCGCTGTGACATCGTCAGAAGACTCCACCGAGGGCGCGGAGTGATTCCCCACCGGTGGCTCGGTCGGACTCCCTATGGCGAGGCCCTCGTCGCTCAGCGGACGCACCGGGCGGCCATTCTGGCTGGGGAGGCTCAAGAGGTCATCTGGCTGCTGGAGCACGACCCGGTGGTCACGGTCGGCCGCCGCCCAGCCCCCGGCACTCCCTCTCCCGAGACCCTCGCCGCGCAGGGAGTGGCCTTCCACGCCGTCGAGCGAGGTGGACTGGCTACCTGGCACGGTCCCGGGCAGCTTGTCGCCTATCTGATGGTTGACGCCGCCACCCGGCGCATCGGGGTCAAGGGGCTTGTCTGTGCCGTCGAGCAGGGGGTCATCACCTGGCTGTCTCAGCGCGGCGTCCAGGCACAGCGCCGTGGGGGGTATCCAGGGGTCTGGGTGCTCGACGGGATTCCCCAGAAGATCTGCGCGGTGGGAATGCACTTTCGCCGAGGGGTCTCCATGCACGGAATCGCCCTGAACCTGTCTCCAGACCTGTCGGGATTCTCGCTGATCACCCCCTGCGGAATCACTGACGGAGGCGTGACCACCCTCGCCCGACTCCAGGGCACCGCACCCACTCCAGAGCAGGCCGCCGACAGCCTCGGGGCCGCACTTGCACAAGCTATTGTGCTTCAGGAAAAGAAATCTGCTTGACGCATACCGCAACCCCGGATTAATCCGCCAGCGGTCATTGGGATGTAGCTCAGTTGGCTAGAGCACCGTCCTGACACGGCGGGGGTCCCCGGTTCAAGTCCGGGCATCCCAATTAGAACAATGATCTGCAAGCCCGGTAGGATACCTTACCGGGCTTGCTTTCGTCTCCTCTCCGAGGCGAACACCCAAGCGCCGAGAGTTCCATGCCCAAGATGAAGACCCACAGCGGAGCCAAGAAGCGCTTCAGCCTGACCGGCACCGGCAAGGTCAAGTTCAAGCGTGCGAAGATGCGGCACATTCTCACCAAGAAGAATGCCAAGCTCCGTCGCAACCTCCGCAAGGCATCCACCCTGAA
>JBLHNG010000518.1:0-6378 GCA_047621685.1 Myxococcota bacterium | reverse complement strand
GGGTAGGAAAATGTCCCCCCGCTCTGCAAGGGCTCTGCTCGCGCTTTTCAAGCCGGTCTAATACTGTCCTCATACCAGCCTGAAAACAGAGCTATCGCCGACCCTGACTGAGGTTCAGCGCCGCTCGATGCCAGGTGGTTACCCCTCCAATCCTTCCAGTCCGATGGATTCAAGGGGCAAAGAAGTCCGCTGGTGAGCCACGGGCCGGAGCAAAGGCGATCACGTTCACCACCTGCCCCATCCGCATCAGCTCCCGCTGAGCACTCACCGGATCGGTCACCTGATCAACCAACCAGATTCGAGCACCACAGGCCGGGCACGAAACCACATCCCGGCCAAATACCCGGTACAGCAGGTCCTCCCATGGAATCCATCGCTCATCATATCCAGGAGCCTTCTTGCTCTGCTTGCGCTCCTGGGCCTTCTTCTGACGCCTCACCCCGTCAGGCACGATGAGGGGTCGCCATCTGGACGCTGAAGCAAAAACGCCATGGTAATGCACCATATTCTTCATCGGAGAAGGAACAATGGCTGCCAGGCGCTCGACAAAAACCTCAGGCTCAAAGAGCAATGCATAGGTGCCATCGAACCAGGGTCGCTTCAGCTTCAGGATGATCTGCCCATCTTCTCGCAGGCTCAAGCGCTCCTTGGCGAGGGGAGGACGGGCGATATAGCGGCACAACTTCTCCAGCCGACTCCATTGCCGTCGACCGATACGCACTCCGGCGTGGAGATTGAAGCCTTCAGAGACCGCGCATCGACGCGGTAATTTTCGAGGAGGCGGCGGACCGAACATCCAGGTCTGCCCCACACGCTGCACTCGCTGTCCGGAACGCTCTCCCAGCAGGACGCGCCCCTGTGCGCTGGCCCGCTGAAAGGGATGCTCCTCATCGGGCACCTCCTGGTTCTCCTCCATCAGTCCACGGCGTACCAGAAGACGCCTCACCCGGGTTGCTATCTTCTCCACCACTCGCTGGATGTCGGCGGTGCGTGGTGCGGGCAGTGAGACAAACCGAGGCGCATCCAGACGATCGTCCCAGCGAAACACACCATCGGGTAAGATGGCGTGAAAATGAAGGTTCAAGTTTAACGAACCGCCAAAATTCTGGGCCACCGTGAGTGAACCGCACTGTGGATCGGGGATGCCATACTGCCTGGCCCGCTGACACTGAAATCGGAAGACCGCACCCAGGAAAATCCCCAGGACCGCTTTGCGCAGATCATGATCCCAAGCCAGCCGCAGGCGAAGGGGGAACGGCAAGGACAGCACCCACTGACGCACCGGGACACGCGGCAAGATTCGATCAACCCACCATGCTGCGCGCTGGCTCATCCGACGACCACCGCACGATGGGCACACGCCACGACGCTTGCAGGAAAACCCCACCACACGGTCCAGGCTGCAACCCGCACATCGAATACGCCGAAAACCGTAGGCCGGATTCCCGCAGGTGACTGCAGACCTCAATGTCTGCTCCACATGAGCGGCAAGGGGATGACCGGCCTGCTCCGACTTCTCCAGCACGCTCTCAAGATGCTCTTGGAGAACACACCGGATGAGATCATGGCCCGACAAGCCGAGGGTGGACACCATCCAAGGCTGAAAAGCACAACCTGTGCACAACCTGTGTTGCAGTAATCTATTGAAATTACGGAAGGGGGAGCAGGGGGTGACAGCTGTCACTGACGGACGTCCGTCGGTGGCACGAGTCACGGGCCTTGATGTCACGCAGTCAAGAGCAGCAGCCTCTTGTAGCCGAAACCAGCACATCTCCCTGGCCGCCACACGCTGATCTTGCTGTGCTTCTCGGCCGTCCTATCATTCCCAAAGACATGCCACAACCTGGCCTTTTCGCCTCACATGCACGGGCTTTGTGGCGCAACGAGGCAAGGCAGTGGATTGTGAGTCAAAAACCCGAGGCGAAATGCTCGGTACTACACTCCTCATGGAACAGCGCGCTGTCGATGTGGCGTTGCCTTCAACCACACCCGGCGACACCATCTGGCCCGGCAAGGCCCCACCAGCTTCGCCAACGCGCCTGCACGCGTGCCGAGGTCACCCGCTTCTCCCCCCACGCCATGCGACGGCTGGCAGTCGATGAGCTTCGTCGGGCCGGCATCTCGGTGGAGTTGGCCGCCACCTTCCAGGGGCACTCCTCCGCCGTTATGTTGAGGCCCAACCGCGTACCGGAGCCGCCATGATCGCCATCGCTCTCGCCCCCCTCTTCGCCGGCTGCGCCGACACCCAGCCCGACACCATCGGCCAGGTTCTAAGCGACCACACACTCACCGACGTCAACGCCACCTCGGCCACCTTCGACACCGACGTCACCGTCTCCAGCTTCCAGGGCCAGGTCTCCGCCTGGTACTTCGGCCACGCCACCTGAAGCTACTGCAGTAGCCAGTTCGGCTACCTCAACGAGCTTCAGGCAGACCTCCCCGAGGTCGCGATCATCGGCATCAACGAGACCGGCTACGAGTCCGGCAACGACGACTTCTGCGACGGCCGCGACCTCCCCTGGCTCCAGGACACCCCGGACGTCGGCATGTGGGACGACTGGGCGGTGGTCTACCGGGACGTCTACATCCTCGACGCTCAGGGCGAGCTGCTGGAGGTCTACAACCTCTCGACCCACGATCTCAGCGTCGACTACGACACGTTCAAGGGCATCCTCGAAGACTACGCCGCCCAGTAGCCCGACAGTCAGCAGTCCTACAGATCGCCGCTGCCCGCGCCGGGATCGGCCAGCTGAGTCTCCAGACGGCGGACCTCTTCCGCCGCCTGGCGCTGCTCAAGCGCCCTCGCCTCCCGATACGCCTGCTGTGCCTGCTCCTGAAGCCGGGCCACCAGGGCGGCATGTGCCCGGCTGGTGAAGGTGACCTCCAGGGTGCTGGTGGGCGACATCCCCATGAACTGATCGAACGTCGATGCCAGGACCAGGGTGTCTCCATCAGCAGACCACCGCACGCCCCAGTCTCGATCAACGATGTTGGGAAAGGCCATGGCTTCGGACGCTTCCGTCGCGAGGCCCGCGCCATACTGCGCAGTCAGCCGATCCCCGATCGCATCGGTCAGCCGCTGGTGTGTGTCCTCGGTCGGAGAGGTGTTGAGGAGTGTGCAGTGCATTCGGGAGGCCTGGTCACCGACGGCAAATTGGAAGTCGCACCGTGCTGGCTGATCCAGCAGCGTTGTGTCCAGCGCGCGGTGCGCCCCCGGGAGCGTGACCGCGAATTGCATCGTCTCCAAAAAGGCGCCGGGATCGAGGATGTCAGTCGTGGCATGGATGCGCTGAGGGTCCTGAGCTTCGGCGTCCTGGAGTGCGGGGAACGCCGCGACCGCTTCGTCGAAGTTCATGCCGAGCCGCACCCCCTTGAGCTGCCCCTCCGACAGCGGCTGGCAGGGCTGGTCGCCACACTGGGACGACGGCTCGACCGGAGGCACGCTGGAGACCGACGCCGGTCTGGGCGCACCAGACAGCACCAGCAGCGCACCAATGAGCACCAGCAGCACGAGTCCGACAGTCACCAGCAGACACCCACCGCTGCTCTCTGGAGGCGGAGCAGCGAGCGCAGCAGGCGGACGGGGCTGCGGTGCGCGAGGGCGGGGACGGGACACATCCGGGGCGACAGAGACGACCGGAGCCGGAGCAGGCGGTGAGGCACGGGGCGGAGCGCAAAGCTGCCGAATTCGCTGCTGGACCGCCGAAACGGAGGCTGGCCGCGCGATCGGATCCGCCGCGGTCAGGGCCAGAATGAGTCCCTGGAGCGGGAGGCTGACGTGTGCGGTGGTCAGCCAGTCTGTGAGGGTCCCCCGATCGGCCATTGCGCGGGGCTCCTGGCGGGTGAGCAGGACCGCAGCCAGCACGCCGAGGGCGTAGAGGTCGGTGGCTGGCGTGGCGTCCCCGGCGAACTGCTCGGGCGCCATGTAGCCGAAGGTGCCAGCCACCGTGCTGCCGCCGAGGTCTGGATCCTTCACCGCGTCCCGGGCGGAGCCGAAGTCGATGAGGACCAGCGTGCCGTCTCGACGCTGCATCACATTGTCCGGCTTGAGATCCCGGTGAATGACTGGCGGGCGCAGTGTGTGGAGGTAGTCGAGGATCTCCAGAAGCGCATCGAGGATGGTGAGGACCTCCGTCTCATCGAAGCGGTGGTCGGCGAGCACCGTCGAGAGCGGCCGACCGTCGATGTACTCCTGGACGAGGTACAGCGCCCGGTGCTTTCCCCGACCCGCCAGGAAGTCGTCGATGTGCGTCGGGATCCCGGGGTGTTGAAGCTGACGCAGCAGGGCGACCTCTCGCTCCAGCAGCTCACGCGCCTTGTCCGTCTCCGCGCGCCGAAGCAGCATCTCCTTGATCGCGACCACCTCGCCAGTCTCCAGGCGCTGTGCCGCATAGGTCGTGCCCACCGCGCCCTGGCCCAGCAGCCGCTGCAGACGATAGCGCCCCATCAGCAGCGGATCCCGCCCGCAGCCGGAGCAGGGGGTGTTTGGGGTCTCCTCACCACAGAACGCACAGATCATGTGCCCAATGTACCCCCGGTGATCAGACTTCCGTCACCACCAGCCTACCGACCCGGTCCGCGCCGGTCCGGTAGCGGGTCGGGTCCGACGACAGACCAGCGAGGCTGATCGTCCCGTCGAGGTCCACCGACCAGAAGGCCACCGGCAGCTCCGCGTCGTCGTGCTGCTGGCGGTTGAGAGTGACCCCGGCGGCGATGAGGTAGCGGGTCGGGGTGTGTGGGGTGTGCGCCCGAATCGCAGCGAGCACCCGCTCCCCCTGGAGCCGGGCGTTGACGATGGCAGCGGACAGCGCCCGGGTGTCGGGGTCGGCAGCCCGCAGCACGGCGAGGCGGACGTCTCCGATGGTGTGGCGAAGCGCCCGGGCGAACCCCGCATCGCTGCCAGCCAGCAGCGCAGTCAGCGCACCACAGTAGACGCACTCCCGATCGTAGCGCTGCATCCGGCCATAGTGGACCCCATCCTCAGCGTGAACCAGCGAGACGTGGCTGTTGAGCTTGATCACCAGCAGCTTGTGGTCGTTGGCGGAGTCCGGGGTGGCGTAGTGCTCCTCGGCGATGGCGAGCGCGCCGGTCTCATAGCGGGCGCCGAGGTTGGCAGTGCGGAACGCCGACTGGCGCCAGTACTTCAGCTCAGGGAGCAGCGGGCGCACAAACTCTCGGTCGAACGCCATGATGCACTCCTGCTCAGACTCGTCGGAGCAGGTGATGTGGTAGGCGCCGACGACCGGGGCGCGGCTGGTCCGGGCAAAGCTCCGCAGGACCTCGGGGATCCGATCGATCTGCTGCTGCTGCCCAATCATCTGGGCCAGCGCATCGGGGAGGTTCATGGAGCGTTCCTGGAGTAGCCGCGCACCGGGAGGCGCACGAAGGGGTCGTCGGAGAGGGCCACGGTGCGCAGTCCACCCTGAATGGGGCGGGTGGAGACCTCAAACGGGGCACGGCGGCCAGACAGCATGAGGTAGCGGAGCCGTCCGTCCGCCCGATCCACTGCCAGGAGAATCTCCACCCCGTCCGCCCAGTCAAACGGCAGGGTGAGGCTGGCCCAGACAGCATCGGGGGCGGGTCGGATGAGCCCGAAGGCGGGCGGCTCGATGGTGCGCCAGGTCGAACGAGAGAAGCCACCACGCAGCTCGTCGAGGAGATCCTCGGCCCGGGGAGTGAGGTCGGGCAGGGGGACGCTGAAGCCGTCGACCTCCAACTTGACCGCGCCGGTGTAGCGGAGGAGGACCCCGTCGGCTTCGATGCTGGCGGTGCCATCTGCACGGGCGAGGAGGGTCACCTCCTGGTCGGTGGGGAGCTGGGGGTCCGGCCAGCCGACCACGATCTCCAGCGTCTCGAAGTCGCGCAGGTCCGCCACCAGGGGCTCGAATTCGACCGGAATGGATGCCGGCCAGCGCCACCAGAGCACCGCCAGGATCAGGACCGGGACCATGACTGCGAGGATCCGACGCATACGTGCTGTTGTATCACCCTGATACAACAGCACGTATGCTCCTCCTGCTGCTGACAGCAAATGCCCAGGACCCCGCAGATCAAGCGGCGGCGCTGCCTGTTGGGGCGGTGGGGGAGCCGGGGCTCATCGTGGTCGTCGGGGATCCGGACTCCCAGGCGGGCGGCGCGCTGTCTGGACAGGTCACCGACGATGGGGTCCGGCGGTCGTTTGTGCTGTCTGACGATGGCACCCCCCCAGACGCCATCGCCGGAGACGGCACCCACACCGCGCACATTCCCCTCACCCAGCACGGCGGGCAGTCGGTGGTGGTGATCAGCGCAGACGACGCGGTGCTGTGGACCGACATCGTGCCCCTCGGCGCCACCCGAGCCGACCCGACGCTGAAGATCCTCCTGCAAGCCGACCAC
>JBLHNG010000517.1:0-6379 GCA_047621685.1 Myxococcota bacterium | reverse complement strand
AGAGAACAGCGCGGTCATGGCGTCGATGAGCGGCACCTTCTCGCCCACTGCGGTGAAGTCCGGGGTGGAGAAGAAGTTACGAAGACACTGGTCATACAGGTACTTCCAGGCATCCCGGTGGCGGAGGCCCGTCCGGGAGAGCATGTCCTCGACGACCGCGAAGAACACCAGCCGTGCCGCACCGCCCAGCCGCTTGCCGTCCATCAGGACCGCGCAGAGGATGTCGGTGAAGCCGCGCAGGTTCTTGGCGTGCGACAGGTCGACCAGCGGCAGGCAGGCGAGGACCGCCTCGTTGGTGATCGGATCGGTGCGCAGGCCGCTGAGGATCCACTGGCCCATGGTCTCGGTGTAGAGAACGTCGGCGAACACGTCGTTGCCCGCCGCCGCACAGAGCGGGTCGGTGAGCACGAAGTCCGAGGTGTTGCGCAGGGCATCGCCCTTTGCGGAGACAGACAGGACCATCCAGGTGCGGGTGGGCTGACCCGACAGGTCGCAGACCCCCTGGTAGGCGCCGTCGGGCACAAACGGGAGA
Organism: Myxococcota bacterium; assembly: GCA_047621685.1. Taxonomy (GTDB): domain Bacteria; phylum Myxococcota_A; class UBA796; order UBA796; family UBA796; genus JAQXDW01. Next base: position 5,847 of record JBLHNG010000517.1, on the reverse strand, counting down.
TCGTCGACGCTGTCGAGGCTGTAGGCGTCGTCCTCCTCCTCGACCACGACGAGCGTGCCGCTGGCGCCGAGGAAGCAGCCGGCGTTGCAGACGTACCGGGCGGAGCCGGCGTCGTCCCACTTGTAGTAGAGCCGGGTGAAGCCGGTGTCGATCATGAACGCACCGCAGCCATCGGACGCATCGCGGACCACGGTGACGAGGTTGCCCGCGCTGCCGTACAGCAGCGGCTCGAAGCCATGCCGACGGGCCGCGTCCTCGTCGATGGTGGCGATGGTGATGCCCTCGAACAGGTTGACGAGGCCGGTGGAGACGAGGTGCGGCAGGAAGCCGACCGTGTCGCTGAACTCACCGACGACCTTGTTGCCCATGACGTTTCCGGTCTGGATGAGACCCGGATCAGCGAACAGGGTCGCGGTGATGAGGTTGGCGTCGACGTAGTACGGCTGGTTGTCGCCCCAGATGTAGAGCGCACCGCCCCGACGCCACAGCGCCTCGATGGCCGCGACATGGTCGGCCTTGAGGTGACCCTTGCTGTCGCTGATCACCCACAGCTGGGTGGCGTCGGACAGCCAGTCGACCAGGCTCGCGGCACTGCCGGCAGCCTTGCGCTCGTTGACCATGAAGCCCTTGCGCTCCAGTGCGGCAGTCGGCTTGCTCATCGAGCACTCCCGAGCACACAGGTTGAGGACGTGGACCGTGTGGCCCTCAAACGCGCCGTCGCGACCGAGGTCGTAGTCGTTGCCATCGGCGTTGCCGTGGCGATCGGTGCCTGCGCCAGCGATGTGGGTCTGGCCAGCGAACTCGGTGAACAGGCTGGAGGCCCGGCGCGCACGGTTGGAGTAGCCGGTGCCGCCGTTCATGAACGCGAACAGCTGACCGATGCGGGTCTCCAGGCGGCCGAAGATGCGCTCATGCGCCCGGGTCGGCAGCGATGCACGCAGCACGTCGATGCGGGCGAGCAGCGGACGCAGCAGCGCCGGGTCGGTGTGGACCTGACCGATCACCGTCTGCTTCAGCGCGACCAGCTCCTCACAGGACGCCTCCGGAGCGAGCCGGGTGCGGGCAGACGCAACGGCATCACGAAGCGCAGTGATCTCGTCGTCGCTGTCCTCGTCCTCGGCGAGCGCCTTGAGAGTTTCCGACCACGCCGGGGAGCTGAGCAGCTCGGAGAGGGCATCGAGGGTGGTGATTTTGTTGAGATCGGTGATGGACATTGATGCCTCCATTGGGTTGGAGACAGTGAAAGCAAGAAGCCTGCCAGGGACCATCATTGTAGTATTATCGTGCTTAGCGGCTGCTCATTACCACACCGCCAATCTGGTCCCGCTTAGGACTTTCGCCACATGGATAAGAAAAGCGCGCCAGGATTATCGTCTCCACGTTCCAGAACGCCAGGACTCCCGCCAATGAGCTGGCTTGAGAGACGAAAGCGACGTGGAAAGCAAGGCGAAGATGTCGCCTCCCTCTACCGCTCCCTGCTGCTCCCCCCGATCAGCATGCCCGACAGCGACCTTCGCTATGCCTGGATCGACGGCGCGATGCTGGAGGGTGCCTTCTTCGCGCGTGCTGACCTCCAGCACGCCAGCCTCCGGGGTGCTCACTGCAAGGGCACCAACTTCCGAGAGGCCGTGCTCTCCGGTGCGGACCTCTCCGGCACGAGGCTCGACGACGCCACCCGGTGGCCATCGGGGTTCAGGCCGCCGCAGTGAGGGAGTGCTACAGTGAACGCCTGTTCACCCTGGAGCCCTCATGAAGCTCGGCTACATCATCCTCTACGTCCCCGACGTCGCCGCTGCGATGTCCTTCTACGAGGCGGCCTTTGGACTCACCCGCCGCATGCTCACCCCAGACGGGGACTACGGCGAGCTGTCCACCGGCGAGACCACCCTGAGTTTCGCCTCAGAGGACCTCGCCGGCAGCCACGGCTTCAGCTTCACTCCCCTGCGCGCCCCGGCTCGACCAGCCTTTGAGGTTGCCCTGGTGACCGACGATGTCGCCGGTGCCTTTGACCGTGCACTCGCCGCTGGAGCCACCTCGCTCTCCCCGCCCGCGACAAAGCCCTGGGGGCAGACCGTCGCCTATGTCTCGGACTGCTGTGGGTTCACCGTCGAGCTGTGCTCACCGATGGGCTGACCGCCGCAGCCACACCCCAGCGGCGGCACTGCGACCGACCTGATCCCTTGTGCCACCAGGAAGTCCCGCAGCGCACCGACCCCGGCCTCAACATCCACCAGCGTCGGGCGAGGACAAGTCATAAGCTGTCCGGCATGGAATCCCACACCCTCCAGTCTGCCCTCGCCCTCCTCTTCGCCCACGAGGGCCTCCAGCCCGAGCCGATCGGCGACAACCTCGTCCGCATCCCGGTGCCCACCGCCGATGGTCCGATCCGGGTCACCGTGCTGCTCAACCCGGAGGCCGGGGCGGCGGCGATGTACACCATGCACCCTGATCGGGTCTCTGAGGCGCGTCGGGTCGAGGCCGCGGTGCTGCTCACGCAGTTCAACTACGGCCTGATGGCGGGCGCGCTGGAGCTGGACGACGAAGACGGTGAGCTGCGGGTGCGCACCGGGGTGGACTTCGGCGGCGGTCCGATCACTGTGGAGGCGCTGTCGAGGGCCATGGAGCTGAACCTCGGACTCCGAGAGGCCGCGACTCCTCTGTTTGCATCGCTGTGTACTCAGCCTTCCTGAGAAGCAGACATGATCGCCTGAATCATCATGCCCAGGTTCGGCTCAGCCGTCTCGCGCGGGATTCCGCTATTTTCCAAGGGATTCAGAAGTTTACGGTCTCCAGCGACCAGACCATGCCCGCCCCCTGGACGCTCACCACCGCCTCATCACCATCCACCGCCGCAATGCGCTCAACCACGCCACCGCTCAGATCAACGCAGCTCGTCTCGCTGTCTTGGAGCCGACAGAGCTGCGCGACAGTCTCTCCATACCGCGCCCAGAACAGCGAGCCGTCGTCGCTCCACACCGGGCGGACATGGGTGAGCGGGATCTGATCATCGACCACCGACAGCGACGACCAGCCCCCAGCCTCTCGACGGGTCATCAGCAGTGAAGCGCCATCGTTTTCACTGAACCCGATCATCGCCAACTTCCCGTCGTCCCCCAAGATCCAAAGCGCTGCGTGCTCCATGCGCCCGTACATCTCTGTCAGGGCGTCGTCGGCGGAGGTCCATGCCTCCTGCCACCGCCACGACTCATCCTCCTGAAGTTGGATCTCATGAAGCTCGATGTGGCGGGTATACCGGCTCTGCGAACCACCATCACCCAGGGCGTAGGCAAGCCAGAGCGCGTCGCTGGTGGACTGAAGCGAGGGCTCGATGGCGTAGCCGTTCTCGGAGTGAGTCTCGAAGAGCTCCCAGCTCTGGCCGTCCCAGGACGCCAGGGTGATCTGGCTGTTGGTGCCGATGTTGATGTTCTCGGTGACCAGCAGGTCGGACACCGCCACCACCAGCCGTCCGTCGGCAGCCTCGCTCAACGCGGGCTGGGTGTCGGGGTGGAGGCGGTCGAGCGGGAAGCCGATGTCGGTCCAGTCAGAAGCCCCCGGAGCCTGATGCACGCAGCGCAGCTCCCATGGGTAGTACTCCCCACCCGCTGGCAGCTCAAGCTGTCGCCAGCAGGCGTAGGTGTCGTTGCTGCTGGTGACGAGGACATCCGGTGACTCAGTGGCAAAGACCGCCGGAGAATCGAACACATGGTCGTCGATCACGATCTCGCTGCGACGGGTGGGATCCGAGCGCCACTGCTGGTACGCCAGGCGGCCATCGCTGCTCGACGGCGCGGCGACACCGCTTCGCTGGGTCGGCACCTCGTCCTCCAGGCTCAGCAGCGACGAGAGAACCAGCCCGTCGGTGTATGGACTCTCCACTCCCATCAGCCAGGCGAGGGTCTGGTGGACATCCTCCAGCGTCGCGGGCTCCTCGGTGACGGCACCGGCCTCGACCCCGGGGCCGATGAGCAGCAGCGGGATCTCGCGGCAGCCGCTGCAGTCGTCTCCGTGGCCAGTCCACACCGGGTCGATGAGGTCGTACCGGTGCCGACCATGATCGGCCGTGATGACCATCACCGTGTCGTCCTTCATGCCGCTCTCGTCGCTCTGGATCCACAACCACAGGCTGAGGATCAGCCCATCGACGTTGGCGACCGCGTCGGCGTAGTCCTCCGGATCGGAGTGCGCGGTTCGGTCGATGTTGTGGAGGTTGGCGACCACAAACCGCGCCCCGCCCTCCAGCGCGGTCCTCACATCGTCGACGACCTCAGAGTCACTGTTGGAGGGTGTGACGCCGTCGGCCTGGGTGAGGACCTCGTACACCGTCCCGTAGTCCACGCCGTAGCCAGGGTGCAGACTGTAGTCGAGGCTGGTGAGGTTGACGGTGTTGCCGATCAACGCCACGGACGATGGGCTCAGCCCTTCCTGCTTGCGGAGCAATTCAAAGAACGTCGGAAGTTCCGGTCGATACAAGCCTGCGCCCTGGCCCTCCTGTGCGGCGGGCGAGCCGTAGTGGCGGCGGCGACCCTGGAGGAGGGTGGCGTGCGAGGGCATCGTGGTCGTGACCCCGGTGCTGAAGGCGGGCACGCTGCTGGCCCCCCTCGGAAGCAGCTCAGCCTGGATCGAGCTGAGGACCTCCTCGCTGCCGCCGTCATAAGCGTCGGAGAAGCCGTCGGTCGTCTGCCCATAGCCGAGCGACTCCTCAACCCGGGTCCCGTCCAGGACCAGCACGACCACCCGAGAGGCGACGCCGGCCTCTGCGACCTGCTCCTCTGCATCGAAGACCGAGCCGTCGTCCAGTGGCGCGGCCTTGTCCCGGTTGCAGGCGCTGAGGAGGAGGGCACCGAGGAGGAGGGGGGTATGCAAAGCAGCTCTCTTTTGATGAAGAGCTGGAAAGGTCCGCTCAGCAGAGCCTGAATAATGGTTCGGGCTTCCTGAAACGTCAACGCATGATTTTCACCTTCGCTTCGACATTTAATAGCAATTGACAATAGTAAACGCTCGCTATCCTAAGCCCTGGATTCCAATCCGGATCAGCGAGTTTGCGAGGTCTTGACAGACTGCCAACAGTCCACTGACTGTCGTACACTTCAGGGAATGCTCACGCTCAATCAATACCGCGGCTGTCTGCTCGGACTCGCGACCGGAGATGCCCTCGGCGCGCCCTTTGAAGGCGGGGTGCCGGAGCGGCTGGCGTGGCGGGCGATCGGGCGGTGTGCGGAGGGGCAGCGGTGGAGCGATGACACCCAGATGAGCATCGACCTCGCGGAGTCCTTCCTGGCCAACAGGGGAATAGACCAGGACGCACTCGTCCGGCGGTTCGCCACCAGCTACCACTGGAGTCGTGGCTATGGTCCCGGGGCGGCTCGGCTGCTGAAGCGGGTGGCGAAGGGCATGCCCTGGCAGGAGGCCACGCGGTCGGTCTACCCCGACGGCTCGTTTGGAAACGGCGGAGCGATGCGCGCTCCAGTGCTCGCACTGCTGCTGCCTGACGATGACGATGCCCGGGATGACGCCGCCCGGCGCGCTGCGGAGGTCACCCACGCCCACCCCCTCGGCATCGACGGGGCCATCGTGCTTGCCGCTGCAACCAGCGGGTTCCTGCGCAGACACGGCGATGCCACCATCCTCGCCGACGTCTCCAGCCGCTGCACTACGGCGCTGTCGGAGAAGCTCGACCTCATCGGCGGGCTGCTGGCGGTCGGGGTGGAGGGGCCAGACGAGGTGGTCGACACCCTCGGAAACGGCATCACCGCGCTGACCTCATGCGCCACGGCCCTGTACGTCGCCCTCCGGTTCCGCACGGTCGCATTCGACACGATGCTGCGGTTCGTCATCGACTGCGGCGGC
>JBLHNG010000516.1:0-6388 GCA_047621685.1 Myxococcota bacterium | reverse complement strand
TGAGGTGGACCCCGAAGTCGATGCCCAGCCCAAACAGGATCGCGGTGCCCATCGAGGTGTAGGTGTTCAGCGCGCCGTTGATGATCTGCACCAGGGACAGCGAGACGACCACCGCCAGCAGCAGGGGCGGCAGGAGGGCGAGCAGGGCGCGGCCTGAGCGCAGCATCACCCCGAGCACGCCGATCACCAGCAGCAGCGAGATCCCGGCGGTGTTGACCAGATCGTTGGTGGCTTCCCGGCCGGTGCGGGCCACCGCGATGTGCGAGCCGTCGATGCCAGTGGCGTCTGGGGCCGCAGCCTCCAGATCGACCAGCAGGGTCTCGCAGAATTGGGGATCGGTGCTGGGACCGGCGGGGATGACCACCACGATCCCCGGTGGGTACAGGCTCGGCGGTTCCGGCAGCAGCTCCCCGGCCAGCAGCCGCGCCTGGAGCAGCGGCGAGGGCACTGCCATTGCTCCCTGGATGCGCACGGTGAGGTTGCGCACTGCGGACGGATCGAGCTGGAGCGCGGCGAGCTGTCGAGCGAGGTCGGGGTCGGGGGCGTCGAAAGCGAGCCGGACGGAGGGGGCGGCCTCCAGGGCCTCAGCACGGGCGGCGAGGTCCGTCCCTTCCGAAAACGCGACGATCGCGAGTCCGTCTCCGCCGGGTGCATCCCGAAGCGCCTGGAGCGCGATGGCGGAGGGATAGTCGGGGGGGATGAGGTTGAGTAGATCGCCGTCGATGCGAGGGGGGAGGCCGAATGTGGCAGCAAGAACGGTGAGCATCAGCAGCACTGCTGTGACGGCTCGGGAGTGGCGGAGAGCGAGTCGGGCGATCATGACGGACCAACCTATGCCGATTTGAGCCTCCAGGCAGCGGGAAGGTGCGGTGAGCTGGCGCTGTACGCAGGCCGGATACGCTTTTGTCTGGAGGCTCACCCCGGGCTCGGGCTACACCGTGATCGGGCACGAGAGGAAGCACCATGATCAAACCACTGCTGCTGACCGCGCTGCTGCTCTCTGGCTGCGACGAGCTGGGTGAGGACACCGAGGTCAGCGTCGGGGTGCTCAGCGAGTGCCCTGAGGGGACCCCGGCCGACGCGGTGTGGGTCGACAGCGCGTCGATCTCTGGCGATCAGCTCACCGTGGACCTCAGCTTCGGCGGCGGCTGTGAGACCCACGACCTCGGCCTGTGCTGGGATGGCTCGGTCGCGGAGTCCGACCCCGCCCAGGTCTGGCTCACCGTCGCCCACGATGCCCACAACGACTCGTGCGAGGCGCTGCTGAGCGAGAGCTTGACCGTGGACATCTCCGAACTCCAGGTCGCTGGCACCCCGGTCACTGTGCACCTCGACGGCTGGAGCGATTCGCTGAGCTACGCCTGGTAGGCAGAATCGCTTGCGGTCGGAGGCGACTTGCGGGTCCAATACCCATGATGCTCCTCCTGCTCGCCGCCTGTGGAATCCCCGATGCTTCCGACCCCTGCGCCTGTGTTGGCATGGGGGTGGTTGTGATGGGCGAGGGGGAGTGTGCCTGCCTCGCCTACCGTGAGGCGACACCCGATCCCGAGCCGCTGACAAGCTTTCGGGTCACCGAGGACGTGGACTGGTCGGCGGTCAATGCTGCACTGTCGAGAGGTGACGTGTCGATCATCTTCGATGCCGCAGGCGAATTCCCCCGGCAGCACGTCGAGCGCACTGACCCCTCCGCCCACCGGCTCACCCTGCTGGGAAGCGCGGAGAAGATGCGCAGCGGGGAGTGGACAGACGCCGACGGCAGCCGCGCGAACGTCGAGGGCGTCTACTCCAAAGAGACTGGTACCACCGACAACGTCACCGTGCGCGGATTCAACATCACCGGAAGCTCCGACAAAGGCGTGGCGTGGCGGGCGGGCAGCGGGGTGGTCATTGAGGACAACCTCATCCACGACAATGCTGGTTCTCCCGCACTCTACCTCGACTACAGCAGCCGCACCGGCCACCGCTCCACTGGCTTCTCCGTTCGCAACAACCACATCTATGCCCAGGGTGGTGAGTGCGTCTACATCGGCGGGAGTGAGGGGGAGGATGCTGACAGCCACTCTGGGATCACCATCGAGGGCAACCTGATCCACGACTGCTTTCACCGACTGACCAACAAGACCGACGGCATCAACATCAAGGACCGGCTCAGTGGTGTGGTGGTGCGTGGCAACGTGGTGATCAACACCGACTGGGGCATCGAGGTTGCCAGCCCTGGGCTCATCGAGGACAACCTCGTGATCGGCTCTCAGCGCAACGGCTTCCACATCACCGATGAGTGGGGGCTGGGGATGTCGGGGCTGGTGATGACCGACAACGCCGCGATCTGGACCGGGGACGCCGGGGCCTACCTCAACGCAACGGCGAATGCGTGGAGTGACGTGACGATCGACGGGTTCACGGTGGTCGGGCCGGGCGGGGCGGGCATTGAGCTTGGCGGGGAGGGTGGGATCAGCGGGGTGCTGTCGCGGATCCTGGTGGTGGATGCGACGGTGGGGCTTGATGCGTGGTCGCCGATGGATGTGGTCGTGACGTGCCACACGGAGGGGGTGGCGGCGGCGACGGCCCGGGAGCTTGCGGGGGTGGAGTGCGGGGAGAGCGACGGCGGGATGGTCGGGATGGTGGGGGTTGCGGGAGCGGATGGGGTGTTCTTTACGGCGGATGATCCGTGGCGGAGCGGGGTGGGGGCGGAGCCTTGAGTTGAATTCCAGCGGTGGTGTCACATGCGACGGGTTGAGGCGTAGAAGTGGCATGACGCTGCTTCTTCTCGCTCTCGGTTGCTCTGGCCCCTCTGCTGTTGAGACGGCGGGGGGTGTGAACGACACTGGTCCTGCTGCCGATACGAATTCGCCCGCGCAGGAGGTGTGCGACGGGGTGGACAACAACGGGGATGGGCTGATCGACGAGGTGTTTGAGGACGTCGATGGCGACGGGGTCGTGGACTGTCTGCAGTGTGATCTGGAGGGTGTGTCTGCTGGGGTCGTCTCGGATGTGCCCAACTGTCACTATGCGGGGAAGGCTGCGGAGGACCTCTGGGACATGGAGGTTCTCTGGGAGTTTACGCCGCCTGGAGCGACGGAGGATGGCGATGCGGGGTGTCTTGTCCGTGCCGCTGCAGACCTTGACGGAGATGGCGGGGCAGACCTCCTCTGCCTCTCTCTGTTTGACCTCTACGCGATCTCGGGTGCAGATGGCAGTGTCCTGTGGCAACAGAGTTCCATTTCCAGTAATGCACCAGTTGCGGTGGGTGACATCGACCAGGATGGATCGGTGGATGTCGCGACTGTGAGTCAGACAGGCTCTCTGTTTGTTTTTGAGCGGGATGGTTCAATGAAATGGGCATACTCCGATTTTATGGCTCGGGGAGGCTCGAAAGCCTCAGGATCAGCGACACACCTGGAGATTCATGACCTGGATGGAGATGGTGATGTTGAAGCCGTCAATCATCAGAACATCGTCAACAGCATGGGAACGTTCGAGCACACAGTTGCTGCAATCGATGGAAATGGTTTCTCCAATTTTATCGTAGAAGACATTAATCGGGATGGTGCTCGGGAATTGCTGTATCGAAGCACTGTCTATAGCAGCAGTGGTGAATATGTCTCTGACTCGCTTGAGTTTTTTGTCGATGATGAAGACCACATATTGGAGTTGCCGTTACCGGTTCCAGTGCAGGCTGATGCTGATGAAAACGCAGAGGTATTTTGGTTGGAGTACCGTGGTGATATTCGACGAATACTTCTCATTGATGACGACAACACGCTGTTGGCAGAGATCGATACCGATGGGTATGCACCGACCTCATTTAGCTGTGCGGGGGACACCGATGGTGACGGGCTGATGGAGCTGTTCAACGTTCAAGATCAGTCACCGGGCCGCCTTCCTCAAGCCGTTGCAGCCTATGATGTGACTGGAACAATGCGTTGGCGTTTTGAGCTTAAGAAGCTGGAGGAAGAGCTGGGCTTCGGCTGTACGGTGTTTGATTTTGACCTCAATGACCGCCCGGAAATCCTCCTGATGTCCAATGACGCAATCTATGTGCTCGACAGTCTGGATGGCTCTATCCTTGTCGAGCTGCGGCATCAGTCTCGACAGAACCATTCTCCCTTCGTCGTTGATGTCGATGGAGATGGCTCTGCAGACATCGTGGTTCCCTATACCACTATATCAACCGCACCCCAGGGCACCCCGGGCCTGCGTATCTACAGCCACCGGGAGCAGGGCTGGCCGCCGGGCACAGGCATCTGGGCGAATGAGAACTGGTCGGGTACGGGGATGTACTCGAATGGTGAGGTGGGCCCGGTTGGTGAGGCTCCATGGCTCACGACGGGCCTGTTCCGTGGTCAGCCGTCGTGGAAGCTGGAGGGTGCGGACCTTCGGCCGGTGGTGGTGGAGTCGTGCGCCTCGACCTCGGAGCATGGAGAGGTGAAGGTGTCGGTGGCGGTGGAGAACCTCGGGCCTCAAACCGCACTGCCGGGGACCACACTCAACGTCTATGCGCTGGATGAGGCGGGCGGAAAGGCGCTGGTCGCGAGCCATGCGCTGACCGAGCGGCTGGCGGCGGGGGAAGTCTCGCCGAGCGTAGAGGTGGCGTTTGCCTCGCGGGAGGCGCTGGGTGCGGGGCTGTCGGTGGTGGTCGGGGAGGCGGCGGGCGTGGGGGACTGTGATCCCGCTAACAATGCAGTGGGGTGGGGGCTGTGAGGCTTGCCGACCTGGTTGCGACGCTTCCCCTGCTCGGATTTTCCCACCATTCTCTCCGGCAGCAGTCGGTCGTAAACTGGCGAGCTGCCGGTTTGGGGGAGAGGCGCGGAGACGGGTGGAGTCAGACGGAGCCGGTCGGGTGGCTGCCTATTTCTACAGATCGCACTGACCATTGAGTGTCGGCAAGTGCCGGTCGTGAGACGGGCTGATTGCCGTGGCGTGGAGACGGTGTGGAGACGGGCGGAGTTCATACGGAGCCGGTCGGGTGGGTGACTTTTTATCTTGCCGGTGAGTGACGGCAGTAGCCTGCCTTTTAGGCGGGGTACACTGCCGGTTCGGGGAGAGGAGTGGGGACGGGGTGAGGCATCTGAAGCCGGTCAGGTGGCTGCCTATCTGTATTGACCACTGAGTAGGGGCAGCAGCCGGTCGGAGACGGGCGAGCTGACCAGCGGGACACGGCACGGGGACGGGCGGAGTTCATACGGAGTCGGTCAGGTGGCTGCCTTCCCCCTAATTTTGTTGATTGTATTGTTTTGGATCGCCTTGTCTGGAGTCGCAGGCCGCCCGGGCGCGCGCAAGGGGATCCCGGAGTGGGCCGTGTCGCAGGCCCCGCACGCCAGATTCTCTGGCGGGGCCGGAGACAGCAAGCGACCCGAGGCTTGAGAGAAGGGGCAACCCATTGAGGATGCCGGCCGACAGGGAGTGCAGCGCGGACCGCGGAGGGGACCCGTGGCGATGAGAGCCGGGGGCGCCGTCAGCCCAAGGACGGAGACGGGGTTGGCATCACCGCACTTCAAGGCTTCGCCGATCTCTGCTTTTGATATTGCCGACCTGTACTGCTCGCCCTTCGGGCTTCTCAGCGTCGTGGCTCTCGATTCCGAAGGGTGCTCCCTCACCCATGAGCTGAGGTTCGCCATCGTCGGCGCCATTCTTTTTCTGGCCACTCCGCTCCAACGCTGGCCTTCGGCCTGCTGATGTCGCTTCGCTCAAGGGGGCTGCATTCCCTACGTTCGCCTTCGCCTCTCTCCAGTCACCGCCCCCTGCGACCCCCAGTATGACACCAATTACTTACCACCACCCGCATGCCCAAAGGACCTTCCTGTGCCTCAGCGTGCGCCCGATGCTCACAGCGCACCTACGCCATCAACGCCAGAAACCGTGGATGCTTCCTCACCACATCAAAGTCGTCATCCCCACACAACGCAGCAGCCACCGTCGGGTCAATCTCCAGACACCGAACCGCCGCATCAACCGCTTCCTCCTCCCGCCCAAGCAAGCACAGCACACTGCCACGATTCCACCACGCATCCCGATGCTCAGGACTCAGCGCAATCGCGCGATCCGTCGCCGCCAGCGCATCCTCAAACCGATCCAGATGCCGCAGCCCAATGCCAAGCGTGTGCCACGCAAACGCCGAGTCTGGATAGGCCCCGGTGACCTCTTCAAGCACCTCAACCTCAGCCGCCGTCCCTCGCCCCCGACCAACCATAATCGCCCGATTCACCAGCGCCTTGTCCGGCTCCGCAGTCCGAGTCGCAACCTCCCCCCACAGCTCCGCCGCCTTCTCATGCCGCCCCTCGCACTGCCCGAGAAGCTGCGCATACGCAGCAAGGGCCACGAACCCATCGGGATGCTGGTCAAACACCGGAATCCAGTCCACCTGGTCAAACTGCGCGACAGCCTGGTC
>JBLHNG010000515.1:0-6394 GCA_047621685.1 Myxococcota bacterium | reverse complement strand
GTGCGGTACGACTTCACCATCTGCTCAGCGATCTTCCGGCGAAGCCCGATGATCTTGATGTGCTGATCGGCCCGAGCGGCGATGGGCGAGATGGGCGGAGCAGGCAGGGCGATCGGGGCCTTGATGTGCTCGACGTAGACCGGGGCTCCAGCCCCAGCAGCAACATCAATGTCGGCGCGGGTGATTCGACCGGCCTTGCCGCTGCCAGAGACCGCCTCGATGTCCACACCCTGGCTGCGGGCGTGGGAGCGCACAGCGGGGGTGGCCAGGGTCTTGCCTGAGCGGGGCGCTGTGGGCGCGGGAGCCGACACTGGCGCGGGGACCACAGCTCTCGGAGCCACAGCAACTGGCACAGGGGCGGGCTTCTTCGGCGCGGGCTGAGCAGCGGGCGCGGGAGCAGCACCGGCGCCGGACTCGTCGATGTCTGCCAGCGGGGTGTGAACGGCGATGACGTCGCCCTCTTCGCCGTACAGCTTCTGGACGCGACCGCCCTGGGGGGTGGAGATCTCGACGGTGGCCTTGTCGGTCATCACCTCACACAGGGGCTGATCGGGGGTGATGACCTCCCCCTCTTTGACCAGCCAGCGGACGATCTCGCCCTCCACGACGCCTTCACCGATCTCGGGAAGCTCGAAGGTAAACATGACGGGGTACTCCTCAGTAAGAAACAGATGCCCGGACGGCGCGGATGATCTCGGCCTCATCGGCAGAGGCGATCTCCGGGGGACTCTCCAGGCGCAGGAACGCAGCGCGAACCGCGGCGGAGAGCACCGACTCCGGACAGCCGGCGAGCACGGGGCGGCCGGTCTTGTTGACGCTGGCGGCGATGGTGGCCGTGTCCAGCGGGTTGATGGTGCGCAGGTCGATGACCTCAGCCTCGATGCCCTCATCGGACAGTGTCTCAGCAGCGGACAGCGCCGCAGCGACCCCGCGACCCCAGGCCAGGACCGAGACGTGCTCACCGGCACGGACGACCTCGGCCTCGCCGAGTCGGACATCCGGCACTGCCGCGACGCCTTCCCGCAGCTGCTCGCGAGCCTCCAGGATCACCACTGTGCCCCGACCCTTGAGGGCCGCGGCGAGGATGCCAGCGGCCTGTGCGCCAGAGGACGGTGCGGCGAGGGTGACGCCGGGCAGGGCGGCCAGCGCAGCGACTGGAGCGGACTCGCCGGGCGCAAGCGGCACCCGGATGATCACCGATCCGGCGAACTCACCGGTCAGCAGTGCGGCTTCCTGGCCGAGCTGCTGGAGGATGCCCCACACCGCATCAGGGCCAGCCAGCTCGATCACCGGACGGGCGCCGGACATCGCGAGGCCGACGGCGATCCCGATGAGGGTGGCATCTGCGGCGGGCAGGAGGTGGACCTGATCCGGAGAGAGCGCGAGCAGACCGGAGGTGGCCGGAGACAGCTCCAGGGCTTCGCCGAGGATGTGGGCGTTGCCCGACTTCAGGGCGGCAGAGAGGAGGCCATGGATGGCCTGGGTGGCGTTCATGGGCGGGCCTCCAGGGCGTCGTCGTCGGTCGTCCGCTTGTTGCGGAGATACTGAGAGATGAAGAATTCGCCGGCCTTGTAGCTGCTGCGGACCAGCGGACCAGAGGCGACATAGGCGAAGCCGAGCTGCTCTCCGATGCTCTGGTAGCGGGCGAAGGTATCGGGGTGGATGTACTCGGCCACCGCGAGGTGCTTGTCGGTGGGGCGGAGGTACTGTCCGAGGGTCAGGAAGTTGCAGCCGACCGCGCGCAGGTCGCCCATCGTGGCGATGACCTCGTCTTCGGTCTCACCGACACCGACCATGATGCTCGACTTGGTGAAGCGGTCTGGGCCCATCGCCTTGAGGTCGGCGAGGACCTTGAGGCTCTGGTCGTAGCCGGCCCGGGGGTCGCGGACGGTCGGAGTCATCCGACGGACGCACTCGATGTTGTGGGCGATGACATCAGGGCGGGCATCGAACACGGTCTGGAGCAGATCGGTCCGCCCGGTGAAGTCCGGGATGAGGACCTCGACCAGGGTCTTTGGTGCAGCCCGACGGATCTCTCGGATGCAGGACGCGAAGTGGCCGGATCCCTGGTCGGGGAGGTCGTCGCGATCCACGCTGGTGACCACCACGTAGTCCAGCTCCATCTCCGCGATGCCGTTGGCTACGTTTGCCGGCTCATCGGGATCCAGGGGCATGCCGTTGCGGCTGGTGTTGACCGCGCAGAACCGACACCCGCGGGTGCAGATGCCGCCCATGACCATGAAGGTCGCGGTTCCACTGCCCCAGCACTCGCCGACGTTGGGACAGTGCGCTTCTTCGCAGACGGTGTGCAGCTTCAGCTGACGCGCACGGGCCTTGATCTTGGTGTAGCGCTCACCACCAGGCGCGCGAACCTTCAGCCAGCTCGGCTTCCGCTCAGCCATGTGCCCTCCAGTTGGGAGTTTGGGCTAACCCACCTGAACCGGCGTGGCTCACGGGTTGGGTTCAGGTGCCGCAGGGGCGTGGTTGACGGACCAGTCATAGGTGAAGAAGGTCAGCGCGCAGGGCTCCTGCTCCGCCAGCCACTCCGAGACCGCCCCTTCGGTGTAGTCCGCCATATAGCCACAGAGATCGGTGGCATCCGACCAGTCGATGAACTGATCTTCGTACCAGCTCATCAGCTCGGTGACCTCGTAGCCCCCCTCGATGGGGCGGATGCCCTGGTCGCTGGCGAGGAAGTCCCGCATGGACTCCGCCAGCTCCTCGTCGACCTTGCTGGCGCTGTAGTAGCGAAGCGGTGGGCAGCCGGTGGAGGCGCAGTTGAGCCCGGCGTGGATCAGCGGCTCCTCGAAGGCCCCGAGCAGGTACTGGTGCTCCAGGTGGTAGAGGGTGACCCACTCCGCGTCGATTCGGAAGGTCTGCCCCAGGAAGAAGCCCGCACCGCCGGAAGGAAAGAGCCCGGCGGAGACGTCCATTACGCTCGCAGCCTCTCGGTTTCGCAGCACCCCGGCGACCACCGCAGCGTTGTAGGCGTTGACCAGGAAGGCGATCTTCTTGCCGGACTGCGAGCCGCGCATGTCGTTTTCTTCGGGACCGTTCTTGCCGATCCAGACGAGGTAGCTGTCGAGGATGTCCCGGCGGCTGGCGATGAGGTCGTAGTCGGTGCCAGCCCCGGTGGTGGCCTGCTCGACGAGGCGCTTCCAGGCGCTCGACGGCGCGCGACGTTCCGGAATGGACTCTGGATAGACCCGCTCCGAGCAGCCCATCATCACCAGCATGAGCAGGGGAAGACACATGATGACCCCTGTATCCAGGTGCGACGGGATATCCTACGCTGGCGATGAACAACCTCCTGTTCAGCTTCCTGTACGCCGCCTGTCTCGCCCTCTGTATTGGCGCGGTAGAGGCGCTCCAGTATTCCTGGCCGGCTCCCCCTCCAGAGCCCGAGCCCCAGGTGGTCGAGGAGATCATCGCGATGCCGCCCCGTCCGGAGGGGGTGCGCAAGGTCCACGGCGAGGGCGACGAGGGCTATCGCTACACCGAGCCGGGCTGTCGGGAGCACGAGGGCCAGTACCGCGACATCTGCTTCCACCAGCTCGCCCGGCAGCGGGCCCCCACCGATCTGCCCGGCGGACTCGCGGCCTGTGAGCTGGTCGAGGAGCGCGACAGCCGCCAGGAGTGCACCGCGGACGTCGCCGAGCTGTACGCCCCCACCGACAAGCAGGCTTCCTTAGAGGTCTGTCCGACCATCCCCCGCAAGAAGTGGCGGGACCAGTGTGTGTTCGGCATCGCCCTGGCCCTGTCCACCATCGAGTCCCGGTGGGCGTTCGCGACCTGCGAGGACGCCGGGAAGTGGCGCGACTTCTGCCGTCACGACGTCAACGGCGAGATCGCAGTGGTCAACGCCGACCTCGCCCTGGAGCACTGCGCGGCAGAGACCGGCGACCTCCTCACCCGCAAGAGCTGCTGGCATGGGATCGGCAAGTACATCTCCCGGGTCGATCCCGCCGCAGCGTTTGATGCCTGCACCCGCGTCCCCAGCGGGCCGGATGACCTCTACGTCGAGAACTGCTACCACGGGGTCGGCTGGGGAGCCTCGGAGTCCGCTGGAGCGGCGTTTGCGGGTGACTGCGCTCGGGCCGGGGAGAAGAAGGATTCCTGCATGCTCGGCATTGCGTACAATCTTCGCCGGTTTGACGTGGATGCTGGCATGGAGATCTGCGCACAGGTTGTGCGCTCAGACCTCAAGGCCCAGTGTGAGAAGTTCGTGCTGGACGGCACCATTCGGTAGGCGCCCTCTACAGACTCGCCCGACTCACTGCCACCAGCTCAACGTTCTCAAAGCCGGCCTGCTGGGCGGTAAACAGCACCTTGCCGACCAGCGCCCACGGGGCATCCCGGTGAGCACGGATGGTCACCCGGTTCCCACCGACGGTCTGGAGCGCCTCGTAGACCTCCCGGATGAGCACGTCGTCGCTCTCCATCCAGTACTCCGAAGCCCCGGCGCGCCAGCCCTCCACATACAGCCCCTCAACGCCGACATCGACGGTCACGCCGCGGTTGACGGGGGCCTCCTGGGCGGACAGGGGCAGGGAGAAGTTGGCCTCTGGGATCTCGACGGGCGAGTCGGTGCTCCAGGTCCGCAGCACTGCGACGACGAGGATGGTCAGCATGTCGACCATCGGGGCCAGGGAGGCGGTGGAGAGCTGGGCGGAGGATGAGCCGCTGCTTCTCCGGGAAAACATGCGCCGCTTCATGGGGTGTCGCCTCTGGGCAGGGGCGCCTCAGCCGGGGGGGCCACGATCGCGGTCTCCAGGATGATCCGAGGGTACAGCTCGCCGTCGGGACCGCGGCGGACGGCGTCCATCCAGCGCACGACCTCTTCGGTGGGGGTGTCTGCACCGGGGACGAGGGTGATGCGCTGCCGCTTGCCGTCGAGGCCCTTGAACACCGCGAGCTGGATCTGGAGGTCTGTGAGGTTGGCGACCAGCAGCTCCTTGCGCTCGGTGTCCCCGACGCTGGCGAGCACATCGGTGGAGCGAACATGGGCGGTGATGAGGTAGCCCGACGGGAGGCGGCTCACGGAGAGCTTCTCGACCGCGCCGGTGGGCTCAGGAGGGAGCTGCTCGGAGGGGCCGGGGACGGACAGGGCCAGCCCGGTGAGCTTCTGGGCGGAGGTCGCCATGAGCAGCGCGGGCAGCAGCAGCACCATCAGCGCTGCGACCGACATCATCGCGGGACGGATGTCGGGAGGCTCGGTCGGGGTGGAGAACAGCCGCCCGGCGGGCATCCCTCAGCTTCTCTTTGACAGGGCGATGGCGGCGGCGATGGACTCGCAGCGGGCGAGCAGACGGGCCGCCTTGCTCTCAAGGACGGCGTGGGCAGCGAGCGCGGGGATGCCGACGATGAGGCCCCAGGCGGTGGTGACCATTGCAGCACCGATGCCCTCAGAGAGCCGGGCGGTGCGCTCGACAGCGGAGGCAGCGTCGAGGCCGGAGAAGGCGAAGATGAGGCCGTAGACGGTGCCGAGCAGGCCAAGCATGGTGGCCACGTTGCCGACCATCGCGAGGTAGGAGACCCGGGCGCGGATCGTGGTCTCGACCAGTGCTGCCTCGGTGCCCATGGCATCCCAGGCGCCATCAGCGGAGTCTGCCGTTGCCCCGGCTCGGATGAGGCGCGCGGAGGGGTGCGCACCGGCAGCGCCCTCTGCGGCATCGTAGTCCTGCTCGGAGATGCGCCCGGAGATGGCAGCGGGATCGATCCGCCACCGCAGCCAGTACAGCCACGTGCGCTCTAAAACCACCGCCAGCCCCAGCGCGAGCACGGAGGTGATGACATACATAAAGGCAGCGCCTGGACCTGAGAAGCCCTTGATCAGCTCTTCGAGCACCGGTTGACTCCGTGGGGAGGGACAGCGTGGTCAGGGTATCAGAACGCCCTGTGACACGCTAAACTCCGAGACATCTTCAGACCCGGAGACCCAATGGTCCTGCTCAGCTTTCTCCTCGCCTGCAACACCTCATCGTGGGACTCCCCAGAGGACTGTGAGGCCCTCTCCGCTGGAGAGAAGCGAGATGACTGCTGGTCGGTTCATGCCGTTGAGCTGTTCAAGACCGACCCGGATCGTGGTGTATCGGTGGTTGAAGAACAGGTCTCCGAGCAGCAAATCCGCGACTTCATCTGGCTGCAGGTCACCCGGGAGGTCGATCCGGGCTCCTACCGCTACTGCGAGCGCATCGAGGAGAGCGTGCTCCAGGCGCGCTGCAAGACCCTCGTCAGCCGACCCCACCTCCACCGAGAGCTGCTTCAGGGCGAGCAGCCGCCGGGTGGACAGGGCGGCGGTCCGCCCGGTGGTGGTGCAAAAGGAGGGAAGGGTGGTCCGCCTGGCGCCGGTCAGGGCAATGGTCCTCCGGGTGGCGGTCCGCAGGGTGGCGGT
>JBLHNG010000514.1:0-6395 GCA_047621685.1 Myxococcota bacterium | reverse complement strand
GGCGAAGCCGCTGGAGCGGGCACTCGCAGAGGCGGCTAGAGCCGGCACTCGCACAACGGAGCTGCGACCGCGGAGGGGACCCGTAGCGATCAGCGCCGGGGGCGCCCTCAGCCCAAGGACGGAGACGGGGTTGGAATCACCGCCTCACTTCAAGGCTTCGCCGATCTCTGCTTTGGATAGTGCCGACCTGTCCTGCTCGCCCTTCGGTCTTCTCAGCCAGGGGCGCTCTCAGCCAGGGGCGCTCTCAGCCAGGGGCGCTCTCAGCCTCGTGGCTCTCGATTCCGAAGGGTCCTCCCTCACCCATGCGCTGAGAAGCGACATCCTCCGCGCCATTCTTTCTCTGGCCGCTGCGCAGAAGGTTCCAGTCCCTCCGGTCTGGAACCTTCTGCTTGCTCAAGGGGGGCTGCACTTCCTGCGTTCGCCGCTTTACAGCCTCTCTCCGGGAGTGCCCGCCTTGCGGCCGCTCCCCCTGGACGACCCGCCCAGCGGACCCCAGCCAGACACTGGGCGCCGCTCCCCCTGCGACCCCAACCTGGCATCGGCTTCTACTATCCCTTGCGCTTCCGCCTTCCACCCTTCCGCAGCCGTGCCTGAACGATGGAGCGCTGTCGATCCTTATAGAGCCGGTGCGCGTTCTCGCCCTCTTCGTTCTCTCGGGAGGTCTGACGGTCGATGACCTGGAACTCGACCATGACGAACACCGTGCGTCCCAGCAGCGCGCCGTAGCGCACATCTACGAGGTGATCGATGCGCACTGGGAAGTCCGCGATGAAATTGATCATGCGATACGAGCCGCCGGAGAATGGATTCTCCTCAGTCTTGAGCAGCTCCTCCTCCTCCTCCTCCATGATCCCGTTGCTCGAAAGCACTTCACCCAGCTCAGCAACCGGCGGCTCCCGGATCATCTGTCGAAACAGCATGAGGTTGTTGTGGCTCTGACCGGGGATGATGTAGTTGAACGGGAACAGGTTCCGGGTCAACCAGGAGATCGCCGGCAGGACGTGCGCTCTGTCGTGGGTGACGATGCGAAAGCGCAGCTTGTCGAAGATGGTCGCCGCGATGTTCTCTCGCTTGGCGATCAGCTTCGTGATGATGCTGTTACGAGCCTTCCGACTCCCATAAAACGCAACCAGTGGGAAGCCTGAGGCCCGCATCTTCTCCGCGGCACTCATGATCCGACGCTCCGCCAGCTCCATCAGATCCGCCTCTGACAGCGGGGTCTGGTAGCGCAGCTCGGCGGCCTCCATGTGGTTGATGACATGCATCAGCTTCAACAGCACACAGGCGAGGATCTGCTTGCGCCGAAAGCCACCGATGTGGCTGGCCTGGAGAAAGATATCTCGAACATCTCGGGGCTTCTGAAGATCGGCAGGAAAGCTCAGGCCCAGGTGTTCCTCCAGATAATTGACCGCCTCCCCATGAACATACTGAAGCCGCCAGAGGTCCTCTGGCTTGGAGATGTCGAGCTGATGCAGCCTGAGATATTGATCAACCTCCTGTATTGTCCGGAAATTGGCCCGGTTCCAGTCGATGATCGAGTCCCCGTTGAGCACGAGCCGAACGGACTCCAGATCGGAGAGATTCAGCGGCTGATCGCGGAAGGCGCTGAGCAGGGAGGCATTGATGTCTAGCGGTTCAGTCGCCAAGAGCAGCATCCGGGGCTGTCGGGACACCAATCATACAGCCGATCCACGTTATAGAGGACCGGCCGACCCCCGGAGGTTCTGATGGCCCGGCGAAGCAGCATCCTGAAAATCATCGGCAGAGCGTTCTCCGCTTCAGCCAGAAACTTCCACATCACCTTCACTGCGGCGGCGCTGTACGGCATCTCGTTGGCCGTCGTCGACCACATCATCATCGGCAATACGGGCGCACCCGCCCAGGCCGACATGGTGAAGACGCTCCTGTCGATGCTCGGCGCACAGTTCGGTGTTGAGATCTTCATCGGGCCGATCCTGGCGGCGTTTGCGGTCTACGTTGGTCGGACTGCGGCGGAGGGGAAGCCCGGCTCGCTCTACCAGGCCGTCAACTTCGCCCTGACCCGCTACACCCGGGTGTTCTTCCCGCACCTCGTGGCGTGGCTGAGCATCACCCTCGGCATGATCATCATCGTGCCCGGTGTGCTGTTCATGCTCCAGTACGCCTTCGTCGATGCGGTGGCGTGCATGGAAGAGGAAAAGAGCCCGCTTCCGCGCAGCAAGCGGCTGACGAAGGGGCGGCGAAAGAGCCTGTTCCTCCTGGCCCTTCCCTGGATCATGCTCTCCCAGGTGCTCGGCTTCTTCCAGCTCTGGGCGCTGTCGCAGTCCGGACTGGTGATGGCGGCCGGCGACACGGTCGCCTCGATGATCACCTTCGTGATGTTCGTCGCGTTCTACCTGCTCTACGATGAGCGGACCCGGAAGAAGCGCTCCAAGACGATCGCAGCCCCGCAGGCGTGACTCCAGCGTTTCTCCAGGGGCTGTCGTCCCACACCCACCGTAGCCTCTCCGGTCTCCCCGGAGGGGCTGCTGCCTTTGCAGTGAGTCGGCTGATCGCGGCAGAGGATCCCCTCGACGATCCCGCCCTCGCCCTGCCCCTGCTGGTCGTCCTCCCCGACTCCATCGAGACGTTCATCACGGAGCTGACGTTCCACCTCGGGACCCTCGGCGCGGATGTCCCGGTCCTCCCCTTCCCTGGCGACGACGTGCGCAGCTTTGGCGGGATGTCGCCTCACCCCGACATTCCCCGGCAGCGGCTGGTCGCCCTCAGCGCGCTGATGGAGGGCACCGGGGTGGTCATCGTCGCCAGCGCCCGGGCCTTGATGCACCGGGTGCTCAGCGAAGAGACTCTCCTGGAGCACCGCCTCGACCTGTCCATCGGCGACGTGATTGAGCGGGAGGCGCTGCTGGGTGAGCTGAGTCGGTGGGGCTACCTGACCACCGCGGTGGTTGAGGAGGTCGGCTGTGTCAGCGCCCGGGGCGATGTGGTCGATGTCTGGCCCACCGGCGAGCCGGCTCCGGTGCGGCTGCTGTTCTTCGACGACGAGATCGAGGAGATCCGGCGACTGGATCCGAACATCCGGCGCCGCTCAGAGTCCATCGAGTCGGTGCGCATCCTGCCTGCCCGAGAGGCCCTGATCAGCGACGCTGCCTTGGAGCGGGCCAGCGATCAGACCGCGCTGGCGGTCGATGCGCTGGGAGACGGCCACGCCCTGCGCCGCCGGGTGCTGACCGAGCTGAAGGCAGGGCTGTGGTTCCCCGGCGCGGAGGACTACCTGCCCGCACTTCATCCGCTGGTCGAGCCGCTGTCGCTGGTGGAGCAGGTCCTTGTGATCGAGCCGTCTGAGGTACTCGGGGAGCTGAAGCGCTTCGACGAGCTGACCACCACCCGCTGGCAGACCCTCACCGAGCGGCCGGTTGTGCTGCCGGGGCTGCGCCATGTCCGGTCGGAGGTGGTCGCTGAGGGGCTGTCCCAGGCAATGCAGCTCAGCGCGCTCATCCCGGAGGCGCCGGACTATGGGGCATTCGCCAACGACCCGCTCCGGGTGGGCGGCGGAGACCTCGCCCCCACTGCCGAGCGGCTGAGGCGCTGGCTGGAGGACGGCTGGCAGGTCGCCATTGTCTGCGACTCTCACGCCCGCGCCGAGCGCATCACCGCCCTGCTGTCCCCCCACGACCTCCACCCAGAGAAGATGCCTGTCGCCGGGCTCCTCCCGGGGCGACTGAGCCTGGTCATCGGTCAGCTCCCCAGAGGCTTTCACTCTCCACGCAGCCAGATCGCCTGGGTGGCTGCCGACGAGCTGTTCGGGGTCAAGACCCGCCCTTCCCGGGTGCCCCGCTCCCTCCGAGAAGCCACCCTCTCCTCGTTCGCGGAGCTGAAGGCCGGCGACCTCGTGGTCCACGCCCGGCACGGCATCGGCCGGTTCATCGGGCTCAAGCGCCTCAACATCAGCGGGGTGCTCCAGGACTATGCCGAGGCGGAGTACCGCAAAGGTGACCGGATGTATCTTCCGGTTACTCGCCTGAATCAGCTGTTCCGATACCGCGCAGTCGGAGACGCCGAGCCCCGGCTGGACAAGCTCGGCGGCGACTCCTGGTCCCTGCGTCGCAAGAAGGTCTCCGACAAGATCCTCGCGATGGCCACCGAGCTGCTCGCTCTGCACGCCGCCCGGACCGTGGCCACCGGTCACGCCTACACCGGCACCCCGGCGGTCTACCACCAGCTCGTCGAGACCTTCCCCTACGTCGAGACCCCCGACCAGGAGCAGGCGATCGACGATGTGCTCGCGGACCTCGCCAGCGACGAGCCGATGGACCGTCTCATCGTGGGCGACGTCGGCTTCGGCAAGACTGAGGTCGCGATCCGGGCTGCGATGCGGGTGGTCGCTGAGGGGCACCAGGTCGCCATTCTCTGCCCGACCACGGTGCTCGCCTTCCAGCACGCCGACACCTTCCGCAGCCGCTTCGAAGGGTTCCCGGTCCGCATCGAGCTGCTCTCCCGGTTTCGCTCTCCCGCTCAGGTCCGGGAGGTGCTCAAGGAGCTTCGCGAGGGCAAGATCGACATCGTCATCGGCACCAACTCCCTGCTCTCCCGGAAGCTCAAGTTTGCCCACCTCGGACTCATCGTGGTCGACGAGGAGCACCGGTTCGGGGTTCGCCAGAAGGAGAAGCTCAAGCGTCTCCAGCCGGGCATGGAGTACCTCGCGATGTCCGCGACCCCGATCCCGCGGACCCTGCACATGGCGCTCTCCGGGCTGCGTGCAATCTCGATGATCGCCACCCCGCCGCAGGGCCGTCGGGCGGTGCGCACCCACCTGTTCCCGTTCTCCGAGGCGCGCATCGTCGAGCAGATCCGGTTCGAGCTGTCCCGGGGCGGGCAGGTGTTCTACGTGCACAACCGGGTCGAGAGCATCCACCGTCGGGCCGCGCAGCTCCAGGCGCTCCTGCCCGGGGTGAGCATGGCGGTGGCGCACGGTCAGATGGACCGGGGTGACCTGGAGAATGTGCTGGTCGAGTTCGTGCAGCGGCGAATCCACGTGCTGGTGACCACCACGATCATCGAGAGCGGCATCGACCTGCCGGCGGTCAACACCATGATCATCGAGCGCGCCGATCAGCTCGGGCTCGCCCAGCTCTACCAGCTGAGGGGCCGGGTCGGGCGGGGCATGGTGAAGGGGGTCTGCTCCCTGATGATGCCTGCTGACGGCACGATGGCGAAGCAGGCGATGAAGCGGATGCGGGTCATCCAGGAGAACACCGATCTCGGTGCTGGCTTCGCCATCGCCAGCGCGGACATGGAGCTGCGCGGCAGCGGCAACCTGCTCGGCAAGAACCAGCACGGCCACATCCAGTCCGTGGGGCTCGACACCTACGTCGAGCTGCTCGAAGAGGCTGCAGCCACCGCCAGCGGGGAGATGTCACGCCGGAGGCTGGATCCAGAGCTTGAGATCCCGGTCTCCGCGCTCATTCCCGACGACTACATGCCTGAAATCGATGATCGACTCAGTGCCTACCGACGCATCGCCACCGCCACCAGCCGCCCAGAAGTCCGCGACCTCATCACCGGCTGGGAGGACACCTGGGGAGAGCCGCCGCCGGAGGTCCTCAACCTCGGCTGGACCGCAGAGGCCAAGCTGCGCTGTCGGGACCTCGGCATCGACCGGGTCGACTGGCTGGGGGTGCGGGTGGTGCTGCGGTTCCACGAGACCACCACCGTTCAGCCCCAGCGACTGGCGGACCTCGTGTCGGGCAACCTCCGGCGGTTCTCGATCAGCAACAAAGACGGCAGCACGAAGCTGATCGCGCGGTTCACCCCGGCGGAGGGGGAGTGGCCGTTTCGGTTTTTACACTGGGTGTTTCGGGAGCTGGAGCGGCCGGAGGAGAGCTGACGGGTGCTCAGCGCGAGTCGTTCTCTACCGCCGCCGTCGCAGCCCAATCAGCCCGACCATCGCGACCCAGCCCAGGCCCATCATGCCCCCGGCGCTGCTGCATGCCCCGCAGCCACGCTCGGTGACCGGGGTGGCAGCAGCCTCGGCGATGGCATCGGCGGCGGTGTTCTCAGGCTCGGGCTCGGGCTCGGGTGGCGGATCGTTGATCACGCTGAGGTTGGCCCGATCCACATCGGTCAGCCGCCGGTTGGTGAAGTGCTCGTCGGGCTGGTACCAGTCGAACTGGACGAACACCGCATCGTGCTCGGGGACCGGGGACTTTCGTCCTCGCCGGGCGTGCACTGCGTCGGCCATTAGGCGACGATCGGAGGCTTCGAGCGCCCGGGTGACCGGGTGGGGGACGGGCTCATCGAGGCGGTGGATCCAGTGGACCGCCAGCGCACGACGAAGCCGGGGGGTGTCTGTGGTGGCCGTCTCCAGCAGGAGCGGACCGGCGTCAGCACGGTC
Source organism: Myxococcota bacterium (assembly GCA_047621685.1). Classification (GTDB taxonomy): domain Bacteria; phylum Myxococcota_A; class UBA796; order UBA796; family UBA796; genus JAQXDW01. The sequence goes on along the minus strand of JBLHNG010000514.1, from coordinate 22 downwards.
GATGAGGCAGAGGTAGGAGCCG
>JBLHNG010000513.1:0-6406 GCA_047621685.1 Myxococcota bacterium | reverse complement strand
GACGCGGTGTGATGGACTCCACGGACTTCACCGATGCGGGCTCAACCTCATTGGGCTCAACCCCGACCGGTGAGCTCGACTCATCACAGCCCATCACCGTCAGGATGACCATCAACACCACACAACCTCCCCTCAGACCGGGGGGTGAGACGCCCGAACCCTGGGGATTATTCTACAGCTTGCGCGGATCCATCAGGTGACCGACCACTGCGCTCGCTGCGGCAACGGCCGGGCTCACGAGGTAGACCGGACCTGGCGCGCCCATGCGGCGGTCGTAGTTGCGGTTGGTGGTGCTGGCGGTGGTCTCGTTGGGAAGCGGAATACCCGGGCCGTTGCCGATGCAGCTCCCGCAGCCCGGATCGCTGACCACAGCACCAAGCTCGCGGAACATCTCCAGCAGCCCCTCGGCCTCGGCCTGGCTGGCGACCAGGGTGGAAGACGGGGTGACCGTCAGCCGCACCGAGTCATGCAGTGCCCGCCCCTTGAGGATGGCGGCGGCAGCCCTCAGGTCGGCCAGGGAGCCGCCAGTACAGGAGGCGATGACGATGTTCTGGACCTTGACATCCAAGACGTCCGCCAGGGACTTCCGGTTGCGGGAGTCCCCGGGAGTCGCCACAGTCAGCGGCACATCGTCGAGGTTGATCGCGATGACCCGCTCGTACTGCGCGCCCTCGTCGGCGTGGACCAGCCGGTCGGTGAAGTCCTCACCCCGACGCTCCTGGAGGAAGTCGACGATGGGAGCGCAGGCCTCGACCACTCCAGTCATCAGGCCGCCCTCGACGGTCATGTTGGTCAGGACGGACAGCTCATCGACGTTCCACTGGTTGAGCCCCTCGCCGCCGAACTGGATGACGCAGGTGTCGGTCGGGGAGGTCCGCCACTGCTCCTCGCGGAAGTAGGGGTCGCCGATGATGTGGAGGATGAGATCCTTGGGCGAGAGCAGCCCCCTGGCATCGCCGGTGACCATGACACGCACGGTCTTGGGCACGGTGACCGGGATGAGGCCGGTGCGCAGGGCGAAGGTCATCGCGGTGCTGCCGACCCCGAAGGCGAACGTGTTGAGCACGCCAGCGGTCGGGGAGTGGGAGTCGGTGAGGACCACGATGTCGCCGGGGCGGGCGTAGTCCTCGACCACGAGGCGGTGACAGACGCCCGCGGGGTAGGGCCGGCCGGGGCCGTGCAGTCGGATGCCGTGCTCCTCGCAGGCCTCGACCATCTCCGCGGCGAGCTGCCGGGCGGGGTTGAGGCGCTTCTCCTTCACCGATGCCGGGACGGTGGCGTGGTCGATGAGCACGAAGTGGTCCTCAAAGGCAGCGACCTGATCAGGCTCGTGGACCTGGACCTTGCCAAACGCCTGCTCGTAGAGCGCCATGCACATGCCGGCGGTGTACTCGTGCATGCCGCGGAAGCCTGCCCGGCAGAGGACCTGATCGCCGGGAGCAACCCCGGAGATGCCAAACGACGGGCCAGCATCGTCTGCCGGAGAGCCGCCAGACCAGGCCCGGCTGGCGATGATCTTCTCGACGACGTTGAGGGGACGGGTGGCGCGCTCGGGGGCATACCAGGGGATGAGGTCCCCGATGAGCCAGGCGTTTCCGTAGTTCAGCAGTCCGCCAGCGCGGGCCACCTGACCGAAGAACGGCGGCAGGGCGTCGTGGAACTCGGAGACAGAGACATCCTCGCCAGCCTCCAGGCGGTCGACCACCCCGAAGTCCGTCGTAAACGGCATGCCGGCGTAGACCATGTTCTCCTGGAAGATGCGCTGGAAGCTGTGGGCGACCACAAGCTCGATGTTCGCGCCCTGGTGGGCAACCACCGCGACCTCCCGGCTGGAGCCGGAGCCATACGCATCGCCGCCGACGATGACCTGGTAGCCACCGTTCTGGACGTCTCCGGCGGAGATGACCTCCTTGAAGTTCTCCAGGAAGTACGGCCCGAGGATCTCCGGGGTGTACCCGAGCGTGCAGGCCTGCCCCGAGATCATGGCGTCGGTGTTCACGCCGTAGTGCAGATCCCCGCTGCGGGCAGCGCTGCCGCCCTCAAGCTGGGTGGTGATCTCAGTGGGATCGTTGGTCAGGACAAGAACTCGACCGGTGAGCCTCATGGGGGCCTCCTGTAGACAGGCGAAAAAAGGAGCACCGGCTCAGCGAACGGACAACGTCCGGAGCTGTGATGGGTGCCGACTAACCCACTTCCGCGCGCCGGATAACCACCACCCTGCCCATCATGTCATCCGACGGCAGATCATCAAGGGGAATCGTCTCAATCCGCCGACCCACACCCTGAACAATCGCGGGTCCGTCAGACAGGATCACGAAGCCCTTGACCCGAAGCGCCCCCAGCGCGGAGAGCTGTGCGATGAGGGCATCCTCGCTCAAGCCGTCGGGGATGGTGACCACCTCTGAGACGACGGTCTCGTGGTGGTGGTGGTGGTGATGGTGGGTGACCTCGGAGGTCTTTGGATCCCGGGCCTCGTCGGGGGAGAGCAGCAGCCGCAGGTCGACATCGGCGTGCCGGGCGCGGATCACCGGGGCGTCGGGGTTGATCGCCTTGAGCGTGGCCTTGAGGGCCTCGGGGTCGGCGTCCGGAGTGAGGTCGAGCTTGTTGAGGATGACCAGGTCTGTGCCCTCCAGCTGCTCGACGAAGGCACCATCCAGGTCTCGCCCCTCGGCAACCTGCTCAGCGTTCACCACAGTCACCACAGCCTCTTCGCTGATCCAGTCCCGTATCGGAGGCTGGTAGAAGACGATCTGGACATCGTGGGGGACAGCGACTCCAGAGCACTCGATGATGATGCGATCCGGGTTCACCTTCTCTCGCAGCTCAATGAGGGTCTCGTACAGCTCGTCGTTGAGCGCACAGCAAACACAGCCGCCAGCCATCTCGACGAAGGTCTCACCGATCCCGCCGAGCAGGGCCTGATCCACCCCAAGCTCACCGAACTCATTGGAGATAAACGCCGCCCGGACCCCGGAGGCCTGACAGGCTTCCAGGAGCCGCCGAACGAGGGTGGTCTTTCCGCTTCCGAGGTAGCCGCTGATCACCAGCGCAGGGATTGCCTTCATGGCCCCCCAGGTAACCGACACAGCGCCAACGCTGTGCCGTTTGCGTGACAGTGCTGCACTACAGTCTTGTATGTCGACCGGGCGATCCTGTAGAACACCCCGGATTGGGAACAACTTCCCTGACAGATCCAGACGAACCCACCATCTCGGTGCAGCCCCTTCGAGATCACCCCAAGGCAGGCTCAATGGCACAAAGCCCCCTCATCCTCCGCGCCCCGCTGGTGCTGCTCCTCCTCGGAGCACTCCCCGGTGCAGCCCTCCTTGGCACCAACGATGCCCATGCCGTCGAGCTGACCGGTCAGATTCGAGGGCAGGTAACCGACAACGACGGCCTGCCCGTTCCTGGCGCATCCATCACCGTCTCGTCGCCGAAGATGCAGGGCATCATGGAGAAGCAGTCCAACGCGGACGGACGCTACCGCTTCATCAACCTGCCCCCCGGCGAGTACACAATCACCGTCCAGCGGTCCGGCTTTGCCCCGTCTACGCGCACGGCCCGGGTCTCTGCGGGCGGAACCGTGACCCTCAACCTCACGATCTCTGTGGAGGCCGCCGAGCAGATGGTGATCACTGGCGACAGGCCCACGGTCGATGTCACCACCACCCGCTCTGGGCTGAGCATGTCCAAGGAGGTCCTCCGAGACATCCCCAACGCCGGTCGGGACTACCAGTCGGCTGCTCAGCGCGCCCCGGGCGTGGTCGGCGGCGGCAACCCGAACATGCGTGGCGGCTTGTCCTACGGCAACCAGATCCACATCGACGGGGTCAACACCACCGACCCGTCCACCAACACCTTCTCGGCGAACATGAACTTCGACGCCATCGAGGAGATCGAGGTCATCACCGGTGGAATGGATGCGGAGTACGGCAAGGCGCTGGGCGGCATCATCAACATCATCACCCGGTCGGGTGGAAACGAGTTCGAGAGCGACTTCCAGGTCCTCTACGACTCCACCGCGACCCGGGTCTACACCCCGCTGCCCAGCGAGAACCCCGACGAGGACACGGTCAACTCCAGCATCATGATGGCCGCCAACGTCGGCGGGCCGATCATCAAGGACAAGCTGTGGTTCTTCACCAGCCTCCAGGGCAACATGAACAGGGCCACCGACTTCGTTCCCGAGGAGGTCCGCCGTCCCGAGGGCGAGCCGATACAGACCGAGGACTGGCGCAGCGCCTACCTGTTCGGCAAGCTCACCTGGCGCCCCTCCTCCGCGCACCGCATCTCGGTGCAGGGACAGGCAGATCCGACCCGAATCGAGAACGCCTCCCGGGACATCTACACCCTGCCCAGTGCTGAGTACTACTGGCAGCAGGGCGGCTGGCTGGGCAGCATCGCGCACAACTGGACCCCCGCCAGCGGAAACGTCCTCATTGAGAGCCAGGTCTACGCGCAGAACAGCTACCTCGGCTTCATGCCCGACCAGTGGCGGGACTGCAACAACTTCGACGACACCGGCTACTGCACCGACAACTTCAACAACGACTACGGCCCGTGGCTGCCCAACGACCCTGACGGGTTCGCCTACGGTACGTTCCCTTACGCCTATGAGTCCGCCCGAAACCGGTACTCACTGAACTCGAAGGCAACCTTCTTCTTCGACGCCCTCGGCAGCCACCAGGCCCGCATCGGCGTGCAGGCGGAGCAGCTGAACTCCTCGTCGAGCTACCCCGGCCAGGAGTACGGCATCGAGTACTGGTCCTACACGACCAGCCCCGACGACCTCGCCTCCTATGTTCCGACCCAGCAGTACGTCTACGACTCCAACCAGTCCTCGGAGTTCACCGGCTCGCTGATCTCCTGGTACATCCAGGACGTCTGGAACCCCCACCCCAGGCTGACCATCCGGCCCGGCTTGCGGTTCGACTACGGCAACTTCAACGACGACCTGGGCAACTCCGTCTACTCCACCCTCGTCGCCGCACCCCGTCTCGGTGCCGCCTACGACCTCACTGGAGACGGCAAGACCCGGGTCCACGTCTACTACGGCCGGTTCTACGATCCGGGCTTCCTGGAGATCTCCTCGCTGCTGGCGAAGTCGCAGGGTGGCTACGACATCTTCGACTGGGATGACCGGGCCGGTGAATGGTCTGAGACCCCCTCCTCCGGCTCTGCCGCCGACCTGTTCCTCGTCCACGACGACCTGCGCACCCCCTACTCCGACGAGTTCGACATCGGCATCGAGAAGGATCTCGGCGACGGATGGTCAATGAGCGCGACGATGACCTACGAGGAGACCCACAACCTGTGGGAGGACGACGAGGTCAACCTCATCTGGAACGAGGAGGGCACCAACGTCGTCGGCTCTCGCGACGGCTCGGGCACCACCTACTACCGACTGCGGACCCCTGACGAGGCCTTCAGCCAGTACACCTCTCTCGAAGTGCAGGCCAACAAGCAGTTCAACGAGAAGTGGGGCATGATCTCCAGCTACACCTGGAGTCGGGCCTACGGCATGTACCGCAACGACTCTTCCCAGGGTCTCGCCAGCTTCAGCTTCGACATTGACCCGCAGATCCAGTACGAGCGCGGCCTGTCCGGCTACGACGTCCCCCACAACATCAAGCTCGCCGGCTCGTACAAGGAGCCGCAGAAGTGGGAGCTCTCGGAGAAGACCGCCATCGGCTATCTCTTTGGGTGGAGCTTCGAGATGTCTTCTGGCTACCCCTACCGTCCGGAGTACTACACCGACTTCTACGGTGGCTGGTACACCTACAAGCAGAGCCTCGATGAGACCTGGCGCATGCCCGCCTACTCCCGAAGCGATCTCAAGGGCGGCATCACCCTCGCGCAGGGCAAGAGCACCTGGGATCTGACCCTGGAGTGCTTCAATGTCTTCAACAACCGCACGGTCACCTCGGTGAGCCGGGTGTATGACAACGTCGACGGAACCGTCCGGGTCGACGACGACGGCCTGCTCGTGTTCGGCTCGCCCAACTCACGGCAGAACCCCCGTTACTTCCAGCTCGGTCTGCGAGGAGAATTCTAATGTACCGCCTCAACACACGTCCTCTCCTCTCACCCCTTCTTCTCCTCTCTCTTCTCGCCTGTCGGGGTGACGGTGAGACCGGCATCGACCGCACCTTCATCCGGGGCACCGTCGAACTGACTCCGGGCACGCTCACCGAAGCCGAGGCCAAAAAGGGCGTCAATGACACCTGGGATGTCGCCGAAGACCTCGGCTACATCGGCTCCCGGTACACCGTCGTCAGCGGCGTCTGTGAGGACTTCGCTCAGTCTTCTGGACCCGTTCCCAACGGCGACTTCGACGCCTACCAGTTCAACCCGCTCTCAGACACCACCCTGACCTTCTCGGTGGTCTATGAGGATGCGGATCTCG
>JBLHNG010000512.1:0-6432 GCA_047621685.1 Myxococcota bacterium | reverse complement strand
AGGGTGAAGCCCTCCAGGATGGCCTCCTCGGACTCCGCGATGGTGAACCGGACCGCCGCGCTGCCCATCCCGGTGGCATCGATGGTGGTCTCCTCAAGGCCCTCGACCCCGAAGACGTGCAGGTCCTTGCCATCGAAGGTGATCGCCTCGGTGTAGGTGCCCGGGTAGACCGCCACACAGGTGGTGGCGGTGGTGATGCCAGCCTGGATGGTGTCGAGGGGGGCATCGATGGAGCCGGTCCCGGTGGGCGCGCCAGTGAGCTGATCGACCACTACGGGCTCGCCCGGATCGTTGTCGTCACAGTCCAGGGTGTTGTCGGCGTAGCCAGGGATCGGGTAGCAGAGGGTTCGGGGGGCATCGCCGTCGCCGAAGCCGTCGCCGTCGAGGTCGGCATAGAAGATGAAGCCCGCAGTCAGCTCGTCCTCTTCGTCGATCAGACCGTCGCAGTCATTGTCCGCGCCGTCGCAGATCTCTTCGGCATCCGGGTAGCTGGCTGCGTCGTCGTCGTCGCAGTCGCCGTCCTCGGCGGTGTAGCCATCGCCGTCGCCATCGCTGGCCCCGGAGGAGGTGCTGTCATCGCCGTCCGAGGTCGCGGTGATGGTGGATTCGAGGCCGAAATTGCAGCCTGTGAGGAGGACAAGGAGGGTGCGCATGTCGGGGAGTATAGCGGGATCACCCGACACCGACCCATCTCATGGCATGAAGGAGAGCTTCTCACCAACACACGCGTTGAAACCAAGAGACCCGCTATATTCCTCCCATGAGAACGATCCTCCTCCTGCTCGCTGTCGGCTGTGGCGACAAAGACGACACCGACACCTCCACAGCAGAGTCCGATGCGGACACCGACGCAGAGTCCGATGCGGACACCGACGCCGACACCGACGCCGACACCGACGCCGACACCGACGCCGATGCGGACATGCCCACCGACCCGCGGCCGTTCACCATCACGGTCTCTGGGGACTACTCTGGCACCCTGAGCTTCGACGAGGTCTCCTGCAGCAACCCGCTCGGCTCGGCGAACTTCAGCATCTTCTGGCGGGACTCCTCTGACAGCCACGTCTTCGTACTCGTCGGCCAGATGCTGGGGACGCTGGACGGTGCTGGCACCTACGATGCCAGCGCGGTCACCATCAAGCTCCAGGAAGAGGCTGGCGGAAGCGGCAATTACTTCGCCTCCACCAGCAGCGATACCGTCAGCTTCACCATCGATCACATCGACGACCAGAGCGAGGACAGCCGAACTGCCTGGGGCAGCTACACGGTCAGCGGGCTCAATGGCGCGGCATCGTTTTCGGACTCCGTCCCGATCTGGTGCCCCTCGATCAACTGACCCGATCAGCGACGGATCGAACCAGCCGGAAGCCGAGGATGGCGTCTCGGAACTCCGAAGCATCGCGGTTGCGCATGGCGGCCCGGGAGTTGTCCGGGGAGCCAACCCACCAGCCGCCCCGGCAGGACCGCATCTCGCCAGCCGCATCCGATGGGAGACCGGGCCCGACCTGATCAGGGCTCCAGGCGTTGGCGCACCAGTCCGCTACGTTTCCGGCCATGCCCCGCACTCCGTAGGGGCTCTCATCGATCGGGAAGCCGGTGACCACCGAGGGCAGCGGGCGGGCGGCGTGGCTCTCCAGCACGCAGCAGAAGGTCGCATCGAAGCGGTCTCCCCACGGCCAGGACCGCCCATCGACCCCACGGGCGGCCTTCTCCCACTCCCGCTCGTCAGGGAGCCGCCAGGGCTGCCCGGTCTGCTCAGCCCGCCAGACAGCAAACGCAGTGGCGGAGTGCCAGTCGATGTTGACCACCGGGTAGGTCGGCAGCCAGGAGTCCCCTTCGCCGTCTCGGGTCAGGGAGAAGCCGTCGTCGCGGATCGCGTAGCAGGGAGTGCCAGCCTCGCCGCTGATCCCGGCACGTTCCCGTGGGACATGGCGCATCGCGGCGTCTTGTGCTCCGTGGTGCCAGAGGTGGTTGAGGAAGGCGAGGTAGCGGAGGTTGGTCACCGGAAAGCGCTCAATGACGAATGCCCCCAACTGCACCGACTGCCGCGGCAGGCTGAGCCGAGCGGAGGGGTCGCCACCGCAGAGGAACGCCCCGGCGGGCACGTAGACCTCGTCCTCTGAGAGCACCTCCGGGATCGGGATCACCCCGCTGTCGGTGTGGACCTGCCGGGTGATGCACACCGGGTAGCGGACGAGGGGGCGGCCGGGGCTGTGCAAGGTGATGAGGTAGCTGCCGATGGGCAGAGAGAGCTCGCGAATCGGGGTGGGGCCGAGGCTGTGGAGGGAGACTGGGATGCACTGCCGATCCTGGACGCGGTAGCGGTAGAGGTGGGCAACCACACCGGGGTGATCGGTGCGCAGGGTCAGCCGACCGGTGCCTGAGAGCCAGCCCGCGAACTCTCCCTGGTCGTGGACCCGCAGCATCGCCTCCATCCGGCTGCTGGCGGTGCGATCTCCGGCGGCCTCTGCAGCGGCGTGGGCGCGGTGGTAGTGCTGGGCGAGGCGGGTGCGGGCGGCGGGGAAGTCGGGGGCGTGGTTGAGGGCGGTGTGCAGGGACTGGGTGTAGACCAGCTCCCAGGCGCTCGCCTGCTCCTCCAGCCCGGCGGCGGCGTCCTCGCGCTCCCAGCCCGGTCGCTTGTCGTGGATGTTTGCTGAGCCAGGCACCCCGTGCAGCAGGGCGGCGGCCTCGGCTCGAAGGGCGGCGGCCTCGGTGCGCATCCGGTGGATCTCCGGGGCGAGGGCATCGGCCTGCTCGATGAGGGCTCGGGCGCGCTGGCGGTGCTGCTCGCCCTCCAGCCACGCCGCCAGGGCAGTGACGAGAGCGCCAGCATCTGTGGGTCGGTCTTCGAGTCGGGGGGAGAGCGCCTGCTCGCAGAGGGTCCGCAAGACATCGGGGATGGGCAGGGTGTCGGGGAGGGCGTCTCGCTCACCGGCCACCGCGCGCTCGATGAGGCGACGGGTGTCGGACTCCTGGATCGGCGGGTGACCAGAGAGGATGGCGAACAAGATGCCGCCGAGGGCGTAGACGTCTGCGGTGGGCTGCTGCGCGGTGCGGTCTCCGGCGGCCTGCTCGGGCGGCATGTAGGCGGGGGTGCCGATGATGCGGTCCGCGGGCCCCGCGACCAGCGACATCGCCAGCCCCCAGTCGACCACATAGACCTCTCCAAACGCCCCGACCATGATGTTGTCTGGCTTGAGATCCCGGTGGATGATGCCCTGGCTGTGGGCGAACGAGACGGCCTCGCAGGACCGGTGCAGGGCATCGATGAGGCGCCGAAAGGTCCACCCGCTCCCACCCGTTCCCCAGGCTCCACCACGAGATGCGACATGGACCTCGGCGATCACCGACTCCAGGGTGCGGCCCTGGATCTCCTTCATGGTGAAGTAGGGACGGCTGTCGGGGGTGTGGCCCAGCTCATGGACCGCGACGATGCCGGGGTGGGAGAGCTGACCGGTCAGCCGGGCCTCCTCGATGAACTGCTCCCGGAGTCCCTCGTCTCCGACCCGATCCAGCCGCAGCCGCTTGAGGGCGACGGTGCGCGCGAGCCGGGGATCGTAGACCCGACGAACCTCTCCGATGCCACCCCGGCCGAGGGGACCGAGGTCCTGGTATCGCCGGGAGGCGGGGGGGGCTGGGATGGCGGGGGCGGGGGCGTCGCCGTCGTTGAAGATGAAGGTGTTGCTGCTGGAGTCGAGCAGGTCGGGGATGAGGGTCTGGTTGTTGTGGGAGGCGGCCTGCTTCAGCAGCGCACGGATGGCCTCACGGCACTCCCGCTCCAGGCCAAATCGACCGGAGAGCGCCTCCAACTCCACCACCACCGCGTCAGGGATGTTCGCCATGCTGCGAGGGTATCCCGAACGTCTTGATCACCGCCGGACAGAGGCTGACTGGCACCGATACGCCAGGCTGGAGTCGACCTGTGCGTCCAGCCGACAGCCCGGCTCCACGCCGCTCAGCCCTGCCCTCGCCAGTGGTTCACGAAGTGCACCCACTTGACCACCGACTCCTCGGGCATGCTCAGCTCAATCGCCTGCTCGCTCGTTCGAAATTGCAGACGCCGACGCATATCAACGGTCGCAACTTTGACGTCAGGCAGCGGCACCGACCAGGACGCCACACCATCGGGACCAAGCATCGACATCGCCTCGTCCGTCAGCTGCAGCCGTCCGGTGGTGATGGTCTGCATCTCGTCGCCAGTGACATCGAACAGGGTCGCCGGATCGCTGATCAGGATCGTTCCGTTGCGGCGGTGGAGGTCGGCGTCGGCGATCCAGGTCTCTGAGATGCGCTCGGCCTGTCGGGCAAGGGCTTCGTCGAGAGTGAGGGCGCCATCGGAGCCATGCAGGACGTTCTCAGAGTCCACTCGCCAGGACGCCCCACAGCTCCGGCAGGTCGTAGAATTGCCGCTTGATCGCAGCCCCTCGACCACACCGCAGGACGGGCATGCGTACAGCACGTTCTCCACGCCCTCCGCCAGCCGCCGCCCCCACACCGGCCACCCCTCCGCTGGCTCGACCTGGATGCGCTCCACCACATACCGGCGGATCTCCTTGAGGTCAGCCCGGGTCCGGCCAAACACCCGGGGCGGGTCGAACTGGACATGCACCCGACCATGCCGCATGGCCGCACCCCAGCGGGGGGCCTGTCGGTAGGCGTTGATGAGCCGGGCGGTGACCACCGGCATGCCCATCAGACGGATCAGCTTCTCGATGCCCGGAAGCACCTCGTTGTTGTGGCCGTCCCAGGTCCGAATGCCCTCTGGAAACAGCCCGACCGCCGCGCCCTCGTCGCCCCACGCCTTGAGCCGTCGGATGGACTTCATGTCCGCAGCGAACTTCTTGCGGGGCACCACCGCAGCGATCTGCATAATCCGCGAGACCCCTCGCTCCTGCATCAGCGAGCGGGTGGCGAGGAAGTGGATCTGCCGTCTCGCGGCGATGATGAGGGTGATCGGGTCGAGCATGGAGACGTGGTTGGACAGCACCAGCACCGGACCGGTCCGGGGCACGTTCTCCCAGCCCTCCGACGTGATGCGATGCCACGGCCAGAGCATTCCCTGAAACGCTGGAATCAGCCGATGGACCCGATTCTCGACCTTGAGCTTGTTCTCCGCCGAGGCTTCAAGGACCGGGCGGCTGCGCTTCATCGGCAAGCCGCACCTTCCCTACTCTTCATCACGAAGCAGCGCGATGCAGTACTCCTGAACCCGAGCGAGCAGCGCCTCGTCCTCGATGTCGCTGTAGGTCGCGCCCTCAGGGTCCTCTTCATAGGCGAACAGGGCGATCTCCAGCGGCTCGTCATTGTCGTCGTCCATCATCGACGCATGGGGAGAGAGCATGGCGAAGTTCTGCCCGTCGATCTCTACTACCGCCAGAAGCGCGAAGACACGAAGGGTGCCGTCATCATCCTCCAGCTCGATCAGTTCCTCCTCAAGGAACTCCTCAGACTCATCCAGATCGGTCGACTCAGCCATGGAAACCTCCGGCCGCGATGTATCACGAACCGCCAAAAAGAGGTCGCGATTGTAGCCACCGAAGCTGCCCCTCAGCAAGGCCTCCTCAGCCGCCCAGGAGACAAAGCCCTCTTCGTTTTCCCCCAGCACCGGCGCGCCCGGATCGGCGTCATAAACAAACGTCACCGCAGTTCGGGTGCGGGCCGGAGCGGTGAACACCACCCGGAGGTGATCCACAGACAGGTGCAGCCCGGCTTCCTCACGAGCCTCTCGGATGATGGCGTTTCGAAGCGTCGTCTCCGCGTCCACCCCAGCATCTTCTGGCTCCACCCCGCCGCCGATCAGCCCCACGTCGGCCCGATCATGGGGACGGGAGATGGTGAGGATCTGGCCAGCGTCATCGCGCAGGAGCAGGCAGACGGCATGGGTGGTGTGCATCGGCGAGACATATCCCACAGGGATCAGGCACATCGACACAGGAGGAACGACATGCCTGCCTTCGCCGATACCTTCGACGCCTCAACAGAGCGTCTCAACGGACTTCCCGACTGGAGCGCCCTGCCCTCCCTCGGCCGACTCAACCTCCTCCGGCTCGTCCAGATCGCCCGGGAGTGTTTCGCCGCGCGGTAGCATCGCCTTGATTGGAGGCGGCATGCGGTGGGGACGACTGGCAGCGGTGGCAGTGGTGGTGCTGATGAGTCTGGGGGCAGGGCTCTCCCTCGGGGTGCTCCCACAGACCGATCGCAAGATGAACGGGCTGACCCCGACCGATCAGCCCGTGGTCTCTGCTGAGGCCGCCGCACTGCACGCCCGGATCCCCATCGCCGACCTGCACGCCGACTCCCTCCTGTGGGGGCGCGACCTCCGGGATCGGCACGACCGGGGACACCTCGACCTGCCTCGGATGGTGGAGGGCGGCATGATGCTCCAGGTCTTCGGGGTGGTCACCTCGGCGTCTTCTGGGGACAACTACACCA
>JBLHNG010000511.1:0-6432 GCA_047621685.1 Myxococcota bacterium | reverse complement strand
GAGGGCACGGCCGAGTCCGCTGCACTGTGCCGCCCGGGGCAAGGGTCCGGCGATCAAGCTGCTGCTGGAGGCCGGGGTCGATGCCAGCATCTGCGGAAAGCGCGGCGTCACACCGCTCTACACCGCGGCCTACACCGGCAACCTGGAGGGATGCAGGCTGCTGCTGGCGGCCGGAGCCCATCCCGAGGGTCGACCCAGCTCCTCCATGCCCCTGTTTGCCGCAGCCATGGAGAGCCAGGTCGAAGTGATCGACCTGCTGATCACCGCTGGCGCACGAGTGACCAAGGCCAATCGCAAGAAGGAGACCGCCCTCCACCACGCCGCCCGCCGGGGTGATGTCGCAGTCAACCGCCTCCTGCTGGGGCTCGGCCTCGATCCGGATCAGGCCAACAAGAAGGGCGAGACGCCGCGGACGCTGGCTGCGAAGAACTCCGCTAGCGGCAACCGGGAGGCCCTCACTGCGCTGTACGACAGCAGCATCCGCGCGGAATGACCGACAGACTCAGTGTGCGTGCCCGCTGAGTTCACCGTCGTCAAACAGCACCTCCCCCTGACCATCCGGCCCATAGCGCCAGCCCGCGAAGGAGGGGCTGTCGCACTCCGCACCGACCGCCTGGATCTTCTCATGGCCGCCATCGGGGTGGGGCTGGACGGTGGCAGCGAGGCTGGTGGACCGCCAGGGGACGTAGACCGCCACGCCATCACAGGTCGCAGGTGCCCAGTCGTAGAACAGAAGCGACTCCACACTCTCGACCACAAACGATGCCCCTGACTCGATCCGACAGATTGGACCATCAACGGGCGGCTCACCGCGTCCCCACCGAGCGCGGAGGGGTGCGGCGGCCCAGGCATCGGTGCCACCGGGCTGATCGATGGTCACCACCGCTTTGTGGGGAATGGGCGTGACGGTGCGGTCACTGTAGAGAACATCGAGGCGGGCGTAGTGCTCCCCACCCATCGCCAGCGCGACCGCATCCGCCCGACCCGGGAGCCGAGCAGCCTGCCAGCGGGCTGCTTCATCGAGAGAAGCGAGAAAACCGGCGACCGCGACGAAGCCCCGAGCATCATCGGCGAGGCCAAGCTGGTCGGTGTGGGCGAGGAGGGGGTAGCCGGGAGTCAGCCCGGTGAAGCGCTCGGCGGCACGCTGCGCCTCAGAGAGGGTGGCGAACGGTCCCGCAATGACCACGGCGCTGGCAGATGGGCAGTCCGCACAGTCCCGATAGTCCGCGCCATGGAAGCTGTTGGGTGTGACCATCACTGCGGCAGGCAGGACGTCAGGGAGCGGCTCGGCGGGATCAGCGAGCGCGGTCAGGGCGAGAAAGGGCAGCACGGCGGGCTCCGGTCTGCACAGAAGATAGCGCAGCGGGACGGTCCGTTTCGCCACCTGCACAAACCCTGCACGTAAGCCCACCCCGCCTCCTGCCGTTGCTCCCACGTACCCACCTCGGAGCCCGCCATGAAGACCGCCGCCCTCACCCTCGCCCTCCTCCTGACCGCCTGCTCCGAGCAAGGTGCCATGACCGAGCCCGCCTTCGGCTACTTCGAAGGCGAGATGAACGAGGACGTGACCGTCAACGCCGCATACGCCAGTGAAAACAGCCGGCACCAAAAGTCCGGCGGCGAGAGTGAGCAGGAGGTCCAGCGCAAGATCATTCGCACCGGCTCAATCTCAGTCCAGGTCGAGCACTACAGCCCGTTCGAGTCCCAGCTCGACGACTGGCTGATCGCCCACGGCGGCACCGTCACCCACGAGAGCCTCAGCCACAACGCTGGCGAGGTTGGCTACTCCGCCCTGACCCTCCGGGTGCCTGCCGACGACCTCGACGCCCTCTCCTCCTGGCTGGAGGAGACCGTAGAGGTCACCCACCTCAGCATCGCCAGCGAAGACGTCACCCGCACCTGGGTCGACCTCTCCGCCCGGCTCGACAACGCACAGCGCACCGAGACCCGCCTCCTGTCGCTGCTGGATGTTGATGCCGAGAGCCTCTCCGATGTGCTCGCCGTAGAGCGGGAGCTGTCCCGGGTTCGCGGCGACGTCGAGTCGATGACCGCCCAGAAGCGAGCACTTGACGGACAGATTGCGATGTCTACCCTCAGTCTCGACGTCTCCGTCTCCGCCCCCTACCAGCCCATCGTCTCCGCCAGCTTCGCCGACCGCATCGGTGCAGCATTCACTGGCTCGCTGCAGACTATGGGGGAGACGGGAGAGGCTGCCCTGATCGCTGGAGTCGCGTCAAGTCCATGGCTGGTGCTGCTCGGAGGCGGTCTGTGGGGGATCGGGCAGGTCCGCCGTCGTCGACGCGCCATCGCGTAGCGAATATTAGGGCGCATGCTCCTCCTCGAACACCTCAAGAGCACCGGGCTGACCACCGCAGCCGCCCGGTTGATGATGCGCAGCGGACAGGTCTTCTACCGTGGCCTGCCCACTGCAGACGGCGCCCGGGAGGTCGAGCCCGCCGAGGTCGACCTCCGCCCCGATGGGCCCCGGATTCACATCGGCAAGGCCCCGGTGCTCCTCCACCGGGACCGGCACATCATGATCGCCTTCAAGCCCGCCGGGCTGCTCAGCGTGACGGCCTCCGGACGCCATGAGATCAGCATGCTCGCCAGCATGCACCGGCGGTTCGGCACGGTCCTTCCGGTGAACATCCTGCCTGAAGAGGTCGCTGGGCTCATGGTGCTCGCCCTGACCCGCCCACTCCAGGAGGCACTCAAGACCCAGACCTTCGACCTGCGCTACCGGGCGATCGTCGACGGTGTCTTCAAGAAACAGCGGGACGACCTGCGCTGCGTAGGGCCCATCGGCACCCGCAACAGTCTGGTCGAGAGCAGCGGCACCGGCTCCCTCGATGCCATCCGAGAGGGCCTCGCCAAGCTGGGTCATCCCATCCTCGGCGACCGCAAGAACGCCCCGGGCCGGATCGCCAGCGCCCACCCCTCCCCGGCGATCTACGGCAACATCCTCGGCCTTCGCCACCCCTACTCCAGCACTCCGATCCGCTTTGACCTCCCCCTGCCCGACGACCTGGAGCGACTCCGGAGGAAGCTGGCCCGGTGATCCTGCTCGCCCTGCTCGGCTGCCCACCCCCGACCGACTCCGGCACCCTGCCGGAGTCCGGGGAAGCGCTGGCCTCGGCGGCACTCTCGGTCACCCCGAAGTCGCTGGAATTCGGCGACCTTCCCCGGGGCTGCACCGCTGAAGCGCAGTCCGTCACCGTGGCGAACACCGGCGGGGCGGACCTGTCCATCCTCAGCGTCAGCGCCTCCGGCAGCGGCGCCAGCGCGTTCACCGCCGACCTCCCCGCCGAGCCGATCCCCGGTGGCTCCACCGAATCGGTCCCGGTGACCTTCACCCCGACCGCCCTGTATGACTACGCCCTGCCGCTGACTGTGCAGACCGACGCCGGGAGCGCAGTGGTCACGGTGTCTGGTGTTGGAGTGGTCGGAGAGTCCATCACCGACACCGCCACCCTCACCCTCAGCGAGCAGGTCGACGTGCTGCTGGTGGTCGACCACACCGAGTCGATGGCCGATCCACTGGTCGCGGTGGGCGATGCAATGCCAGCACTCTGGGCGAGCCTCACCAGCGAAGGCGCCAGCGTCCACCTCGGGGTGGTCACGATGGACATGGAGGAGCCCACCCACAGCGGACGCCTCCAGCTGCTCCTCACCGAGTCCGACGACGCCCCCACCCTGCCCGCGCCCACCAGCACCGCCACCGAGCTGGGCCTCACCGCGATGCTCACCGCGCTGTCCGAGCCGCTTCGCTCGACCGACAACGCCGACTTCCGCCGAGAGGACACCCCGCTGTCGGTGGTGGTCTTCTCCGACGAAGACGACAACAGCGACGTGGTGCTCTCCGAGGTCGAGGGCTGGCTGCACACCGAGGGCGCCACCCTGCACGCCGTGGTCGAGGCCCGCAAGCCCGGTCAGATCTGCGAGACCGAGCCCGGCGCCCGCTACCTCGACCTCCAGGAGGCCACCGGGGGGCGGTTCATCAGCCTGTGCACCGACGATCCGGCTGCCGCGCTGTCCGACCTCGCCCGGACCATCCTCGGTGTCTTTACGACCTTTCCGCTGTCTCACCCCCCCGACAGCGCCGACGGCATGGCGGTGACGAAGAACGGCGAGCCGATCCCGCCGGGGCTGACCGACGGCTGGACGCTCGACACCACCGAGCGCACCGTCACCCTGCACGGCACCGCCGCCCCCGCCCCCGACGACGTGCTCGCTTTTACCTACACCACCACCACCTGCCCCTGAACTCCGGAGCCCCCATGTCTACCGTCCTCATCACCGGCGCCAACCGCGGCATTGGTCTCGAATTCTGCCGCCAGCTCACCGCCCGTGGCGACACCGTCATCGCGGCCTGCCGTGCCCCCTCTGCCGCGCTCTCTGCGCTGCCCGTCGAGGTCATCGAGGGCGTCGATGTGGCCGACGATGCTGCGGTTGCTTCGCTGGCAGAGACGCTGTCGGGTCGCGCCATCGATGTGCTGATCAACAACGCCGGGATCCTCGTGTCGACCGGGCTCGATGCCCTCGACTTCGACACCATCCGGCGACAGTTCGAGATCAACAGCCTCGGACCGCTCCGGGTGACCGCGGCCCTGCGCAGCAACCTGTCCGCTGGCAGCAAGGTCGCCATCATCACCAGTCGGATGGGCTCGATCGCCGAGAACACCTCTGGCAGCCACTACGGCTACCGGATGTCCAAGGCCGCGGTCAACATGGCCGGGAAGTGCCTCGCACTCGACCTCGCCGACGATGAGATCGCCGTCGTGCTGCTGCACCCGGGCTGGGTGCGCACCGACATGACCGCCAACAACGGCCTCATCAACACCGACGAGTCGGTCGCTGGCCTGCTCTCCCGGATCGATGGGCTGACTCAGGCGCAGTCCGGCACCTTCTGGCACACCAACGGCGAGGCATTGTCCTGGTAGCTGTCTGATCGTGACCGACAGCACCGTGAGCCTCTCCACGCTCGCGTAAGCTGTCCCCTTCTCCATCCGTTGATCCCCCATGCGCTTCCTGCCCTTCCTCAGCCTGCCCTTCCTCAGCCTCCTCGGCGCGGCATCCCCCGTGCCCACCCTCCCCGAGCTGGGCTGGCCGATGTCTGAGGGCACCCGCTGGGTGTTCACCGACGCTGACGGTCAGGAGGGCCTCATCCTCACCGCTGAGGGAGATGGGCGCATCGCGGTTCGCGGACCATCGGTGTTCTGGAGCGGCGCGAGCATGGTGCTGTCTGAGGAGGGCGACGACTGGACGCTGCCGATCTCCACCTCCTACCTGGGCGACGACCTCAATGATCCCCCCTGGAGGATCCTCGACCTGCCGCTGGTCACCGGGAAGCAGTGGGTCACCGGGCGGACTGAGGGAGACACCTGCTTCACCTTCCAGGTCACCGCCATCGGCCCCGAATCCATCACCACCCCCTACGGTGAGCTCGATGCCTGGCGGGTCGCGTATCGGCTGGAGAGCCACCTGGGGACCGAGCGGGACTTCGATGCCTGGTTCGCCGACGGGGTCGGGCTCGTCCAGCTTGCACAGGTCGCCTCCTCGACCCTCGGCGCCAAGACGCCGCTCGATCCCCCGCCGGTCTTCTCCCTGGCTGCCATTGAGACGGTCGGGGTGGTCACAGACATCCGCCCAGAGCCTGACTCGCTGACGGTGACCGCCTCCGTCCGCTCAGAAGGTGCGGTCGGTGAGCCGCTGCCGGTGGACTTCGCCCTGGTCAACGTCGGCCCGGAGACCTTCCATGTCGTGCCCGCCCTCGACGCCAGCGATGTCGGCTGGCGGTATCCAAAAATCGACGTCGAGATCGAGCGGGTCGGATTCGGCGCGGTGGTCCCGGAGGAAATGGGCCGCTGTAAAATGATGAACCCCCTGACCGAGCGCGACCTGCGTCCGCTGTCTCCTGGAGAGTCCCTCAATCCGTTCGGACCAGGCACCTTCGGCCACAGCGCCCTCCGCTTCACCCCCGCTGAACCCGGCGAGTACCGGGTGCGCATGGTCTACGACCTCGGCACTCCCGACGACTGGACCCAGGCCGAGCCCGCGCTGCACGCCAGCCTCTCCACCCTCCCCACAGGGAAGCACACCTCACCGTGGGTCAGCGTCACCGTTCGATAGCCCCCACACCGACACGCTGCCCTCGGAGAGCACCACCGCCCACGTCTCGCTGCCTGTGAGCGCCTCTGCGACCACCACCCGCTCGCTGTCACGCCCCCGACCGACCCGAAGCTTCAGGCCCTCATCCACCGCGATCAGGGCATTTGAAGCGGGCGGTTTCCGGATCCAGGCGAGGCCGGCGGCGCCGTCGTCGTTCTTGAAGATTGGGAAGTTGAGGTACTGGAAGCCCGCCTGGGGGATGGCGGGGAGCAGGGACAGGGCGAGCTGCTGGTTGGAGCAGTCGAGGAATGGGGTCTGCGGCCC
>JBLHNG010000510.1:0-6463 GCA_047621685.1 Myxococcota bacterium | reverse complement strand
CGCCGTCACCGTAAGAGAGTAGGTTGACGGCGGCGTTTTCTTGATCGATGTTTCGGAACTGTGAGAGCGGTAGCCCTCGGATCGCACAGACAACCGACCGGATGAGCATGTTGTGGGTCACCACCAGGACTGGCGGTCCCGGCTGGGCCTGCTCCGCAAGCTCGGTCAGCGCAGCCATCCCACGCGCCTGACACTCTTGGAATGATTCGCCGCCTGGAACCCTGCAACTGGCGGGATCGATCTTCCAGGCGGCGAAGAACTCCGCATGCTCTGAGACCAGCGCCTGGGCGGTCTTGCCCTCCAGGTGGCCCTGATCCAGCTCCGCGAGGCGGGGATCCTGGCTCAAGGGGAGGCTGCGTCGGGCGAGAATGGCCCCGGCGGTCTGAGTTGCCCGGCTCAGCGGGCTGCTGTATGCGGCGGATAGTGGTATTTCGGACAGGAATTCACCAACTTCCTTGACCTGCATCCAGCCGACATCGTTGAGCGGGATGTCCGAGCGTCCGAGGAAGCGGTGCTCCGCGTTCCATGCGGTCTGCCCGTGGCGGACGATCAGGAGCGGCACCCGACCACGCTGTACGATCGACTCCCAGGACAGGGTGGCTGCGGTGTTGGGCATCATCGGCTAGAGAGGTAACCCGCACCCTACCTCTGCACAGGCGACCTGATGAGCAACCAGAACAAGGGCTTTGATCCGCTCTCCAGTCTCTTCTTCGACATCCCGGATCCGTCCGAGGGCGTTCCGTTTGATGACGACTTCGAGGACGATGGTGATCGGACCGTGCCGATCCCTGGCGGTCACGTCGACATGACCGACCCGGTCTTCTCGCCGCCGCCGGACATGCCAGCCCCGCCGATCAGCGAAGAGGTCCTTGAGGTCACGATCCACACCGACGAGCTGTCGGCGAGCGAGGCCCGCAACATCATCACCCCGCCGATCCCCGATCGTCCGGCGCGGCGTGGTGCGCTCGCCCGTCCCCCCCGCGTTGAGCCGACGGGGCCGTCCGCTGCCGATCAGGCCGCGATCGCAAAGGCTGTCGCTGCGGCCGCCATCGCGAAGATGAAGGCCGCTGCAGCACCGGTCGTCGACCCTGCGAGTGCGGAGCCATCCGCTGCTGATCAGGCCGTGATCGCCAAGGCGGTTGCTGCTGCGGCC
This sequence comes from Myxococcota bacterium, assembly GCA_047621685.1. Taxonomy (GTDB): domain Bacteria; phylum Myxococcota_A; class UBA796; order UBA796; family UBA796; genus JAQXDW01. The sequence continues at coordinate 5,310 of JBLHNG010000510.1, read as the reverse complement.
ATCGCAAAGGCCGCTGCGCCGAAGCCGGAGGGGCCCACTGCTGCCGATCAGGCCGCGATCGCCAAGGCCGTCGCCGCTTCGGCCATCGCGAAGGCAAAGGCTGCCTCCGCAAAGCCCGCAAAGCCCGCAAAGCGCGTCTCCCGGCTGGCTGGACTCACCAACCGAGCCAGCCGTCCGGTGAATGCCCTGGAGGCCGCACGCGCTGCTGGCGCCGCTGAGGAGGTCCGCCGGGCCGATGACCTGAAGCGCCAGAAGGCCGAGGACGCCGCGACCAACCGGGCCGTGATCGCAAAGGCCGTCGCTGCCGCTGCCATCGAGAAAGCCCGCGCAGCCGCTGCACCCCGGCCCGAGGAGCCCTCCGAGGAGCAGACCGCGATCGCAAAGGCTGTCGCCGCTGCTGCCATCGCGAGGGCAAAGGCCGCCGCAGCCCCGCAGCCTGATGAGCCGTCTGCTGCCAATCAGGCTGCGATTGCGAGAGCCGTCGCTGCTGCTGCCATCGCGAAGATGAAGGCTGAGGTGCCGACTCCGGCTGCTCCCTCGGCTTCCGAGCAGGCCACGATCGCAAAGGCTGTCGCTGCGGCCGCAATCGCAAAGGCCCAGGGCGCAACACCGGAGCCCGCCAAGGCACCCTCGGCGAAGCCCATGAGCCGCATGGAGGCCCTGGCCGCCCGTGCCCGTCGTCCCCAGAACGCCCTGGAGGCTGCTCGGGAGGCCTCTCGTCGGGAGACCCAGGCCGCTGAAGAGCGCCAGGCCGATGAGATTCGCCGCAAGGCCAGCGCGCTGACCGACAAGATCCAGGAGCTGATCCCCGCCTGGCTTCCCGGCGTCGGAACCTTCTACGTCGCCAACGCCATCGTCACCGACGAGCGAGACGTCCTCAAGGTGCTCTGGAAGGCGCACCGGGCAAAGTTCCTCAACGAGGGCCGGCTGGAGCGCGCAGTGAGCGTCGCGTCGGTCCTGCATGCCCTGGGGAAGGTCGGACAGGGTGAGCTGGTGGCGGCCCATGTGGTCACCGATGCCAGCGACTACCTGCTCTGGATGGACCTGGGCAGTGAGTCTCTGGTCGCAGCCTTCGCCGATGCTCGCGCATGGTTCGTCTCACGAAGCTGACGAATCCGCTAAGCTTTGGCTGAACGTTGCCCTGGAGATCCCCCGATGTCGAATGCTTCTAAGCCGCTGATGGGTTGTGGAGGCTGCAGCTGCCTCTTCTCGCTGCTCGCCCTGCCCGCCGGTGCCTTCATGCTCGCGATGATGAACGACTCCCACATGAGCGAGCTTGGCCCGTTCGGAATGGTGGTGACTCCGCTGGGCGGCCTCGCCATGATGCTGGGCTTTGTGCTCCTCATCGCCGGATTCTTTGTCGGCAAGAAAGCTGCTGACCCCGACGCGATCTGAGCCGCTCTACATCCCCCAGGGCCCGGCACGCCATCGGGCCAGGATGATCCCGCTCCAGAGACGGCGTCGGTGATCTGCGGTGCCGTCTCGATGCTCGGTGATGCAGCGCTGGACCACCTCCGGTGAGATCCAATCCTCCAGGGCCTCCGGGAGTCCATCGAGCAGCCCCTGGCAGGGACCACGAAGCCAGGGACCGACGGGCGTGCCGAATCCCTTCTTGCGCCGCTTGAGGGTGGCGGCGGGCAGGAGGTCCTTTGCGACGGCTCGCAGCACGATCTTGCTCTGCAGACCCGCGCGCTTCATCTCCGGCGGCACATCCGCGGCCAGCTCGACGAGTCGGTAGTCGAGGAACGGACTGCGGACCTCCACCCCATGCGCCATGCTGGCCCGGTCGACCTTCACCAGGACCCCTTCGGGCAGGTAGAGGCGCTGATCAAGCACCATCGCTCGGGTGACCGGGTCCTGGCCCGCGCGGGAAGCGTGATCCGCCACAATGGCCCAGTCGGAGTCCTGGGCGGAGACCTCTTCTGGAAGCCAGGCCCCCATCCAGACCTGATGCCGGCGCGCCCAGGGGCGATCGAGGCCATCGAGGAAGCGCCGGGCCTTGTAGTCCGCGGTGACCCCCTCATGACGCACCGGGAGGCGGCTCAGGGCCCCTGAGAGCACCCCACGGACCGGACCGGCGAAGCGGGCGAGGCGATGGGCGAGGTAGGTGGGGTATCCGGCGAAGGACTCGTCGGCGCCGTCCCCCGACAGCACACACTTCAGCCCAGCCTCCTGCACCATCGCCATCAGCGCCCAGGTGGCGACCAGAGAGCTGTCGGCGAGGGGCTCGTCGAGGCTTGCAGTGATGCGGTCGAGGATGCCGGGCAGATCGGCGGCGGTGAGGGTGCCGGTGTGGTGCTGCGCTCCGAGGGAGGCTGCGACGGTGGCTGCGTGGTCAGACTCATCGAAGCCCGGGGCATCGACCTTCATGGAGAAGGTGTGGATCGGCTCCTGCTGCTGGTTGGCCGCCAGTGCGGCGATGAGGGAGGAGTCCAGCCCGCCAGAGAGCAGGTAGCCGACCGGAACGTCCGCCTCCATCCGGCAATTCACCGCGACCCCGAGCGCGCCCCGGATCGACACCGCCCACTTCGGCAGGCTCCCGCCGCTGGACTCATTGAGGGTGGGTGGTGTCCACCAGCGCCGTCGGGTGACTCCCTGTGGGGTGACCTGGATCAGACACCCCGGCTCCAGCTTCTCCACGTCCGCCCAGATCGACCAGGGGGAGGGGATGTACTCAAACATCAGGTAGGCCCGCACCGCGGCGTCGTTGAGCCGACGGGGGAGGGCGGGATGGCGATGCAGCGCCTTCAGCTCGCTGCCCCACAGCACCGTGTCCCCGACCTCACACCAGTACAGCGGCTTCACCCCCATGCGGTCCCGGACCAGGGTGAGGGTCTGCGTCTGGGTGTCGAGGATGGAGATGGCGAACATGCCCTGGAGTCGGCTCAGGGCGCGATCCAGGGGCATCGCGGTGAGGATGCTGGCGACCAGGGCGGTGTCTGAGGCGTTGACCGTCTCCACACCGGCCGCAGACATCTCCCGACGGAGCTGGTGGTGGTTGTAGACCTCACCATTGAGCGCAACCCAGTAGCGACCCGAGGGATCGCTGACTGGCTGCTGACCACTCGCGACATCGACAATCGCCAGCCGTCGGGCGCCGAGCATGGCGTAGGGCTTCGACGGCGTCCCGAATGACTTGAGCCCCGACTCATCCGGTCCGCGGTGGGTCAGGCTGGCGAGCATGCCCTCAAACGGGGCCGGATCGAGCCCTGAGGCGGCATATCCTCCTGCAATTCCACACATCAGGACTCCATGTTTCGGGTCTGACCGATTCGGTACGGAGCCTTGTGCTGCAGCTCGTAGTGCATGCGAATGAGGACCTCCGCGATGATGCCCAGCGTGATCTCGACCAGGCCCAGGCTCGCCAGGAGCGGTCCGAGGACCATCAGCCCGACCGCCAGTCCCTCAGCCCCGGCGAAGAACGCAGTGAGGGCGCCAGCCATCGCGAGGCTGCCGCCGAGCACCAGGAGGATGCCCAGCCAGCCGAAGAAGTAGATCGGGGTGACGAAGAAGTCCCGCAGGAACTTCAGGGTGGTCAGATCCAGGAGCACCTTGGGGATGCGCCACAGTCCGTACTTGCTCACCCCCTTGGTCCGAGGATGGTGTCGGACAGGGATCTCGGTGATTCGAGCACCCGCCCAGGTCACATAGATCGGGATGAACCGGTGCATCTCGCCATACAGCGGGATGTCCTTGATGAACTCGCGCTTGTAGACCCGCAGCGTGCAGCCGTAGTCGTGCAGCGGCACGTTGGACAGCCGACTGATCAGCCAGTTCGCCGCCTTGCTGGGCAGGGTCCGTGTGAGGGGGTTGTCCTTGCGATCCTTCCGCCAGCCGCAGACGACATCGCAGCCTTCGCCGAGCATCCCGAGCATTCGGGGGATGTCTGCCGGATCGTTCTGCATGTCGGCGTCGAGGGTGACCAGCACCGGCGCCCTGGCGCTGCGGATTCCGGCGGTCAGTGCGGCGGTCTGGCCGTAGTTCCGCACGAAGTGGATGACCCGCGCCCGGGTGTCCTCGCTCGCCAGCGCATCGAGGACCGCTGCGCTGCCGTCGTTTGAGCCGTCGTTGACGTAGAGGACTTCATAAGACATCCCCTCCAGGGCATCGGTGATGGCCTGGTGGAGGGGGCGGAGGTTGTCCTCTTCGTCGAAGACCGGGACGACGAGGCTGACTTCAGGCATCAACCGTCAGAAGGAGGACCGTCATTGGTCGGGACGGGCTCCTCTGGCGGGGCATCAGGTGGGGCATCAGGCGGCGGGGCATCCGGTGGTGGGGTGCCCGGGGCTCCGCCATTCGGATCGCCACCCGGTGCACCATCTGGTGCTGGCTCTCCAGGAGTGCCCTCGGGAGTACCGGGCTTGTTGTCGCCGGGCTTGGGCGGGGAGGAGAGCCCGGCGTCGTTCCCGAGTGCGACCGTCAGGGTGACCCCCTCGATCGGCTCGGTGCCGATGAGTACCGGCTCTGTGGTCCGTCCGAGCGGGTCATCCGGGCTGGGACCGTCGCCCTTGAGATCGACGAATCCGGTCAGGTAGATCGGCCCGTAGTCCTTGGGAACCTCCAGCGACCACGCTCCTGGAGCGTCCAGCTCGATGGTGTGAACCAGCATCGGCGGGCCGTTGGCGGACTCCCGCTTCTGGAAGTCGATGCGATAGTTCCCCGGTGTTGCGTCGGCGTAGTCAAACGTGCCTGACAGCTTCACGCCGGTGCCGGGCGCCACGGAGAACCGTGCGTCGTTGGGGTTGGAAAATGGTGAGTTCCCTCCCTCATTCCCCGGGTTGCCGACCTCTTTTCCACCAGACTCGTCCGTCGTTGGCGTAGAGGATTCCGGACAGCCGCTGAGAAGGAGGAGGGGGATCAGGGCACTGAATAATCGCTTCATCTTGTCCTCATTCCTGCTGTGGCAGGGGATACCGGAGTCGGGGCAAAGGTGTCAAGAGGCGGCTTGACAGGGACAGGGAACAGAAGTACCAGTGACACCCCTCAACCTCCCAATGAGGTGCCCCCTTGGCCGTCACCCTTCGCGGGTATGTCTTCCTCGACAGCCTGCAGCCACAGCTTGCAGCGTTTATCGGAACAACGTGCCGTGGCTTCCTCCCGCTGGCTGGACAGGCTTCTCTCTTCGTTGAGACCGCTCCCGGCATGATCATCAACCGGGTGACCGACGTAGCCCTCAAAGCGACCCGTGTAGCCCCTGCGGTTCAGGTCGTTGAGCGCGCCTTCGGACTCCTGGAGATCCACCACGACGACAAGGGCGAAGTCACGAGTGCCGGGGACTCAATCCTCGAGTACCTCGACCTCTCCATGTCC
>JBLHNG010000509.1:0-6471 GCA_047621685.1 Myxococcota bacterium | reverse complement strand
AGATCATCCGGGTCTTCGAGTGCCAGGAGCGCCCACCGCTGTCCCGGAGCACTGTCAGTCGGCTCGTTCGTGAGTCGGCCTCAGTGGTCCTGTTCGTCCTGACCGCGCCGCTGGCTCTGCTGCCCTCCTGGCCCCGGCGCCCGCTCACTGAAGGCCCGCCCCAGCCGCCGGTCCTCCTGGTACCGGGCTACGGGCTGCACCGCATGGGCTTCATTCCGCTGGCGGGCTACCTGCGGCGTCGGCAGAACCGGTGGGTCTGGGCGATCAACAACCCCTCCTGGCAGGACGACATCCCAGCGTTCTCTAAGGCCCTGAGTCGGGCCGTCGAGCGCATCCGGAAGCGGACCGGCGCTCAGCAGGTCGACATCATCGGCCACTCAATGGGGGGCATCGTCGCGGCGAACTACATCAACGCCGCTCCGGTGGGGACCGTGCGTCGGCTGGTGACCCTGGGAACCCCCTGGCGGGGAACGAAGATGCACATCTTCGGGATCGGACGACAGAGCCACGCCCTGTCCCTGGTGAGCCCGGAGATCCGGGCGGTTCGGCGGGTCTCCGCCTCCGTGCACACCCTGTGGTCAAAGACCGACGGCATCGTCCTGCCGACCCACCACGCCACCCTCCCCGGCGCGACAGGGATAGAGCTTGAGAACGAAGGACACGTCGCGATGATGTTCAGCCTGACAACCATGCGCGCGGTGGAAGCAGCGCTGACCAGCGGAGGTGAAGAATGAGCCTGCTGAGCCACCGGGTCCTGATGGTCACCGGAAAAGGCGGCGTGGGAAAGACCGTCGTCAGCGCTGCGCTGGGACTGGCGGCAGCGGCTGCGGGCAAGAAGGTCCTGATCGTAGAGACCTCTGGCGCGCAGCGAATTCCCGCACTGTTTGGAGTCGTGGGCAAGGGCTACACCGCCACTGTATTGGCGGAGAACCTCTCCACCCTCTCGATCACCCCGCTCGAAGCAATCGAGGACTACGTCATCCAGCAGATTCGGGTCCGCCGGCTGTTCAACCTCGTCTTCCGCAACCGCATCGTCGGCCCGTTTGTTGATGCAGTTCCTGGCCTCCACGACACCGTGCAGCTCGGCAAGGTCTTTGACCTGACCCGGGAGGAGACCCGGGGGAAGCCAACCTGGGACCTCGTCATTGTCGATGCCCCTGCCACCGGTCACGGCCTGACCATGCTCAATGCCGCGAAGACCATGATGGACCTCACCCGCGCCGGCCCGATGTACGAGCAGGTCCGCCTGGTGCAGGAAGTGCTCTCTGATCCGGCCAAGACCGGCCTCGTCCTGGTCAGCCTGCCGGAGATGATGCCAGTCAGCGAGACCCTCGACCTCTGGCAGCGCCTGGGAGCGGCCCGGGAGCAGGTCTGCCAGGTGGTGCTCAACTGCGTCTACCCCGCCCCCTTCCAGGAGCCCGACCGCTGGCCCGCCGCCCAGGAGGCCCTGCTGGGTCGGTCCGATGCGCTGGACGAGGGGCTCGCCCTGACTGAGCGGTGGATGGGTCGGCTGGAGCAGCAGGCCCAGGCCCGCCATCGGCTGCGCGAGGCCCTGCCGATGGCGCCCGTCGAGCTGCCACGCATCTTCGGTACGCCCCCCGGTCCGGATCAGCTCCGGAAGCTGGGGGCAGTGCTGCTTGGAGAAGACCAATGAGATCCCGGGTCGTCATCTGCTGTGGCTCCGGCGGGGTGGGCAAGACCACCATCAGCGCGGCCCTGGCCCTGAAGTGGGCGCTCGCCGGCGCGAAGGTCGCGGTGCTGACCATCGATCCAGCCCGCAGGCTCGCCGACAGCCTCTCCATCGGCGAGCTGAGCAACGCCGCCCGTTCAGTCCCCATCGAGGCGTTCTCCCCGGTGGACGGCGGACGGCTCGATGCCATGATGCTCGACGCCCGCTCGACCTTCGACGAGCTGGTCACCCGCATGGCCCCCTCCCCCGCTGCCCGGGACCGCATCCTCGCCAACCACTACTACCAATTCGCCAGCGAGAAGCTCGGCGGCAGCCATGAGTACATGGCGATGGAGCGACTCCTCCAGCTCGCCGACGAGGGTCGCTACGACGTGGTGGTCCTCGACACCCCGCCCACCCGTCACGCCCTCGACTTCCTCAAGGCCCCCGACCGCATGGCCGGGCTGATGGATCAGGGCGTGCTCCGCTGGCTGGTGATGCCGGCGCGAAAGGGCGGCTGGCGGGCGCTGGAGCTGGGCAGCGAGGCGATCGCCCGGGTGCTCAAGCGGCTGCTCGGTCGCGGCACTGTGGGCGAGATCGCCGAGTTCTTCGACGCCTTCAAGTCCGTCGCTGATGGCATGCGGGAGCGCTCGATGAAGGTCCACAGCCTCCTGCGTGACCACGGCACCCGGTTCCTCCTGGTGACCACTCCAGCACCGGCAGCACGGGCCGAGGCGCTGTACTTCCTGGGGCTGCTGAAGGAGAAGGAGATGCCATTTGGTGGCTTCCTCATCAACCGCTTCCTCGCCCCACCGGCTCACCGGCTCACCCCCGACGACATCCCCAACCTCGATGGTCTCAGCCTGGAAGCCTCCGCAGACCTCCGCGCCGGCATCCTCCAGGCGGTCCAGCTCCGCGCCAGTCGCTCAGAAGCCCACCAGCGCAGCGTGGATGCCCTGAGAGGTGCGGGGCCAGCCAATGCAGGCTGCTGGAGCATTGCCGACCAGGAGCGTGATCTGCACGACCTGACCGGGCTCATCTCTCTCGGCGATGCCCTACCGGATCTTGCGGACCTCTGAGCCGCGCAGACCTCTGAGCCGCGCAGACCTCTGAGCCGCGCAGACCTCTGAGCCGCGGACCTCTCAGCGCCTAATCGATGTTGGAGAGGCTACCCGGAACGACCTCATACTCAACCTTGATGGTCGTTTCCCGGGGCGGGACCGCGTCGCCGTGGAAGTAGATGAGGGAGTAGGTGGCATCGTAGGACCAGCCGTTGGCGGTGTCCTCACTGACCTGCACCCAGGTCTCGTTGTCCAGCTCGATCTGCTCGCCGGGGACGGACACATCATCGATATAGACCTCAAGGGTTCCCTCGACCGCGGAGTAGGTCAGCTGGAAGCTGGAGAGGATTCCAGAGGCCTGCAGACCGAGGCGCTCCATGATGTCGGTGAAGCTGGACTGGCAGATGTTGCCGGTGATGCCACCAAAGGCATCGGCCATGGTCTGGTATCGGAAGCCGGGGACCGCGCCGTCACAGTTCTCGGTGATGTCCGGACCGACGATGGCGCTGACGATGGTGCGATCGGCGTCGGGCTTGATGGCGTCGTATTCTTCGATCAGATCGTAGATCGGGACCAGCTCGTCGCTGTGGTTGTAGCAGGCGGTGGCCTCGGTGTAGCCGTCGAGTGCGCCGCGGTCGGTGCAGTCGTTCTCATCAGAGACGAAGATGATCGACAGCACCGCGCCGTCGCGAAGGAAGCCAGCGTTGCTGCTGGAGACGAGGGGCTCGGTCAGCGCGGAGATGGCGGCGTCGAGGCCCTTCTCCCGGTCGCTGCCCTGGATGCCGACCTGGATGCGATCCTGGAAGGCGCTGATGTAGTCGTCGTCGTCCCGGGTGAGGTAGTTGGGATCGCCGAGGAGCTTGCCGCGCCCGATGTCGGTGCTCTCCATGTCGGTCGTGATCACGCCGACGTGGAAGTCCAATCCGGTGGACTCAATGCTCTCAATGAACTCACCGAACTTGTCTGCGACCTCTGCCTGCTCATCAGACATGGAGAGGCTGTTGTCGATGACCCAGAGGATATCGACCTCATCGGTTGCAGACTGGTAGAAGGTGTCCGTCTGACTTCGCCGGACAACCTCATTGTCTGAAATGCAGCTCATCATGCCTGGCAGGCCAAGCAGGCCCAGTGCAGCAAGTCGGTTCATGGTCTCTCCCCTCCAACCGCACAGGCGGTCACTCTACGATACCGGCACAGCGGTCAACTCCGCAACAAACAGCCGGGGTCGTTGGCGTGACGATCCAGCAACAGCCAGCATACCGCCCAGACAACCGTCGCCTTACAGTCGACAAACGTGTGTCACTCAGCGAACGTATGCCTCAGAGATGCACAGGTCGTTGAACTCTGTGCCTGGCTTGACCTCGGTGACCGTGATGCGGACCGAAGAGGTGTTGTGGCTGCCGAGATCGATGACCTGATTCAGCGCGGAGGCCTTGAGGGTGATGTTCTTGGTTGTACCGTCAGAGAAGGTCACGGTTGCGGCGGTGGCGCGGTTGGACTTCATGCTCTGCGCGAAGCTGTAGGCGTTGCCGTTGCGCACGACCAGGCTGGAGATGTTCTGGTTGCCGCCGAGGTTCATCTGGACCCACTGGCCCATGCCGTCTCCCTCGTCGCCTTCACACCACATGGTGTCCAGCAGGGAGTCCTGCATCTGGGCGGGCTCATAGGAGCCGTCAACATCCGTGGGGTAGCTGGAGCTGGACTCGAACGAAGCTGCGGAGACGTTGGGCGCGGCAGTGTCGTTGAAGACCTGAACCTCAGAGAGGCAGGTGTCGTTGAACGTGCTGCCGCTGTAGATGCCCTTGATCTGGATCTTGATGGAGCTGGTCTGAACCGGCGCGTCGAAGCGGATCTCCTCAGGGAGCATCTCGTCGGTGAGAGTAAAGCGCTGGGTAGAGCCATCGGAGAAGGTGACCAGGATCTCCTTGATGCGGTTGTGACGCTCCCAGAAGTCCCTGGTGTACCAGTTGCCGTTCCACAGCCGGACGCCATGCACGGTCTGGGTGCCGTCGAGATCGAGCTGAACCCAGGAACCGAGCCCGGAGCCGGACTGCCCCTCAACCCAGACGGTGGATCGCTTGGAGTCCTTGAGGTTCTTGGGCTCGTAGCTGACGCCGTTGCTCTCGGCCTCGCTGGAGGAAGCGGTCACTTCAGCGACCTTGAGGTTGGCGGCGTCAGCGGTGCCCAACAGGGCGGTCAGCAGAATTCCGATTGCCATTGCGAGATGTCTCCGGGTTTAAAACAGGGTGGTGTTAAAACTGGGTGGTGTAGGTCATCTGGCCGCCCTCGAACCCCGGCAGGGTTCGGCACTGGCCGCCAGAGCAGCGAATTCCGGCCATGTATGCACCGTAAAACACTGAGAGTTCCGATCTGGAGTTGGTCTTGTACTGCACCTCAAGGGCGCCGTAGAGTTCGTCGGTGATGTTTCCGCTGGAGGGGATCAGCTCGTTGTTGGACCAGTCCTGATAGATCAGGATGTCCATCTTCTCTCCATGCTTCCAGACGACGGCGTTTTGCATGGTCAGGAAGTCCTCCTGGCCCTGCGGGTTCTCGCCCCACTGGTTGTGGAGCATGGAAACCGCGATCTCGATCGCTTCTTCCCCAAAGGTCGGGGTGGAGAATTCGATGTCGGTGTGGGTGAGCTGGTCGAAGCCCTCGTCGACATCGTCGCGGATGTCGCGGCGGTAGCCGGCGTTGAGGAGGAGGACCTGCTCGCCGGGCAGCCACTGGGTGCCAACGATGGGGTGGGCGATGGTCTCGGGCGAGCGGTTGAAGTGCAGCCCGCCGATGTCCTTGTCGCGGAAGGCGGACACCGAGGCGTAGGGCAGGAAGGTGCTGTCCGCCATCGGCAGGTCGACCCGGATGCGGCCACCGAAGAGGTCGTTGGAATTGACCGCAGCGGAGGTGTCCTCGGTGATGACCCGCTCATACTCCAGAGTCGGCGGTGCAGACATCTCCCAGCCGTCCGAGCCCAGGAAGCCGTTGATGCGCTCGGTGTCTGTGGAGGCCTTGGCCTCGATGAGCACGATGGCGGGCCCGGGGTAGAAGCTGGCAGAGCCGTAGACCAGCTTGCCGAGGAGGGGCTCGTCCTGCCCGGCCATCTCCAGGGTGCGGTAGCTGAAGACGTCGCCCTCCAGGTAGAGGTCCATGCCGGCAACCCCGAAGGCTTCCAGCGTTGCGCCGCCGATGACTGCGTCCAGCTCCTCTTCATAGCGGAGAATATCGGGAATGTCGGAGTCTTCGGAGCGGCCGAACCGGGCGATGACGCCGTGGAGTCCGGCCTGGATGGGACCGAGGGCGTAGTGGCGGACCTGGGCGCCGGTCACCATGTGGGCGATGTCATCGTCGAGGTCGACGTTGATGTTCAGCCGGTTGATCTGCTGGCGGTTGGTCAGCCCGGAGACGACCATGAAGTCCATGTTTCCGGAGCTGACCGCGACCTGGGCACCGCGGATGGAGGTGTCGATGTCGATGCTGGCGTTGCGCACCATGTTCAAGGCCACACCGCGACCGAAGGTGGCGTAGCCGTCTCCGAGGGAGAAGCTGACGTTGCTGTAGCGCTGCTGGAGGTAGAGCTTCTCCAGCATGATCATCGCATCGGGAAACGGGGACGCGAGGCTGGAGTCGTACAGGTCGCGCTCGTAGTACAGCTCGCCATCAAGGATGTAGCGATTGGCGAACAGGGCGACCTCATCGAGCTGCGCGCCGATGGTCAGCCCGTTCTTGTTGAGGCTGAAATTG
>JBLHNG010000508.1:0-6472 GCA_047621685.1 Myxococcota bacterium | reverse complement strand
ATCGTGGATACGCCAGCGGCGTTGGCATGAGCGTCGCTGCGGTCGGAGACGCCGATGCCGACAAAGCGCCGCTCCAGGTCAGCCAGTTCGAGGCCGACAACCGGCTCGACGAGGCACTGCAGCGCTTCTGGATCGAAGAGGGGGGCGGCGGCACGGGCCAGGAGAGCTACGAGCTCGCCGCGGCCTACTACGCGGGCACCAACTGCGTGCAGCTCGCCGGGGGATCGGGCCGCAAGGGCTACTTCTTCTTCGTGGGCGATGAGGGCTTCTACCCCACAGTCTCCAGCACCCACCTCCAGAACGTGCTCGGCCTGGAGGGCGCGGATCAGCCCACCCCCGACGCCTTCGCAGCACTCCAGGAGAAGTTCCACACCTTCCTGATCTTTCCCGCCAAGTCGATGAACGATCGCAAGTCCGACATCGACGCCGAGATCCGCAAGCGGGTCCTGGCGGCCGGGGGCCAGCACGACGATGTCGACATTCGGGTGTCGCTGATCTGGGACAACCGCAACGATCTCGACCTCCACATCACGACACCGGGGGGAGAGCACATCTTCTACGGCCACAAGAACTCGGCCTGCGGCGGTGTGCTCGATGTCGACCGCAACGTGCGCGGCGAGACCATCACGCCGGTGGAGAACGTGCGCTGGAGCAAGGGCGTCGGGCCCACAGGCGACTTCAAGGTCGTCGTGCGTAACTACGGGTTTCATGAGCCAGACAAAGGGCCCACACCCTTTCGGGTGGAGATGGAGGTTGGCGGTGAGCTTTACTACTTCGAGGGTGAGATACCCGCAGGAAAGAGCGGCCGTGAGACCGATGTCCACGTGAAGACGTTCCGCTTTGAGCAAGGGGCGAACGCGGCAGAGTACGAGGCCTATTCAGACGAGGTGGTGCTGGGGCAGTGGGCCACCGTGCTTCCGGCGGGCCACGTGCTTCTGGTTGAGGACCCTGAGCGCATCACCGACGTGGTGGTGGGTGTCCTGGCCCTCCGCAACGCTGGAGCTGAGCTGGAGACCTACCTCGCGACGCTCACCGAGCTGGGCGCCACTGGCATCAACGACGTGCGCACGGCTCTGAGCGGCTTGTAGCGGTCTATGGTGTCTCCTCTGAGAGAGTGAATTCATGGGTGTTGTGAACGCCACAGCGGCAGAGGTCGGATGGTCTGAGACCGTGGTGGGGCCCATGATTCGGATCGTCTAGTTCGCCAGTCTGCTGGCTGACCTCTGCGAAGAAGACGAGAGTCTGCCCGCTCGGGGTCCACCGCTCGGCGTGCGGAATCGCATCGGCGATTGGGACCAGTATACCGCGCGCTGCACTCATCGCTAGACTGGTAAACATCGCAATCTGCAGTGTTATGCGCCTTCCGAGGTGAACGGTCGTCAGGCTGATTTCATCTTTGAAGACAAGGGGATGCGCAAGGAGCAGGCGCGTCGATTGCTCACCGCAGCGAACGGCTATGCACGCAAGGTGGCCAATGTGGTGGTCTTCGCGGAGAAGGGGCTGAGCGGGCCGGTGCTGGATGGCGGCGGACCTGTCGTGGCCAAGAAGCCGACGGTGGCCGACGACGTGCTGGTGTTCAGTCTGGGTGGCAACCGAACCGTGTCCATCGACCTCAAAGGCGACGGCCCTATCGTGGTCGAGTAGCGGGCCGGCTCGCGATCTGCGGGTCAGCATCCTGCCTGCTCGCGTCTCCGCAGCACTCGAAGAGTCCCGGTAACAACGTGGTTTCGCTGCTCGTCACACGATGCCGCCCGTCGAGTGCCGAATTTCGATACCCGTCATCGAGCCGGACCGTATCCGGCTCGACTGGTGTGCAACTTCGAGGAGGTCTCCGCCTCAGACACCTTCGACTACCGCAGCCTGGACTATGAGTACGACAACCTCCCCACCCCAGACTGAGCCTCCAATGCCAGTCAGCGAACCGTTACCGTCAAGGTGGTCGTCGTCGGTCGCTGCTCGATGTCTTCGATGTAGATCTCAAACCCATGCTTCCCAGGTGGGGCTTTTGCGGTGACGTCGATGCGCAGGCTGTCCCCGTCGAGGAGCACCGGCAGCCGATCGGTCACATCGATGCCACGCCCCCGCAGGCTGATGACCTGCAGGGTTCCGGGATCCAGGGGGATGCCTTCAGGGCCTGGAGACAGCCGGATCGAGAGGGGGAAGGAGCCCTCGAAGATCTGCTCACCTCGCGGCTGGATCACCTCGATGATCGGGGGTGCGGCAGCCGCCGGGGAGGGGCCGCGAGTCACCCGGGTCAGCGGCTCCAGACGCACCTCGGCATCGGTCAGCAGGAGGACCGCGTTGTTCTGCTCCGGAATGATGAGCGTCAGCGCCACGGCAGCAGCAGCGGTGAGGGTCACGACGCCGCCCCACCACCGTCGGTTGCGTGCAGACTGCGGCTGCGCAGTGTCGACAGCGTGCTCTTCTTTGAGAAGGACACGGGAGATCGTGTCCCAGTCAGCATCGCCCTGGGGCTGCCAGTCCGGCTCCGCGAGCTTCTCGGCGATGGTGAGCTGTCGAAGCTGGGCACGGATCCGTTCGGCACGCGCCTGCTCATTTCCAAACCATGTCGTTGGTGCGTTTCGCAGTGCGTCTTGGAGGGTGTCGAGGTTCTGCTCGGTGAAGTGCTTCAGGCAGGCATCCACCAGGGCGCAGATGCGTGCGGTCATCTGGTGGATCATGGGGTGTCCTTTCTGGGGGCAGGCCGCTGGATGGTCTTGACGGCTCGGGGGAGGATGACCTTCTCGATGCGCATGCGCAGGGCATCGGGACTGTGGTATCGACCGCGACGGATCTGCAGCTCCACCCGGGGTGGGCCGTCTTCGAGGCGGGCCTCGATAGACAGCCGCCGCTCACCGCGCACCTGCCGCTTCTTCAGTCCACCCTCCAGGGAGGTCTGGACGCTCTCTGCACGCTGCTGGGCCAGCGCGGGGGGTTCGCCGAAGTCGGTGAAGCCGATGACGCAGACCTGCAGGCTGCTGGCGGTGTTGAGCACATGGACCGCCTGAGCAATGCCGGCGGTATCGGTCGTCAGCACAGTGTTCTCATGGAAGGGGATGGTGACGTCGAGCTGGATGGGGAAGCGCCGACTGAGCGCACGCCAGGGCACCTGCTCGCTCTCGCTCCGGCACAGCATCCACTGCTCCAGCACCGCCCAGTCGCTGGGCAGGTAGTGGGTCTGGACGAAGTCCTCTAAGAGGGGAAGGATGGACTTCAGATCGTAGGAGTGAGCGAGCCGGGACTCCTGATCGCTGCTCTCGGAGAATGCCTCTTCATAGAGGACCTCAATGCCGCGGTGCTTGCGCCGACGGTCGATCGCTGCATTTCGGACGATGCTGAGAAACCAGTTTCGAAACGGCAGCCGAACGGACGCTGGCGCTCGCTGAGGCTGGAAGGTCTGCAGTGCTCGGAAGAACGACTCATCGCAGACCCCCAGCGCCTCGCTGAGCGGATCGGGGCGGGACGCGAGGATGCGTGCAGCGATGGCCACCGCAAGCCGCTGGCAGCTGCGCCACAGCGCAGTGGCTGCATCTTCGTCTTGATTGTGATCCCACTGCTGCCACAGGAGGTGCTCGTCTATTGGAGGCACGTTCATTCTGCCCATGGGGTTGCAAACAGGCTGGCCAGCTCCGCACGACTGGCGATATCGAGCCTGAAGTAGGTCGCCTTGAGGTGACTGCGGACGGTCTCCAGGCTGCGCCCAAGCGACCGGGCGATCTCAGCGCTGGTGGCTCCTGCTGCAGCGAATCCAGCGACCTGAAGCTGGCTTTTGGTCAGGCAGGACAGCCGGGGGACCCGCAGCGGCGTCGCGGCAGAGATTCGGACCAGGTAGCGCGACTGGGTGCCGTGGAGGCGGTGGATCTCCAGCACGGTGCCCGGAGAGACGAACAGCCGGGTGTGCTCGATGCTGTCGGGATGTTGCAGGATGCACTCCTGGATGGCGCTCAGCAGCCGGGGGTGCTTTAGCCATGCGGCGGCGCGCGAGCAGGTCATGTCGATGCGTCCGCTGGGATCCACCAGCAGCAGCGCGCCCTGGCTCAGCTCGACGACATCCTGGCCCAGCTCCAGGCGAAGTCGGCTGCTGGTCTGAGTGAACGCGGAGCGCATTCGCGGGGTGTCAGAGGCAATCAGCCCGAGCCGTCCAAGCACACGACCTTGAAAAGAGATCATCCCGCCGAGAAGCTCCCCAGCATACTCGGGTCCGGAAAACATGCGGACCTGGTCCAGAGGCAGCAGCGACTCAAACGACCACTTCAGGCCCGACAGAGCCTTGCCGATCAGGCCACTGGTGGCCGCCATCCCGCATGAGAAGACATCGGTCACCCGGGGGGTGCCTTCGAGACGGGCGACGGAGAGGAACACAGCGCCATGCACGCCACGGTTGTGGCAGACAGCCTGGAGGATCCTCCGGACGGGGTGACGGCTGCTGTCCTCAAGTGGTGGGGTAGTGGCGGCCATCATCACACGCTGTTCCTGGTCGGAGGGGTTGACTTGACCGGGAATACGGAGGCGCGTGGACAGACGAAACAGCGATGTCGCTTTTTTCAGGGCAGCACATCACCAGTGCAGCCGGTCTTGTCGCAGGTGAAGGTGCCGCCAGTCAGCGAGTAGGTGTGGGCGTTGTCGAAGATAGAGAGGTCCATTCCCTCGCTGGTCTCTTTGAGCAGGTTGTCTGCGCTGGTGCAGCCCTCGGCGTGCAGGGCACCGTTTCCAAGGGTGCTGAACACCGCACCGGCGAGCTGCGCTGTGTTGCCTTCCAGGACGGCGCCGTCGGTGAGCGTGGTCGTGAAGGTACAGGTCAGCAGGTTGTGGTCCACTTCTGCGGCGCCGCCATCGCGGGCATAGTTGTTGAGCAGCCGGGTGTCGTTGAGGTGCAGTGCGCCATCTTCGGCCCCCACCGCGAGGCCGCCACCGCCCTCCTCGGCCTGGTTATCGATGAGGATGCTGTTGTTCAGCTCACCCCGTCCGCCGTAGAAGTACAGACCACCGCCCCGCATTGCCTGGTTGTCGGAGAAGGTGGTGTTGGTGATGCACAGCCGAGAGTTGGACACATACAGCCCTCCGCCCAGCGAGCCTTTGTTATCTGAGAAGGTGCTGTTTGAGATGAAGAGTCCGACGTAGGGCTGTTCACAGAGCGCTTTTGTGTTGAAGCCCTGAGCGCCGATGGACTCCGCATAGACCCCGCCGCCATAGGCGTCTTTCTGTGGCTCGGTATTCCCTTGGAAGACCACATTGTCGAGGGTGACCCGGGTGAGGTTGATCACCGAGATGCCGCAGCCGAACTGGTTGGTGGTCTTATTGCAGTGGTTGTCGGTGAAGAGGCTCTCGGAGATGGTCAGCGAGTAGCCATCAGAGAACTGTCCGCCACCGCCGCCGCCACCAGAGGGGGAGAAGCCGTTGATGACCTGCAGCCCGGAGATGGCCAGCACCCAGTCGTCGCTGTCGCCCGAGGACGCGTCGATGTCGAAGATCTGGGAGGCGTTTCCATTGAGTGTCGGCCGTGTCTCTTCCTCAGGGTCCTCGGTCAGTGCGATGGGAATTCCGCGGATGGTGAGCTCGGAGAGGCTCTGGCTGTAGAGGTGGATGGTGTAGGGGGCTTTATCTCTGCAGATCCGTAGCAGACCTGCGTTGGGAAGCTTGACGTTGAGTGTCTCCCCGGCATCGCTGTGGAACGATGCGCTGAGGTCTTCATGGACTCCGTTTGGATGTGTCCAGGTCACCGCGCCGAGCTCGACTTGCGCCGTCCAGGTTGCCGTGTCCTCACAGTCATTGAACTGACGGTCGCACAGCTCTGGTGCGCCGGGATAGCGATTGGGGTCGGAGTCGTCACAGTCGCCGGCGGCAGCGACATAGCCCTCCGGTGCCTCGCACGCCGTCCAGTCCTGGTCTGGCATGCCGTAGCCGTAGCCGTCGCCGTCGTTGTCGACGTAGTACGTCGTGAGATCGGTGGCGTTGGTGTCAATGTCGCCGTCGCAGTCGTTGTCCACACCATCGCAGACCTCGGCAGCGCCTGGGTTCACCGCAGAGTCGGTGTCGTCGCAGTCGGTGTCGGAGGGCCCTGAAAGGGAGACCGTGCCGGAGGGGGCATCGCATGCGGTGGTGGTGTCTGAGGCATCACCGAAGCCGTCGGCATCCTCGTCGGCGTAGAAGATCGACTGCACCCCCTCATCGACAGTGGCATCACAGTCGTTGTCGAGGCCATCGCAGATCTCGGGGTTTCCGGGGAACATCGCGCTGTTGTTGTCGTCGCAGTCCTGGTCGCTCGGGCTGCCGTCGCCGTCGACATCGGTGTGCGCCAGTCGATCGGCCTCGGTCAGCATGAGGCAGCCAGCGGCCAGCAGGAGCATCATTGTTTCTCCGCCTGCACAGTGGCACCCAGGAGGATCGTGCCGGAGACCACCCCGGCGGCTCCGACACCGAAGGCAACGCGGTTGAGTGCCATCAGCCTCGGCTGTGACCCCTCATTGAGCGG
>JBLHNG010000507.1:0-6481 GCA_047621685.1 Myxococcota bacterium | reverse complement strand
CACCGACAAGATGGAGTCGGTCCAGACCGCGCTCGGGGTGATGGTCGACCAGCTCAACGGCGGCGACCAGCTCTCGATTGTCGCGTTTGACGACACCGCCGAGCTTCGCATGGAGCCGATCTCGATGGACGCCGACGGCCGAGCCCATGCCCGCGAGGTCATCCACGGACTGGACTCCCGGGGCAACACCAACATCGAGGCCGGTCTCGCGCTGGCCTTCGATCAGGTCGCCCCCCTCGCCGGACAGCTCGGCGTCGGCGACCGGGTCATGCTGTTCACCGACGCCCAGCCCAACGTGGGCCGGACCGGCATCGACTCGTTCACTGGGATGACCGAGTACTACGCCGCTGCCGGAATCGGCACCTCGGTGTTTGGGGTCGGCCTGGACCTCGGCACCGAGCTGTCTGACGCCATCAGCCGAACCCGCGGCGGCAACTACTTCTACCTTGCCGACAACGAGACCATCCGCTCGGTGTTCGACGACGAGTTCGCCTACATGGTCACCCCGCTGGCCTATGACCTGGAGGTCCACATCGAGGCGGTCGACGGCCTGCACTTCGAGCGCGGCTACGGCGCACCGGTCGAGGGTGCGACCAGCACCATCGAGTTCGGCACCTCCACCCTGTTCCTATCCTCCAAGAGCGGCGGCATGGGCGCAGAGCTGGTCCCGGTGGACGAGCGGCTGATCTCCGAGCTGAGCGGACCCCTCGGCGAGATGGGGCTGACCTTTGAGACCGTGGATGGCCGCATTGTCGAGGAGGATGTCACCTTCTCCTTCCACGGCGGCGAGGCCTACATCAGCGATGCCGCAGCCGCAGACGACCTCGGCGTCTACAAGATGGCGGTCCTGGTTGCCGAGTATCAGGCGCTCCAGGCTGGCGCGGACTTCTGCCTGGGCACCATTGATCGGACCGAGGCCTCCGCCCGGATCCACGAGTCGGTCCGGCGTCTGGATGATGTCTCCGCAGACCTCGACGACGCACTGCTGGCTGAGGAAGCTGCGCTGATGGAGATGTTGTTGGGCAACCTGGACGGCGGCCAGTGCTGGTAGCCCTGCTGGCGCTTCTGACCGGGTGTGGCGGCACGGTGGAGATGGGGGGCACCTGTGAGGCGAGCGAGGACTGCCTCAGCGGTGGTGCCTGCCTCAAGGGCGCCTGTGCGGCCTACGCCTGCACCGGTGATGCCGACTGCACCAGCGGACAGGAGTGCGGGATCGTCGGCGGTGTGAGTGTCTGCGCCACTCCCTGCGAGGCCGCAGGGGAGGACGAGGGCTGCCCGGGACGGATGAGCTGCCAGGAATTCGAAGCCGTCGGACCCGAGGACGAGGCGCTATATTGCCTGTAGGGCTTGTTTTCGGGGGAGGACGCGCATGACGTGGATGATGTTGGTGACCCTGATCGGTTGTCGGACCGAGGATGAGAAGGCCGGGACCGACACCCAGGACACCCAGGACACCGGGGAGCTGACCGAGATCGGCGACGTCGATGCCATGGCCGTGGCCTGGTGCGATGTGCTGGCCTGCCGGACTGGCTTCGATGGTGAGTTCCCCACCATCGAGGACTGCGTGGAATTCTACGGCAACTACTGGGGCAACCCGGCGTGGGACAACAACCAGCGGGAGTGCTTCGAGGACATCGAAGACGTCGCAGCCTGCACCGCAGCCCTGGAGGTCACCGAGTGCGGTGGAGAGACGCCGCTGGAGTGCACCGACTTCATGGTCTGCGACGACCCGGACGACACTGAGTAGCAGGTGCAAAGAAGCCGCCACCCGGTGAGGGCAGCGGCGACAGCATGTCTCCGACAGGTCCTGGGAGGACGAGCCCTGAGGAGTCGGCCCGACCGCTCTGGGTGGATCTGTGAGGGTCAGAAACTGTCCGAGCAACCATTCGGCGCCCTGAGGTCATCAGGGCGAGTCGCTGAGGGAGCCGACGTGTAGTTAGCGGCGAGTGTCCGGGTGGGGCCGCAAGGCGGGTAGTGCGGCCCCCTCAAGCGAGAGCCCTGAGCAGCCCGAAGCCGCTCAGAGCGGGTAGGGCGCAGTGGTGCGAAGTGGGGCACCTTTGTCTGAGACGGGGGCTTCACCCCCAAACCCCCCGCTACGCGCTGACATCCTCTCACACAGACTGTCCGCCAGAAGGGGTGACATGACTGGTGCCCGAAGTGGCGAGAAAAAAGAATGGCAATCAGCCCGTCTCCGACCGGCACTTGCCGACACTCACCGGCGAGCCACCCACCTGGCCGCCTCCACACTGCTCCCCACATCGGCAACCACAAGACCTCCACCCAAGGCCACGTAAACCAGCCTGAGTGTCAATCTCGAAACATTATTCGGCCCACCGGGCGTTCTCACCATGATTGTTCGGTTTAACAGAACCATTAATACGGCAATTCCTGATTGTTATGCTTTTGTCTGCATTATTGACGATTGCCGAATCTCAGGGGAAGGTACATCCATCAAACCCCGGGAGACCCTGATGCTGATCACTCTGCTGCTTGGACACAACGCACTGGCCTTTGCTCCGGATGAGGGCAACTTCATCGGCCAGGAGCCGGTGCGGGTTCGTCGCTACCATTCCGAGCGTCAGCATGCGCTTCGGCGGAGCGCGGGCTGGGTGAGCTTCACTGAGGGCGAGGGTGCAGGCTGGCAGGCCCGGTTCGACGAGCGCACCGGCACCGCACACCGTGCCTGGGGGCCGAGCATCGACCTCAACGATCCGCAGACTGCTGAGGAAGCCGCAGAGGCCGTGATCGCCCTGCTGAGCCGCTACCCGGAGCTCACCGGGGTGGATGCTTCAGACCTCGTCCTCGGCACCAGCGGCTTCGACGATGCCTCAGGCACCTGGTTCATCCAGCTCGACCGGGTCGTCCACAGCGCCGCGAGCGATGGAATGCCCGACGGCTTCTCGTCGAGCTCGGCCGACAGCGTCTCGATCTGGCGCGGCGGCATCTCCGCTCGAATCAAGGCCGGTCGCCTGCTCTCCATCGGCCTCGACACCCACCCCGGTGCCTCTGGCCTCTCCCTGGCTCCCGAGCTGGCCGCCTCCGCCGCCATCGCCGCAGCCATCGGGGGCGGCCCGGCTCCCTACAGCCAGCACACCGACGACATCGCCGAGCTGGTCATCCTGCCCGTCGAGCAGGGCAGCGGCATTGGCTACCGGCTGTGCTGGGAAGTCCGCAGCACCACTGCCGCTCCGGTCGGCCAGTGGGTCACCTTCGTCGATGCACAGACCGGCGCGCTGCTCAACATCCACAACGAGGTCCGCTTCCTCTCCGGCGACCTCCACGGCCACCACGACACCCGCACCGTCAACGGCGACATGTCCACTTCCCCCCTCGGCGGGGCGTACCTGGAGACCGCTGATTCCACCGCCGAGGTCTCCGATGACGGCTCCTGGTCGCTGGATGGTTCCGTCATCGCCAGCCTCACCTCGGACGGCGTCCGGGTCCGAGACAACAGCAACACCGCCACCCTGGCCCTGTTTGACGGCGAGAACACCTGGACGGCTGGCGAGACCACCCAGGCGGAGATCGACACCTACGTCTTCCTCCATCAGATCCGGGACTGGGCGGACCTCTACGCCCCCCACGTCAACAACTCCTGGAGCCGGATCACCTCCAACGTCAACCTGAACGAAAGCTGCAACGCCTACTTCGACGGCGACGTCAACTTCTACACCGCTGGAAGTGGCTGCAACAACACCGCCCGGATTGCCGACGTCAACTACCACGAGTGGGGCCACGGCTTCCACTACTACAACCTGCTGTCGGGCTCCTGGGACGGCAGCATATCCGAGGGCATCGGCGACGCGGTGGCGTTCTTCCAGACCGGCGACTCGACCATCTCGCCGTACTTCTACACCTCCGGCTCCGGCATCCGCGACGCCAGCCCCGACCGGGTCTACCCCGACGACTGGATCGGCGAGGTCCACTACGACGGCCTCATCTTCGCTGGCGCGATCTGGGACCTCTGGGGCGAGCTGGAGGATGAGCTTGGTGCAGAGGCAGCCCGGGAGACCCTGTTCCCCCTGTTCGTCGCCGGACTGCGCGGTGGTCCAGAGACCCCCGACGTCTACGACGACTTCGTCGCCGCCGACGATGACAACGGCGACCTCTCCGACGGCACCCCCAACCTCTGCGCGATCATCGATGCCTTCTCCCGCCACGGCCTCGGCCCGGGCGGAAACGCGGCGCTGTTCAACCTGACCACCGCCCCGGTCGGCAACCAGCCCGACACCGCCGCGGAGTACCCCGTCGAGGCCGACCTGCTCAACCTCGCCGAGGGCTGCTCGGACTTCACCATCGACACTGCCGAGGTCCTCTACAGCGCCGACGGCGGAGACAGCTGGGAGTCCGCAGCCCTGTCTGGCTCAGACACCCTGGTCGGCGCGATCCCGGCCCAGGCGGTGGGCACAAAGGTGCTCTACTACCTCGCCGCAGAGTCGGCTGAGGGCGAGCGGGTCACCGCACCCTCCGGTGGCGAGATCACCCCGATGTCCTTCTACGTCGGCGAGCTGGTCGAGATCTACTGCAACGACTTCGAGACCGACGACGGCGGCTTCAGCAGCGCGCTGCTGGCTGGCGAGGAGTCCTCGGGCGCCAATGACTGGATGTGGGGCACCCCCGCGGGCCTCGGCGGCGACCCGTCCTTCGCCAACAGCGGCGACAACGTCTGGGGCAACGACCTCGGCGGCACCATCGACGGCGAGGACTACAACGGCGAGTACCAGAACGACAAGCACAACCAGCTGACCTCCCCGGCCATCGACACCCTCGGCTACGAGACCGTCGTGGTGCAGTTCCAGCGGTGGCTGAGCGTTGAAGACGGCTACTACGACCAGGCCACCGTGCTGATCAACGACGACGTCGTCTGGGAGAACCACGGCACCGAGTATGAGAACGGTGGTGAGCACCACCAGGACAGTCAGTGGGCGCTCCAGACCATCCAGCTCGACGCCACAGACGTCTCCGACCTGACCATCAGCTGGGAGATCCTCTCCGATGGTGGCCTGAGCATGGGCGGCTGGAACGTCGATGATGTCTGCATCTACGGTGTGGAGGTTCCCAGCACGGAGTCCGAGCTGGAGGTCGGGACCGGCGATGATGATGAGGTCAAGGGCTGCGGCTGCACTTCGGTCAGCCAGCCGGCCAGCCTGCTCGGTCTCCTCTGGATCGCTGGCATCGCGCTGCTGCGCCGTCGGGACTGAGGCTCTCTTGCCAGAAAGGCACCACATGACGGGTGCTTGAGATAGCTCGGGAGCATGACTCCTCAGCTTCTCGACACTCCTGAACTTCTCTACGTTGGCGACCCCATGTGCTCCTGGTGCTGGGGCTTCGCTCCGGTCTTGGAGGGGCTGCGCGATGGCCTCGGCATGCCGGTCCAGGTTCGGGTCGGTGGGCTGCGGACTGGACCGGGTGCGGACATGGTCGACGACCGCATGGCGGCGTTCCTCACCGGCTGCTGGGAGCAGGTCCACGCCGCCTCCGGCCAGCCCTTTGACCACACCATCCTCCAGCGACGGGGCTGGCGCTACAACACCGAGGTGCCCTGTGCCGCGGTGGTCGCGGTTCGCCGTCGCACACCAGAGCGAGCGCTGGCGTTCTCCAGTCGGCTGCACCATGCCTTCTACGCCGAGGGCATCGACATCACCGACGAGGGTGTCTACCCAGCACTGGCCGGGGACTTCATCGATCCCGAGGTCCTTGCCGCTGACCTCGTCGATGCCGCGGTTCAGGCCGAGACCCGGGCGGACTTTGCCTGGGCGCTCCAGAACGACGTTCGCGCCTTTCCCACGCTGTTCATCGCCCCACAAGGCATCGCGCGCACGGACACGCCGCTGGTGATGGTCACCCAGGGCTTCCGCCCCCTCGAAGCCCTCCTCCCGGCGATCCGCCGCTGGATGGACCGGGAGGGGATCGTCATCCCCGAGGCCGGGGAGCAGTGCGCGATCGACGGGGAGTGCTGAGCGGCGTCTACTCTGGTGCGCCCGCGAGGATCCAGGCCTCGATCGTCAGCCGGTCGTCCCCGGAGAACTTCTTGTCTGGCGGCATGGAGTCACCAGAGCCGCCGAGGCTCTTGTGCACGCCCTCCAGCTTGGCGTAGAGGTAGCTGTCCTTGGTCGATCCTGGCTCGACCCGGCTGAAGGTATCGTGCTGGTCGCTCGGCACGTTGACGATGCTGGCGTGGGACGCCCCCTCGCTGAGGTCCATCCAGCTCTGGTAGCCGGTCGGAGAGTGGCAGCTGGTGCACTGCGCATCGAAGACAGCCTGGACGGCTTCGAAGCTGGCATCGGCGTCGGCGTCGGTGTCCGCGTCGGTGTCCGCGTCGGTGTCGGCATCGGTGTCGCTGTCGGTGTCGGCATCGGTGTCGGCATCGGTGTCGGCATCGGTGTCGGCATCGGTGTCGGCATCGGTGTCGGCATCGGCCTCGGTGGTCGCGGTGTCGTCCTTGTCGCCGCAGCCAGCCAGCAGTGCGGCCAGGCTCAGG
>JBLHNG010000506.1:0-6483 GCA_047621685.1 Myxococcota bacterium | reverse complement strand
CCAGACGGTGTGCGCGCTCCGCATCGAGGGAGAAGAGGAGGGGGCGAGAGAGGTTCCAGAGCAGATCGAGCAACATGGGCGCCGCTCTATCCCATGTCGGCGGGATATACCGCTACTCATGCAAGCCTTCCTGATCGCTATGTTCCTGGCCTGCAGCAGCGGGCCGCCGGTCGCGCCGCTGGAGGGCCGCAGCGCTCCCGCCATCAGCAGCACCTACCTCGACGGCACCGCGTTTGAGCTGACCGCGCTCCAGGGGCGGCCGACGATGCTGGTGTTCTGGGCGAGCTGGTGCGGTCCCTGCCGCCAGGAGGCCCCCGAGGTCGCCCGGATTGTGGAGGGTTATGGCGAAAAGCTCCACGTCGTGAGCATCAACGCCGGTGAGGATCCCTCCACTGCTGCCCGCGCGGCTCAGTCGATGGGCATCACCTGGCCGGTCGGCCTCGATCTCTCCGGCGCCATCCAGAGCAGCTACGACGTCCAGGCCATTCCCCTGGTCCTCATCCTCGACGCGGAGGGAATCATCCGATTCCGCGGACTCGGTCTGCCCGGGGATGCCCACCGAATTCTCGACGGACTGACCGGATGACCCCCCTGCTCCTCCTCACCAGCGCGCTCGCCGCAGAGCTTGCCATCATCAACGCCAACATCCTCCCGATCAGCGAGGATCCCATCGAGGGTGGGGTGGTCCTCATCGAAGATGGCCGGATCACTGCGGTCGGCTTTGGCATCGAGGTCCCCGAGGGCGCAGAGGTCTTCGATGCTCAGGGCCGCTGGCTGACCCCGGGCCTCATCGACGTCCACTCCCACATGGGCGTCTACCCCTGGCCGGGCACCGAGGCCCACGGCGACGGCAATGAGATGACTGCCCCCTCCACTCCCCGGGTCTGGGCTGGCGACAGCGTGCACGTCGAGGATCCGGCGTTCTCCCGGGCGCGTGCTGGCGGCATCACCACCATCCAGGTCCTCCCCGGCTCCGCCAACCTCATCGGCGGCGAGTCGGTGGTGCTCAAGCTGCGCCCCTCCCGCACCCTCTCTGGCCTCGTGTTCGACGGCGCCCCCCGGGGCATCAAGATGGCCTGCGGAGAGAACCCCAAGCGGGTCTATGGCGACGAAGAGGGCGGCCCGAGCACTCGGATGGGCAACCTCGCCGGGATGCGCGGGGAGTTCCAGGCCGCCCTGGACTACCGCGAGGCCCGCACCCGTCGGGAGCCACCCCCGACCGACCCCGATCTGGAGGTCCTGCTCGATGTGCTCGACGGCGAGGTGCGGGTCCACATCCACTGCTACCGCTCTGACGACATCGAAGGCATCTTCCGCACAATGGACGCCTTCAACATCCAGGTTGCCAGCATCCAGCACGCGCTGGAGGCCTACAAGATCCGCGACCTCATCATCGCCCACGACACCGCCATCGCCACCTGGCCGGACTGGTGGGGCTTCAAGATGGAGGCCTTCGACGCCATCCCCAACAACGCCGCGCTGGTGAAGTCCGACGGCGGCGTGGTCGCCCTGCACTCCGACTCCGCCAACACCGTGCAGCGCATGTACACCGAGGCCGCCAAGATGCTCCGCTACGGTTCCTCAGAGTCCGAGGCGATGGAGATGATCACCCTCGATCCGGCCCGGCTGCTCGGCATCGAGGACCGCGTCGGCACCATCGAGGTCGGCAAGGACGCCGATCTCGCCCTGTTCTCCCACCACCCGCTGGACGTCTACACCCGGGTCGAGCGCACCTGGATCGAGGGCGCGGTGGTGTTTGACCGAGACACTGAGGGGACTCCCAATGCCCGCCCATAAGACTCCACAGCGCGGACTGACCCGCCGGGGGATGCTCTCCCTGCTCGCTGCCGGTGCCGTGCTTCCCCGCATCGGGCGCGCGGGCCTCGATGGTCGCGCCGAGGGCGGCCTCTCGGGAACCTTCACCCTCTCTGGCGCCACCCTCCTCTCCCACACCGGCACCACCTCGACCGGCGGGGTCCGAGTCGAAGATGGCGTCATCGTCGCGCTCGGTGCTGCGGTGACTGGCGGGCTGGATGTCGGCGGAGTGTGGCTCTGCCCGGGCTTCACCGATGCTGGCTGCACCGTGGGCCTCGTCGAGGTCCCCATGGAGGGCAGCACCCGGGACACCAGCGAGAGCTCCGGCATGATCACCGCGGATGCCCGAGCGGTCGACGCCTACAACGCACTGTCAGACGTCGTGCCGGTCACCCGGGCCAACGGCATCACCAGTGTGCTGGTCCATCCGGCCTTCAACCACCTCATCACCGGCCAGGCCGCCCTGCTGCGCACCATCGGGCTCAGTGCTCACGAGGCGGTGATCCGTGCGCCGGCTGGTCTGTGCATGAGCCTCGGTCGGGGCGGTCAATCTGAGGGCGGTCCCAAGAGCCGCATGGGCGTAGCGATGCAGCTTCGAGAGCTGCTCGACGGGCTCCCGAAGCCTCCCGAGGAAGAGGAGACGGGCCGGAAGAAGCGCGGCAAGAAGGACGACGGCGGGGAAGACGAGGACGATCTCACCCCGTCCGACCGCATGCTTCGGCAGCTGCGTCGCGGTGAGGTCATGGCGCTGATCTCAGCGGAGCGGGTCGACGACATCCTGCTCGCCCTGGAGCTGGTCGAGACCTACAACCTCAAGGCTGCGCTGGTCGGCTGCAGCGAGGGTCACCTCATCGCACCTCAGATCGCTTCGGCTGGAGTGGGCGTGCTGCTCGGACCGACGACCATCCAGCCCAACAGCTTCCAGCACCCCCACGCCATCTACGAGAACCCAGCCATCCTCTACGCCGCCGGGGTCACCCTGGCCCTTCGGTCCTCCAGCGCGCACTTCGCCCGAATGCTGCCCACTCAGGCTGGCGTCGCGGTGGCCCATGGCCTGCCGTTTGAGGCCGCGATCACCGCACTGACCACCGGTGCAGGGGAGATCCTCGGCATCCCGGGGCACGGTCGGCTGGAGGCGGGTGCTGAAGCAACCTTCTTCCTCTGCGATGGCGATCCGCTCCAGCCCCGCAATGCCGTGCGTCGGATGTGGATTGCGGGTTCAGAGGCCGACCTGGAGACCCGCCAGACCCGGCTGCTACAGCAGTATCAGGAGCTCTCGGAGCTGCCGCCCTCAATCACCACGCCCGGTCCGAGGCCCTGAGCTGCGAGATTGGCTGCAGCGAGGTCTTCTGCGTCTTCCCGCTTCTTCACTGCGTTGAGGTACAGCATCATGTACTCCAGCCCCGAAGTCAGCGAGAAGAAAGTCGCGACCCAGAGGAGCACGGAGCCGCTGCTGTGCACGTCGATCCCAAGCGTGGGGTAGTGCAGCAGCAGCATGGTCAGGGCAGTGGACTGAAATGCCGTCTTGATCTTGCCCATGGAGCCCGCGGACAGGATCAGGCCCTCCTGGCTGGCAATCCCGCGGAGTCCGGTGATCGCGATCTCGCGCCCCAGCAGAATCAGCACCAGCCACGCCGGCACCCAGCCCAGCGGCACCAGCATGATGAGTGCGGCCATCACCATCAGCTTGTCGGCGAGGGGGTCGAGGTAGGCACCCATCGGGCTGACGAGGTTCCACTTCCGGGCGAGGTAGCCGTCGACGATGTCGGTCAGCATGGCCACGACGAAGATCACCGCTGTCGCCAGGCTCTCCGTGCGCGTCGGTGCGTCTCCGAGCATCCAGACCACCACCGGAATCAGGGCGATTCGGGCAACGGTCAGGCTGTTGGGGAGGTTCCAGAACGAACGCTTCAACGGGACTCCGGCTTGCTCAGGGGACGCTCGGTACGGAACATCTCGTACAGGTCCAGGACCCGCGCGACATAGATTCGTGTCGCCTCAAAGGGAGGAATCCCTCCATAACGTCGCACATTGCCTGGACCGGCATGGTAGGCGGCAATCGCCCGACGAACATCGCCAAAGTTGTCGAGCTGCTCTCGGATATAGCGCGATCCACCGTCAATGTTCTGCTCTGGGTCCCATGGGTCGGTCACCCCGAGATCCTTCGCGGTTCCTGGCATCAGCTGCATCAAACCCATCGCACCGGCGCTGGAGAGGGCGCGGGGGTTCATTCCGCTCTCCGCGAGCACCACCGACTTGATCAGCTCTGCCTCCAGGTAGTACCGGTGGGCGGCCTGGAGGATGAGGTAGTCCCAGGTGTCCAGCAGCGGGAAGGAGCGGCTGGATACCCGGGTGCGTTCCGGCGGCGGACCGTCGATGTGGTACTGCGTGTAGCCGGAGTGCTGCGGTGAGTCCGTGAAGACCAGCGTCCCGTCATCCAGCTCCGTCTGCCAGATATCTCCAGCCAGACCGGTCGTGATCAGCCACATCATCACCATGAGTCGAGGGTACAGCCCGGCCAGTCAGTCGGCAAGGGGGCGCCGTCTTGGTATAGATCGCAGATGATCAAGACAGACGTTCTCGTCATCGGAAGCGGCCTCGCGGGCCTCCTGTTTGCCCTCAAGGTTGCCCCCCACTGCCGGGTGACCATTCTCACCAAGGGCAAGCGCATCCAGAGCAACACCCGCTGGGCGCAGGGCGGCATTGCCGCAGCCTGGATGGAGGATGACTCCTGGGAGGCCCATGTCAGCGACACCCTCATCGCCGGAGCCGGGCTGTGTCGGCGCGAGGTGGTCGACATCACCGCCCGCAACGCCCGGCGCGCCGTCGAGGAGCTGATCTCTCGGGGGGTGAAATTCGACCGCTCAGACGAAGACCCCTCCCAGTACTCCCTGCACCAGGAGGGCGGCCACTCCGTACGGCGCATTCTCCACAGCAAAGACCTCACTGGCGGGGAGATCATGCGGGCGCTGCTGGAGCAGATCGACGCTCACCCCGACATCGTCCTGATAGAGCACGCCATCGCGGTGGATCTCATCACCGCTGGCTCGGTGTCCCGGCTCAGCGGCGAGCTGCCCCCGATCCCCGATCAGGTCCTCGGCTGCTACGCCCTGCACACCGACACCGACACCGGCGTGGTGGAGACCTACTCAGCCAAGGCCGTCGCACTGTGCGCGGGTGGGGCAGGGAAGGTCTACCTCTACACCTCCAACCCCGACGTCGCGACTGGCGATGGCATCGCGATGGCCTGGCGCGCCGGTGCCCGCATCGCGAACATGGAGTTCGTGCAGTTCCACCCGACCTGCCTCTACCACCCCGACGCCCGGAACTTCCTCATCAGCGAGGCCCTGCGCGGAGAGGGTGGTCGGCTGCGGCTCAAGGACGGCGAGCGGTTCATGGCCCGCTACGACGAGGCGCGCATGGAGCTGGCCCCCCGCGACATCGTCGCCCGCTCCATCGATGCAGAGCTCAAGCGCACCGGCAACGAGTGCGTCTACCTCGACATGACGCACCTCCCCGCCGAGACCCTGCGCCACAAGTTCCCCAACATCTACACCCGCTGCATGACGTTTGGCGTCGACATCACCACCGACATGATCCCGGTGGTGCCTGCGGCGCACTACTTCTGCGGTGGGGTCCGCACGGACCTGAAGGGCGAGTCCTCCATTGAGAACCTGTTCGCCATCGGGGAGACCTCCTGCACCGGGCTGCACGGCGCCAACCGGCTCGCCAGCAACTCCCTCCTGGAGGCCGCGGTGTTCGCCCACCGGGCTGCCGCAGAGGTCGTCTCCCGGCTCCCGAATCTCCCAGAGCCCGCAGAGCTGCCGCCATGGGACGAGGGGCACGCAGCAGAGCCCGATGAGCAGGTCGTCATCTATCAGGTCTGGGATGAGATCCGCCGGTTCATGTGGAACTACGTCGGCATCGTGAGGACCGGTCGGCGGCTGATGAGGGCGCAGAAGCGCATCGATCTGGTCCAGGAGGAGATCCACAAGTACTACTGGGACTTCAAGATCACCAGCGACCTCATCGAGCTGCGCAACATCGCAACGGTGGCGGAGCTGGTGGTGGACTGTGCACTGCGCCGTCGGGAGAGCCGGGGGCTGCACTACACCCTCGATTATCCCGAGAAGGACTCCCGGTTCCTCGCCGATACCATCGTCCAGCGCCGCTGGTAGTCGCTACGCAGCGCCCCAGACAAAGTCCTCAGCCATCGCCGCCTCGACCTCCGCGACCGTCTTCGGGATTCCCTCGGTGATCACCTGGGGCTCCCCGTCGGTCGTCAGCACGTCGTCCTCGATGCGGATGCCGCCAAAACCGATCCACTCCCGGGCCGCCGTCAGGTTCAGCTGACCAGCGAACTGCTCGGTGAGGGCCGCATCAGCGAGGATGGCGGGCACGACGTAGAAGCCCGGCTCGATGGTGACCGCCATGCCGGCCTCCAGGTCGACGTCGAGACGGAGGTAGCCAGTGCCGAACTGTGCGGAGCGGGTGCGCCCGGCGGGGTAGGCCTGCCGATCACCAAAGCCCTCCATGTCGTGCACATCGAGGCCGATGAGGTGCCCGACACCGTGGGGGAAGAACAGGGCGTGGGCGCCAGTCGCGACGGCATCCTCCGCAGAGCCGGTCAGCAGCCCCTCGTCGATGAGGAACTGCGCGAGCACGAGG
>JBLHNG010000505.1:0-6485 GCA_047621685.1 Myxococcota bacterium | reverse complement strand
TCAACTGGCGGCGGTACTGCCAACCCCGTCTCCGTCCTTGGGCGCTGATCGCTACGGGTCCCCTCCGCGGTCCGCGCTTCACTCCCTGTCGGCCAGCATTCTCGGTGGGTTGCCCCTTCTCTCAAGCCTCGGGTCACTTGCTGCCTCCGGGGCCGCCAGAGAATCTGGCGTGGACTGAGGGCGTCCCCCGGCCCTCCGACACGGCCCACTACGGTCTCCCCTTGCGCGCGCCCGGGCGGTCTGAGACTCCAGATCAGGCGATCCAAAACAATACAATCAACAAAATTAGGGGGAAGGCAGCCACCTGACCGGCTTCGTCGGACTCACCCCGTCCCCGCGCCTCTCCACGAATCGGCAGTTTACCCAGCCTAAAGGCCGGCTACTGCCGTCACTCAGCGGGAAGTCCGTGAGCCAGCCACCTGACCGGCTTCGTCGGACTCAACCCGTCCCCGCTCCTCTCCACGAATCGACAATCAGCCCGTCTGCGACCGGCACTTGTCGAACTTGATGGTCAGTACGAGAGAAGGCAGCCACCTGACCGGCTTCGTAGGACTCACCCCGTCTCCACCAGCAGGCTCTCGCCCGCCCATAGCCGGGTCCCTGCCAAACTCAATGGGAAGTGCAAGAGCGAATTCGGGCACTCGTCATGTCGCCCCCTTCTGGCGGACAGTCTGTGTGAGAGGATGTCAGCGCGTAGCGGGGAGTTTGGGGGTGAAGCCCCCGTCTCAGACAAAAGCGCACCAGTCAAGCGGGATAACTGTCCACCGCGATGACTGGTGCCCGAATTCCCTCTCAGCGGAGGATCATCGCACCGACCGAGAGCAACACCATCACGGTCATCATCGCGATGATCGCACTGAACCCGGCCAAGACCCAGATCTGCCAGGGCTGCTGAGAGAGCCGGCGGCCGCTCTCCTCCTCCCAGAAGTCTTCATCCCAGTCCGACAGCGAGTCGCTCTCTTCCAGCGAGTCCGCCAGCCCATCCAGCAGCTGCTCTGCGGGGGTGGACAGGGTGATGGAGGGGCGGGTGTCTCCCTCGGACGGAAGCTCAGACTCAACAACCGGGGCAGGTGCGCCACCGACCAGCTCCCGCTCCGCAGCGGAGAGGTCCGAGGTGGCCTCTGCCAGTGCGGTCACAGCGCGGATTCGGGCCTGTCGGGCCTCGTAGTCCCCGAGCATGCTGAGCACGACCTCCAGGGTGTCCGGCTCGGTGCCCCGGGGATCGACGATCTGGCGGAGGTCGTCGATGAACACGTCGTCATCGGCAATTCGTCGGCGCAGCTTTGAGAGGAGCTTGAGGTCCGACTCCAGGCGACTGGACTCCAGGTGACGGTGACGCCCCAGCGCCGCGAGGTTGTGCACGAGGGCCTTCCGGTAGTCCTCCAGGCGCACCCAGCAGCGGGCGATGGCGACATGGAGGCGAGCCTGCTCGGCCAGCTCCCCGCGCTGCCCGTAGACCACCAGGCACCGCTTCCAGGCCTCGATCGCTTCGAGGTGGCTGCCGCGCTTGCGGAGGATGCCACCGATGTTGCGCCAGGCCCGCAGCTGGCCATCGACGTCGTTCAGTTCGCCATACAGGTCGACGGCGCTGTGCAGCATGCGCAGCCCCTCCTCCTGCTGATCGCTCTGGCACAGGAGGTTGCCGAGCAGGTAGGTGCTTTCGGCCATGTCGACCCGGCTCCAGGCCGTCTGGGCGGCCTCATGGGCTGAGCGACACAGGGTGAGGGCTTCTTCGGTCTCGCCCTGCTGGGCCTTGAGCATGCTCAGACGCCAGCCGGCTGCAGCGAGTCCTTTCTGATCTTTGGAGGCCATAGAGACCGCGAGGGCCTTGTGCAGCCACCCCCACGCCATCGCACGCTCGTTAGCGTCGAATGCCTTGATTCCGCGATCCAGGAAGGTGCTGGCGAGCGCAGCGGGGTCACGGGTGGGCGGGCTCGATGGACGGGAGAGGTGGGAATCCATCATCGCTCTTGACTTGAGTAGGGAGGAGTATCGAGAGAAGATTAAGGGCGGGAGACAGATTGTAGCGCCAACCGGATCCGGGGACAATCACTTCAAGCCTTCTTTATTGCCGACTGGAGCCTCCAGCCATGAAGCCACTCGCCCTCTCCCGACTTCCCACTCCGCTCCAGCACCTCCCCGGCCCCTCAAAACGACTCGGCGCCGAGATCTGGGTCAAGCGCGATGATCTCACCGGACTCGGCCTGTCCGGCAACAAGGTCCGCAAGCTCGACTACCTGCTCTCAGAGGCGCAGTCCGCTGGTTCAACCTGTGTGATAACCACTGGCGGCCTCCAGTCCAACCACTGCCGGGCGACCGCCGTAGCCGCGCGAATGATCGGCCTGCGCCCCGTGCTTCTGCTGCGCGGTGCTCCCCCGACCGCCGCTGCCGATGGCAACCTCCTCCTCGACACCATCCTCGGCGCAGACATCACCTTCATCACCCCGGAGCAGTACGCCCACCGAGACGCCTTGATGGCCGAGGCTGCCGAGCGACTCGTCGCGCAGGGAGAGCGTCCGTACATCATCCCGGAGGGCGGCAGCAGCGCGGTCGGTGCGCTCGGCTTTGTGCAGGCCGGTCGGGAACTGGCAGTCCAGGCAGTGGCTGCGGGTGTGGACTTCGACACCGTGCTCTGCGCCGTCGGCTCCGGCGGGACGCTGGCTGGCCTCGCGATGAGTGGGCTGTCCGCGAGCGTCCTCGGGGTGGCGGTGTGCGACGACCGGGCGTACTTCCGACAGCGTGTGGAGGAGATCGCAGACGACGCCAGCCGACTCGGCCTCTCCTTGCCACCCAGGGGCTGGGACGTGCTCGAAGGCTTCGCCGGCCGCGGCTACGCCCTGTCGAGTCCTGCGGAGCTGTCCAGCCAGATCACCCTCGCCCGAGAGACCGGCCTGATCCTCGACCCGGTCTACACCGGCAAGGCCTGGCACGCCCTGGAGCAGACCCTCGCAGGCAGCCCACGCGCCCTGGGCCGACGCATCCTGTTCTGGCACACCGGCGGGCTGTTCGGGATCTTCGGACGCGGGCAGGAGTACGCTGACGCGGAGTGATAGAACGTGTTCTACTGTCGAGAAGTGAAACACGTTCTACCGGAGTGACCATGCAGACCGAGCTGTGCCGCCGCCTTGGCCTGGCCATCCCCCTGTTCGCCTTCACCCGCAGCCGCGAGGTCGTCGTGGCCGTCAGCCGTGCCGGGGGCATGGGCGTGCTCGGAGTCATCGCCACTGACCTCGAGACCCTCTCCGCCGACCTCGACTGGATCGACGCCAACATCGACGGCAAGCCCTACGGTGTGGACGTGGTCATCCCGGCGAAGCACATCGGCGGTGCCGGGGGCATGGGCGATCCCGGGGACCTCCAGAAGATGCTGCCAACGGCCCACCGGGACTTCGTCAGCGAGCTGCTGGAGCAGTACAACGTGCCGCCCCTGCCCGCCGAGGTCACCGCCCACGAGGCGCTCAAGGCCTGGACCGACGCCGCCAGCCGGGAGCAGGTCGAGCTGGCCCTCCGCCACCCCATCAAGCTCATCGCCAACGCGCTCGGCCCCCCGCCTGCGGACATCATCGACCGCTGTCATGCTCAAGGCGTCCTGGTCGCCGCGCTGATCGGCAGCGGACGCCACGCCACCCGACAGCTCGCCGCCGGGGTCGACATCATCGTCGCCCAGGGCACCGAGGCCGGCGGACACTGTGGCGAGATCTCCACCTTCGTGCTCGTCCCGGAGGTCGTCGACGCGGTGCAGGGTCAGGCCGCGGTCCTCGCTGCAGGTGGCATCGGCAGCGGTCGGCAGATGGCTGCGGCGCTCGCGCTGGGTGCGCAGGGGGTCTGGACCGGCTCGATCTGGCTGACCACCGAGGAGTCGCACACCGCCGAGGTCCTCAAGAAGAAGCTGCTCGCCGCCGGCTCCCGGGACACCATCCGCTCCCGTGCAATCAGCGGAAAGCCCGCCCGTCAGCTCAAGACCGACTGGTCCGCCGCCTGGGAGAGCAAGGACAACCCCGATCCCCTGCCGATGCCGCTTCAGTTCATGCTCACCGCCGAGGCCGTCGCCCGGCTCCACCACAGCGCCCGCCAGGGCATCGACAGCCCCCTGCTCACCTCCCCGGTGGGTCAGATCGTCGGCCGCATGAACGCGATCCGGCCAGCGGCAGAGGTAGTCGCGGAGATGGTCGCGGAGTGCGAAGAGACCCTGTCACGCCTCGGGAAGCTGTAGCAGTCCGAAAATGAGCGCCCCGTGGTTGGGGTTCTTGCCGATGACCTTCGCTTCGATGACGGCTCCGACGTTGAGGGCGTGGGGTGGAGGGACCGGGCAGCCAGCAGCAGCGACGTCGGGGTGGTCGGTCACATCCGTGAGGATCACCCCCTCAGCCAGAGTGCCCACCACGTCACACAGCAGTCCCCAGCGCCGCTCGCCGCGCACCACCACCGAGACCACCGCACCGATCTCAGCATCGGCGTTGGCCTGCTCCCTGGCCATCTCTGCGTCCGCCGTCGCTTTCCGCTCCGCCGGGCTCCACTCGCTAACCCGGTAGCCGTCCGACCAATGGTGCATCACGAACACCGACAGCGACCGACCAACCTGCTCGGCTTCTCGTCTGGCAACGTGGATCTTCACCTGCTCAGGCCTCATGTCCAACAGGCGAAGTTGCCCATCCTGTCCGGGGTCGCCCGCCACCAACAGCCCCAGCTCAAACACCCCAATAACTTCCACCAGAATCGGCTCTGAGTCCACCACCAGTAGCCCCCCTCCCGCTTTATGCTCGCCGAATCGGCCTCTGGTGACAATGGTTGGAGATAACGTCGCGAAGTGTTCGTAAGGACAACCAAGCACCCCGCGTTGCCCCTGCCCACCTGGAGCCTCAATGACCGACAAGATCCACCTGAGCGACATCTCCTCCCTCGCCTGGGAGCACCCCGCCGACGCCGCCGCGCTCCAGACCCTCCGTCAGGTGCCCGGCTTCGACCTCGCGCTCCAGAAGATCTTCGGCCTCATCGCCGAGCGCACCCTCCGGCTGATGTCCATGGGCTCCTCCATCGAGGTCAGCCCCGAGCAGTACCCGCACATCAACGCGATCTACGAGGAGGTCCTCCACACCCTCGACGCCCCGACTCGCTACCCGCTGTACCTCTCCCAGAACCCGGTGGTCAATGCCGGGGCAGTCGGCATGAAGGACCCGTTCATCGTCCTCAATTCCGGCATCATCCTGCTGATGAACGACGACCAGCTCCGGTATGTGCTCGGCCACGAGGTCGGCCACATCCTCTCCGAGCACGTCCTCTACAAGACGATGCTCAAGCTGATGGTGAACCTCTCCCGGCTGGCGTACACCAACGTCGTCACCGGGCTGGCGTACTACGCGATCACCGCCGCGCTGATGGAGTGGGACCGCAAGAGCGAGCTGTCCAGTGACCGGGCCGGGCTGCTGGCGGTCCAGGATCCTGACGCGGTGCGCTCAGCGCTGCTGCGGTCGGCGGGCGGGGTCGGTGAGGGCGCGAGCATTGACGCCTTCCAGGAGCAGGCACGGCGCTATGAGGAGGACGGCGACACGCTCGACTCCATCGCCAAGGCCATGGCGCTGATGAACCGCAGCCACCCGTTCCCTGTGCAGCGCCTCAAGGAGATCGACCGGTGGGTGGATAGCGGGGAGTATGACCGCATCCTCTCTGGCGAGTACCTCACCCGGGCTGATGAGCCGCCTCGGAAGCAGCGCCCGTGGGACATCTGGCGTGAGTCTGCATCGAACTACGCTGACAGCCTCAAGGACTCGAAGCTCAGCGGATGGTTTGGCGGACTGGGTAGTCGGTTCCGACGCGGTGAAAGTGAGGAGTGAGGAGTGAGGTGTCCGGTTGGGGGCACAAGGTGGGTAGCCCAGGGGGCGGGGGCTGAAGGTGAGCGAAGTCGCGGAGTGGGCACTCAACGCAAGGAGTGCAGCCCCTTCGAACGAGCACCATGAGCGGAGCGGAGCGATGCGGAGGGCAGAGCGAAGGGCGAGCAGAACAGAGCGAAGGGCAGAACAGAGCGAAGGGCGAGCAGGACAGGTCGGCACTATCAAAAGCAGAGATGGGCGAATCCTTGAGTACGGCGGTACTGCGAACCCCGTCTCCGTCCTTGGGCTGAGGGCGCCCCCGGCGCTGATCGCCACGGGTCCCCTCCGCGGTCGCAGCTCCGTTGTGCGAGTGCCGGCTCTAGCCGCCTCTGCGAGTGCCCGCTCCAGCGGCTTCGCCTCTCACTCCCTGTCGGCGTCCATTCTCACTGGTACTGCCAGCCTTACCAGCCTCGGGTCGCTTGCTGCCTCCGGGGCCGCCAGAGAATCTGGCGTGCGGCCCCTCCAGCACGGCCCACTGCGGTGTCCCCTTGCGCGCGCCCGGACGAACTGAGACTCCAGATCAGGCGATCCAAAACAATACAATCAACAAAATTGGGGGGAAGGCAGCCACCTGACCGGCTTCGTAGGACTCACCCCGTCCCCGTGTCTCTCCACGAA
>JBLHNG010000504.1:0-6515 GCA_047621685.1 Myxococcota bacterium | reverse complement strand
TGTTGGCCACCGTGGTCATCGCGTAGCCACCGACGAAGGTGGCGCTGGCGATGCCGAGGGCGACCCCGTAGGGAATCCCCCACCGAAGCGTGGTTCGATCGGGGCGGAGCGCGACCTGTGCGCCCTCCGAGATCACGGCCCAGAAGCCGAAGACCACCGCCACCAGCACCGCACGCCAGGCCGCCACGGTGAGCACCGGAGCGTTGGCCTCGCGGGTGAACAGCGCCATCAGCCCGAAGGCGAACATGGCTCCCAGAATCAGGAGCACCGGACGAGAGAGGGTCATCGGCGCCCATCTTAAAGCCATCGGCGCGTCTCTGGGCACCTCTCATCATCAGTCTCCGGGATCCAGGGTCCCCGAGGCAGTGTGGAGACAGAGCACCTCGGGGACGGAGGCAGCCGAGGTCCCTGCATTCAGGGTGCATCGGGGCCTCCAGGCCGAGCCCATGTGGTCGGCCACCGGGATCATTGAGATCCATCAGCGGAGGGGCCGCTGCCGGGAATCTCACCACAAGCAAGGACCATTCCACTAGGGGATTGTCCTTTTACAACCGCAACAGTGTCCCCGGATGATGCGGCGACAGGGGGAAAACTGCGGCGCGGATGTCGCAGGCGGTCAGGCGCTGTCCTTTTCAGACCTTTTCAGATCTGTTCCACGAGACTACGCTCTGGCTGTATCCAGAGATGATGGAGAAAACATGAACAAGATCACCACCCTCGGGCTCCTCCTGGTCGGCTGCAAAGGCACCGACGGAAATGGCGACATCTGGGCCTTTGAGCTGCCCTACGATGACACCTACGCCTGTGAAGACGTCATCACCCACAACTTCAGCGATGGCTATGTCGCTGAAGAGGAGGCCGGCGGCGCATGGACCACTGAGGAGTCCACCGTGCTCAGCCCCCAGCTCTTCTTCGGTCAGCTGGAGACCTACGGCACCGATCAGGCCTTCTTGATCATCGGCACGGAAGCCTACCCGGGCATTGCCACCGAAGCCGGCTGGAAGTTCTCCTGGATCGGCTCCACCGAGAGCTCCGAGGTCAGCAGCCACGAGTCTGGCTACGACTTCACCTCTTCGGTGATCGCGGCCTCGAATGTCACCATCACCATGCAGGTCTCCGCCGACACCGCCACCGGCACCTGGTCGGCCCTCGACAACACCGACAGCTCCTGGAC
The DNA here is from genome assembly GCA_047621685.1 of Myxococcota bacterium. Taxonomy (GTDB): domain Bacteria; phylum Myxococcota_A; class UBA796; order UBA796; family UBA796; genus JAQXDW01. The sequence continues at coordinate 5,341 of JBLHNG010000504.1, read as the reverse complement.
GGAGTCGGACACCTGGGACAGCGCCGCTGTCGGACAGCCCACCGGCTCGATCCCCTCCGGTCAGTTCCTCGTCTACGACTTCACCAAGGGACAGGGCAAGAACAAGATCACCGTCGAGGGCGCGCCGCTGACCAACACCTTCGAGGAGCCCGAGTGCAGCGGAAGCTGCGAGCTGACGGTCTCCTCCAGCTGCACGGGTAGCGTGGAGTTCACTGCAAACCGGGCTGACTTCGAGGATGAGGGTGTCTACCAGTACCTCGAGCGTGCCGGTCAGCCCCACGGTTCGTAGGCTCCCACAGGGATTCGTAGGCTCCTAAAGAGAGCGGTGTCGGGTCGCTGGTTTCCTCCAATATTATGGAGAACTTGACCCGACGCCGCTCATCGATATGTTGAGGGGTGGCAGTGACGGTGGTAGCATCTGTCTCGACGGCAGTCGACTGCCCCTCATTTCCAGGAGATTGGCAATGGCCCGCAAGCGCTCACTGGCAGAGTTTCTTTACACCGATGCAAACGAAGGCGTCGATGTTCACTACCGTGAGCTGATGCGGGATCAGGACCGCACTCCGGTCTCCACGGACGGCACAAAACCCCGGTTCACCCTGATCGTCGGTCCCTCGCCGTTCACCATGCCCCGGGGCTGGGAGTTCTTCCTCACCGCTCCCTACGAGGGCGCGACCTACATCTCGACCGTCCTGCACAACGCAGGCTACCCGGTCAAGATCGTCGACGTTCGCTACTCCCTCGATCCGCTGCGCGAGGCCTACGAGGCGATCAAGGGCGACACCGATGTCCTCGGCATCTGCACCTTCGAGGACAACTTCCCCTTCACCCACGAGCTGATCGAGCGGGTGAAAGAGGACATGCCCGAGATTCCGGTCATCTGTGGTGGCTCCCTCGTCACCAGCGTGCCGCACATCTTCATGCAGCACACCAAGACCGATGTCGCGGTCATCTCCGAGGGTGAGATCACCATCCTGGAGGTCATGGAGCGCTACACCGAGGGCACCTGGGGCACGGAGCTGCAGAACATCCGCGGCATCTGGTACCGCGACCCCGACGGCACCGTGCGCGCCACCCCGCCCCGCGGGCAGATGATGGACCTCGACGCCCTCCCCAACATGCGCCTGGACCTCTGGCCGCAGTTCCACTCCGAGATGGGCCTCCAGCCACAGATCATCAGCAGCTACAGCCGCGGCTGCAAGATGGACTGCTCGTTCTGTTACCGGACCACCCCCCAGGAGCGGGCGAAGTCCCCCGAGAAGCTCAACAGCGAGCTGATCTGGTTGAAGGAGCAGTACGACATCGACTTCGTGTTCTTCGTCGATCTGACCTTCTCCTCCCACAAGCGCCAGACCCTCGAAATCCTCGACGCCATCAAGCCCCACAAGCTGCGGTGGACCTGTCTGACTCGCTGCGCGGATGTCGACAAGGAGCGCCTGGATTCCATGCGAGAGGCCGGCTGCGACATCGCCCTGTACGGCGTGGAGTCCCTCGGCAAGAACATCCTCAAGACCGCACGCAAGGGCAACAACGAGAACATCACCATCAAGGCGATGCACAGGACCTGGGATGCTGGCGTCCGGTTCGGCGGCTTGATGATCGTCGGTCTGCCCGGCGAGGACGAAGAGTCCCTGGAGCAGGCCTGTGAGTGGTCCGAGGAGAACAAGCACATCACCCGTGTGAAGTACCTCTCCGCGATGCCCGGCACGACGGTCTACTCCCAGGGTGTGCAGACCGGTCACATCCGCTCCGAGATCGACCACCTCAACTGGCTGTCCATCGAGCAGGCCCTCGTCCAGGACGAGTTCCTCAACTACAACGGACTGCCCGAGCCGATACTGCGCAAGGCGTACAAGCGCATCTACGACAGCTACCAGCCCGGTCCGGTCATGGACTTCAAGCACTACCCCGAGCACTTCCTGTACTTCCATCCCAACGAGGACGACGGCTCGACCGCCAGCGTGGAGTACGGCGGTGAGCAGTGGCGCGGCGAGTTCAGCTCTGCCGGTCCGCAGCTGTACCCCGGCTCGGAGCGCTACATCCTCGACAAGGTCGGCGCCCCCGGAATGGGAGGCACCGGCGCCTCGCACCGCAACATCTACGGCGACGGCGTGGTCAACCCGCAGGCCGCCAAGTGAGCTGACGTCGGGCCGGGGTGGTCTCGTAGAGCAGGTTCGGATTTAGCATCCACAGCATCCGCTCCAGCTCCCCCGGACTGACCGTGCCGTCCGCGTCCAGATCCCACTCCGGTAGACCGGGGAGGGCGCTGGAGCGGACTTCGTCGTTGGAGAGCACCCCGTCTCCATCGGTGTCGAGCCGTGAGACCCAGTGCGCCGCCAGGGCGGGATTGATCGGCGGGGCTGGCCTGGAGAGGGTGACCAGCGCTGCAGCCTGGAGGCCCACCACGACGAGCAGGGCGATGGCGACTCGGGGACTCATCACAGGGCCTCCTGGAGCACCGGCCACAGCTCGGCAGCCTCGGCCCAGGGGCGCACGCTGCCGTCTGCACTGCGGAGGGTGGAGCGGTCGCCGGGCATTGATGGGAACAGGGCGCTGAGGGCATCCCGTGTGGTGGTCAGCCGGACATCGGCGGTTCGGATGGAGACAAGACCCTGCGGGGACTCCGAGAGGATGGGGCGGTCAGGCAGCGTGCCGAGCAGGTCGATGCCGGTCCAGTCTGACGGCACCGGCTGCTCCACCAACGCCAGCAGGGTGGGGGCGACATCGGTGAGGCTGACGGGGGTGTCGATGACCGCGGCAGACTGACCAGGGATGCGGAGTAGCAGCGGGACGTGCAGGGTGATGTCGCTGAGCGCGTGGCGGTGGTTGAACCAGCCCTCCTCCATCAGATCCTCGCCGTGGTCTCCCAGCACCACCACCACCGTGCTCTCGGCCAGGCCCTTGTCGTCGAGGGCGGCGAGCAGGGCGCCGACCCAGGCATCGGCGTGGGCAGCGGAGAGGTCATAGGCACCGGTGAGGAAAGCCATGTCGGCGTCGGTGAGTTGGTGTCGGGACACGTCTGGATCGGTGCGGTAGACCGACAGCGGCACCCCGCTGCCCTGGCCCGGACCCGCGAGCGCCTCTCCAGGGCGGTAGTCGGGATACCACCAGCCGTCGTAGAGCTGCTCGTAGAGGTCGGCGTCTCTGGCCCCGTTCAGCAGCGGCCCATCGTAGCCCGCTGCTGCCGCCCGATACAGCGGCCCAGCCTTGGGGTAGGGTGTGTGGGTGTCGTAGCCGTGGACCAGCAGCATGAAGGGCTGCTCGCGGTCGGACAGCCAGGACAGTCGTGCGATGGCCGGGGGCGCGGTCTGCTGAAACGAGGCCCAGTCCGCCATGGAGACGTACCGGCGAAAGCCCGTGTTGAGGCCAAACACCGGGCTGAGGTGCCCTCCAGCGACGATTGCCTCGGTCCAGAACCCGGCGCGGGCGAGCTGCCCGGCGAGGGTGGGGGTCTGCGGACTGAGCTGGAAGCTGGCGGAGTCGAGGGTGCCCTGGCGGCTGGCGGGCTGTCCAGTGAACAGGGCGGCGTGGGAGAACAGTGTCTCGTTGGAGGCGGCGAAGGTCTGGGTGAACACCACCGACTCAGCGGCCAGGGCGTCGAGGTTGGGGGTGAGGCTGGCGCCGTCGGGACCGATGCGCCCGATGCGATCCGCCCGGAAGGTGTCCAGGGAGATGACCAGGAAGCTGGTGGGGCGGTCAGGCTGGCAGGCGACCAGCAGCAGGGAGAGCAGCATCGGCAGTAGTATAGAAGGCGATGTCTGACGCACGTCTCACCGCGGTGCTCCTGGTGCTTCTGGTTCTCAATGGCGCAGCGATGGTCGCCATTGCTCAGCGGGTGGCTGCGTTGTCGTTGTCGCGGGCGGCGGCGGAGCGTGCGCTGCTGACGCATCGGGAGCTGCTGTACGCTGCACCGGGGCCTTGAGGTTGGTTTCGGGAGGTCACTCGACGCTCTGAGGTCTGCAGGATGGACTCATCAATATCGAGAGCAGAGATGGGCGAATCCTCGACTGGCGGCGGTGACTCCAGCGACGTCTCCGTCCTTGGGCTGACGGCGTCCCCGACTGAGGGCGCCCCCCGGCCCTCCGACACGGCCCACTCCGGTGTCCCCTTGCGCGCGCCCGGGCGGACTGAGACTCCTGAACTGGCGATCCAAAACAATACAATCAACAAAATTAGGGGGGAAGGCAGCCACCTGACCGGCTTCGGATGCCTCACCCCGTCCCCGCGCCTCTCCACGAATCAGCAATCAGCCCGTCTTACGACCGGCACTTGCTGAACTCAGCGGCGGGGACACTGAGGCAGCCACCTGACCGGCTTCGTAGGACTCATACGGTTCCGCACTGAAGGCGCTCCACCGTATGGGGTGTTCAAATAACACCCCTGCAGTCTTTTGTAGTGGGATTGATCCCCCTACACTACCCGCTCTCAGCGGCCCAACTACAGCGCGATGCGCTGCAAAATCCGCAAGCGGATTTTCATCCTACAGATCCGCTCTGAATCAGTGCGGATCCGTATCACCCCGTCCCCGCTCCTCTCCCCGAATCGACAATCAGCCCGTCTCCGACCGGCACTTGTCGAACTTTATGGTCAGTGAAAGAGAAGGCAGCCACCGGACGGCGCCCGCTCTGAGCCGTCCTCACAAAAGCACTTCCACCGCCTTGTACATCGGAAACCGCCCCTGCATGTACATCGCCGCTGCACAGCCCATCCGGGTCGGGGTGGTGGAGAGGATGTTGGCGCGGTGACCGGGCGAGTCCATCCAGTAGTCCACCAGCGCCTCGGCGAAGCTGTCCGGGGTGTGGGGTGCCAGGGAGTGGCCCTGCGAGCGGTAGCGGAACGTCTCCGGGTCGAGCACCCGGTAGCCATCGCCGGGCTGGTAGCGCATGGCGTACCAGGTCGCGATGTTCTCCGCCGGAGTGCGTGGGGCGGGAACCCCTGCAGCGATCAGGCGATCCATTGCGGTGGGCCAGGGTGCGGACGGCGGAGCGGTGTGGCCGAAGAAGTCGTGGGTGACCATCTGGTCGGCGTGCAGCTGGGCCGCGCGGGTCAGGGCGGCGCTGTGGGCGAGGGGCAGAAGGCCGTTTGTCTGTCGCACTGTGTTGGTCTGCGCACAGATGGCCTCGCTCACCTCAGCATCCCCACCGAGGATCCCCGCTGCACTGGCGGCGACGAGGAGCAGCACCTATTGGCGGGTGAGGACGTTGTTGTTGACGGTCATCGTCCAGACGCCCTCGACCTGTGCTGGCGGGACGTTGATGGCGAAGATTTGCTCGATGGGGCCGATCCCCGCTGAGAATCCGGTGTCGGTCCATTGCTGGATCGGTGCGTTGAACGAAGTGTT
>JBLHNG010000503.1:0-6557 GCA_047621685.1 Myxococcota bacterium | reverse complement strand
CGGAATTCGATGTGATGAAGCGTATCGAGTCCAGAGACCCCCTCTAAGGCAGCCTTCAGGTGTCGATATGATTTCTCGCGCTTGCCCATCGCTGCGTAGATCTTTGATCGGTGAAGGTCGTTGTAGGGGTTGCCCGGGTCGATGGTCTCCAGGGACTCCATGATCTCAAGGGCCTCATCAAACCGATGCTGGTGGGCGAGGTTTACGGCGAGGTTGTTGAGGACATGGACGTCGTCTTCATCCAGCTCCAGGGCTTTGTGGTAGAGGCTCTCTTCTTGAGTGTAGTCTCCAGCACGCTTGTATGTAAGCGCGAGGTTATTGTACCCCAGGGGATCTTCAGGGTACAGGTCGATGTATCTCTCGAAGCTGTCCTGACTCAGTTCGTCATTCTCAGCCAGGTAAGCGTAGAGTCCGAGAGTGTTGAGCGCCCAGCTGTCGTCAGGGTCGATCCTCAGCCGCTGGCGGACCTGCTCCATGTTCCACTCCAGTTCCTCTACGGAGGCCCTTCGGGCGTCCCGAACATCGAACCAGTCACGGAAGCCCCAGCCGACAAATCGCTCCATCGGGGACGGCGCGCTGAGGTCGTTAAAGCCCTCATCTCCTGGGTCGAGCTCGGCGACTGCGGGCTGACCCGTCTCCAGGATGAGCTGCTCACCCGACCTCTGATCGAGCATCATGTCTGGCAGGGGCTCAGGGGCAAGCACATTGTCTGCGAGGGCATCGGCGTCCGCAGGGATCTGAATGGCCTCGGCCTTCCCGCGCTGCCGCTGCTCTTCCTCTCGCTTGATCTCCTCCCCCATGTTCTCGCCGCCGCCGGCCCGCTGGGTGGGACCGTCGTTGCCGGCAGGCAGGTGGAAGGACTCGGTGCTGGTGGTGAACTCGCGGCGGTCAGCCCGCTCGGGGACGGCTTTGTCCGCACCGTCGTAGTCCTCCTCCATGAGCCGGGCGATCATCTCGGGGGTGGGCTCGAAGGTGGTAGCGGGTGCACCAGACAGTCCGCTGTAGAGGTTCGCCACCAACATCTGCACCTGTCCGACCCCGACAAGCAGCATCAGGACCATGGTCAGCAGCGCGACGTCGCCGTAGGCGTCCTGGGGAGCACGGCTTGCGTGGATGGCGGGCACCAGATCGAGACTCACCTCGACCCCCGCCTTGTTGTTCCAGCTCCACTCCTCACCGAGGCTGAGGTGACAGGAGGGAACATCGGGCTCTAAGAGGTTGAGGTGCACTCCCTTCGGTCCCCACCGTGCAGACAGCAGCGCGCCGCCGCTGGTGGTGGGGATGGCATCATCCAGGCCAACTCCGACCAGCACCGATCCCCGGCTCGGCCAGTGCACGGTCTGCGACTGGGTCATTCCATACAGCCGCACCGTGACGCGGAGGCCGTGTCGGCGCAGCGATGTGACTCTGGGCGGCATTGACGTGATGTGCCTTCGTGCGCTGGAGAGCTGAACAGCCTCTATGACATGCACATCGGCTGGTGTGTTCCCCTCAGTCAGTATGGGTCCGTAACAATTTGGTTTGTCAACGCAATTAACGACGCAAAGGTCGACGATCGCGGTGGGATATAGTCCCAACATGCCCACTGCCGCCGCCATCATCATCGGAGATGAGATTCTCAGCGGGAAATTCGTCGATGAGAACTCTCCCTGGCTCATTGGCCGCTGCAAGTCGCTGGGAATTGACCTTCGCCGGATCTGCATCATCTCTGACGAGGTGAGTGACATCGAGGAGACCGTCGCGAGGTGGCGGTCCCGGGTGGACTACGTCTTCACCACCGGCGGTGTGGGGCCCACGCATGACGACCTGACGATGTTCGGCATCGCCGCAGCCTTTGGTGTGCCGCTGGTTCGGCACCCGGAGCTGGTGGCGATGTTGGTGGAGAAGCTGGGCGAGCGCTGCAACGACGCCGCCCTGCGCATGGCGGATGTGCCGGAGGGGGCTCAGCTGTGGTGGGAGGGTGAGCTGCGCTTCCCGCAAGTGGTGGTCGGCAATGTCTGCATCTTCCCGGGGGTCCCAGCACTGTTTAAGAAGAAGTTCGACTCGGTTGCTCACCGCTTCACCACCGCCCTGCCTCGGCAGGTCCGCGCTCAGGTCACGCAGGCTGCTGAGATCGACATCGCGTCTGGACTTCGTGCCCTCTCGGAGCGCTTCCCCACAGTCCAGGTCGGCAGCTATCCACAGTTCGAGGTCAAGCCCTGGACGGTGAAGGTCACCCTCGACAGCCGCGATCTGGTCGCCCTCGATGCCGCTGAGATCGCGCTCGGGGCGCTGCTCGCTGAGGCTGCTCACTCCGAAGAGTAGCGCCTAAAAAAGCACCTGCTGTGGCGGCGGGCTCGCTGCGACGGTGAGGGCCTTGGACGCGAGAGTCGAGATCCCGATCTCGCCGGGATCATCGAGGGTGATCCACCGGGCATCGGTGTAGTGGCTCAGGGTCAGGGCGGTGGTGGACGCGGCGGGGATGTCGAGGACATGGAGGGTGAGCTTCATGTGGGTGAGGGTGTGCTGGACCCGCCCGAGCACGCTGCCGGGGGTGATGGTGAGCCCGAGTCGCTCAGAAAATGCCCGACGCAGTCCGGCGTCTGGTGCCTCTCCAGTGGTCAGCGGGATCCCGGGCAGCTCGTACATCCCGCCGTACAGTCCCGTGGCGGGTCGGCGCACGATGAGGATCTTGCCATCGAGACGCAGCACCCCGCAGACCGCCTCTCGGCGAGGGACCGCTTTCTTCTTGACCTTTACGGGGTACTTGTGAACGTCCTTTGCCTTGAATGCCGCGCAGTGCTTTGAGACCGGGCAGTCGGGACACCGGGGGGACTTCGGCTTGCAGGTGCCGGATCCGAGATCCATCAGCGCCTGGTTGTAGTCTCCTGCCCGCCCAGTCGGAATGTGGGACTCCGCGAGCTTCCACGCGCCCTTGCGATCGGTGGTGGAGCGGTGGATCCGGGCGAGGACCCGGTGAAGGTTGCCGTCGACCGCAGCGACATCGAGGCCCAGCGCGATGCTGCCGATCGCCCCGGCCATGTACTCGCCGACCCCCGGCAATGCGCGGACCCCGGCCAGCGTCGTCGGGAATGCCCCCAACGCGACCACGGCCTTCGCGGCGGCGTGCATGTTCCGCGCCCGGGAGTAGTACCCGAGCCCCGACCACATCGACAGCACCTCGTCCTGCTGCGCTGCCGCGAGGTCCTCGACGGTGGGAAACCGTCCCATGAACCGGGCGAAATACGGCAGCACGGTGTCGACCCGGGTCTGCTGGAGCATGACCTCTGAGATCCACGTCCGGTACGGGGTGACGGTGTCCCGCCACGGCAGCGATCGCCGGTGGATGTCGTACCAGGCGAGCAGGTCTGCGGTGAAGGCGTCCATGCGGCGGGGCTAACGGGATACACCGCATTGGTCATGTACGGTCCGCCTCCCGATCCCCGACAGATCCTCGCTCCGGTCCAGATGGTCGATGATCCCTGGAGTCACCTCGCCTGCATCCTCGGCGGATTGGCTCTCTCAGCGCTCGCGGTGGCCTGGAAGCGTCCGCCCCGGGCCCTGCGGTATCTGGTGTTCATCGTCGGACAGGTCACTGCGCTGACCGCGCCGCTGCTGTTCCACATCAACCGCTTTGTCTATGGCAGCTTCCCGACCATCGACAAAGAGGGAAGCCTGCTGTTCTACCTCGACGGCGTGCACATCCGGATGGTCTCCAATCCGCTGCTCTCGCCGGCAGATCCGGCAGCTCGGCTGATCGGGGTCCATGTCGGGCACCTGTGGGTCACTCAGTTCTTCGACCTCTTCCTCACCCCGCTCGGTGCGTTCAACGCCCAGGCGTTCCTGTCGCTTGTGCTGGGGTGGTGGGTGATGTGGCTGCTGCTGCGGCGGGTCTGTGAGGCGGATCGCATCGCGCTGCTGCTGTCGTTTCCGTTCGGGATGGGGCTGCACGTCTTCCGGGACCTCAACTGGTACACCATCGAAAAAGCGGCGATCTTCTGGCTGCCGCTGTTTGCCCTCACCCTGCTGAGGGCCTGGAAGGATGGGGGGCGCTGGCGGTGGATACCGGGAATCGTCTTCTTGGCGATGAGCTGGATGAACCTCTATATGGGCATGATAGCCGGCTTCCTCGCGAGTGCCGCCTGGCTGTGGCTGCTGGCGGACGGGATCCGGCGTCGAGAGCGGACCAAAGCACTGCGTCGGCTGAGTCATGCTGGCGCGGTCTGCCTGCTGATGGTCGCACCGCTCCTGCTGTGGCAGTGGGTGCTGATGCGCGGCGGTCCACAGCTTGGCACCCCGGAGCGTTTTCTGTGGGAGCGGGCGGCCCTCGATGGCTTCTCGCTGGTTCCCCTGGCCTGGAATCGCCTGGAGGTTCACCGGTCGCTGAACCTGATCGGTGTGGGATTGGCGCTGTTTGGAGTGGTGGGCAGCTGGTCGGATCGACGGGTGCGGTTTGCGCTGGTGGTCGGGATCCTTGCCATGCTGATCTCAGTGGGGCCGATCCTGCTGCCCGGCCCGGTCGAGAATCCGCTGTATATGGCAATTCGATGGGTTGTTCCAGGGTTCTGGCGTGTAGCCAAGCCGGAGGTCTTCTTCCACATCACCTGGATGCTGATGCTCTGTGTGGCTTCGATTCAGCTGGCAAAGGTCGGCAGTCGCCGGGGGGTGAGCATCCTATATGGAATCTTCATCCTTGCCTGGCTGGTGATGGTCCGCACCCACCCGGCCTATCCCCCAATGAGTCAGCCTATCAACAGCAACCTGTCGACGGGGTGGCAGGATGCGGTGTTTGATGATGAGGCCCATGAGCCAGACTCGCCGGATACACTGAACACGACACCTTGAATGAATGGAGAGGGCGAATGGCTGAGGAGATCACTGGCCAGGACGAGATCTACTACCGGGCTACCGGCGCGGAGGTTGCGGTGTTTGAGACTGCCGCACAGCTCAAGCTCCCGGTCCTGCTGAAGGGGCCTACGGGCTGCGGAAAGTCCAGGTTTGTCCGGTACATGGCCCAGAAACTTGGCCGTCCGCTGATCACAGTCGCCTGTCAGGAGGATCTCGCTGCGGCGGATCTCACCGGGCGCTTTCTGCTGGAGGGCGGCGAGACGGTGTGGCGAGATGGCCCGCTGACCCGGGCGATTCGAGAGGGCGCGATCTGTTACCTCGATGAAGTCGTCGAGGCCCGGGCGGATGTCATGACGGTCATTCACCCCCTCACTGATGATCGCCGGATTTTGCCTCTGGACCGTCTCGGAGAGAGCCTCCATGCTCCGGACAACTTCCAGATCGTGGTCTCATACAACCCGGGGTATCAGTCGGTCACCCGAGAGCTGAAGGAGTCCACCCGGCAGCGGTTCGTGTCGCTGTCGTTTGATTACCCGGAAGAAGCCGTCGAGGTGGAGATCGTTATCTCGGAGTCTGGCTGCGATGCCGCAATTGCCGGGCAGTTGGTGCGAATCGGTCGGGCAAGCCGGAACCTCAAGAGTCACGGCCTCAAGGAAGGCGCCTCGACGCGGCTTCTCATCTACGCTGCGGGTCTCATTGTCGCCGGGCTACCGATGAAGCAAGCCTGTGAGGCCACCCTCGTCGGCTCCCTCACCGACGATCCTGAGATGACGAAGTCGCTTCGCGAGCTGCTTCGAAGCGTTCTGGGCTGATGGGCGCGCCGACCTGGCCACCGACGCCGGAGGATGCCCGAAAGGCCACCCTCGATGAATATGGCGACTACGCACGTGCGGTGATGGACTTCGAAGACGACGAGGACGCCGAGCAAGCGCTCCTCGCGAAGTTCCTGTTTGAGCCGCCCAAGCGCCAGCTCGTTGCGGGCGAGGAGAATGGCGCCACCCTGGATTCGATATTCCGCTCCCTCCAGGGCTGGCTGCGCATGATCACCGGCATGGACTTCTCGATGTCCTACTCCGACCCGGCCTCGACTGATGGAGAGAACCTGTTTCTCCCCCGGGCGGTTCCCGCACCGCTCCAGGTCGGCGAGGATGCGCTGCTGTACCGCGGCATGGGGCTGATTCAGCTCGGGATGATCCGGTTCGGCATGCTGGAGAACCGGCGCCTGCTCGCGGAGATCCACACCGACTGGGTGCTGCGCAGCACCTTCCACCTGCTCGCCGCCCGGTATGTGATTCGCCGCTGGTCGGAGGAGTGGCCCGGGATCCGCAATGACTTCGAGGCGATCCGCTTTTTGGGCAAGGCCGGGCTGATGCGGGTCAACGTCACCACGGTCCCTCGTCAGGGCATGCCCGCACCGTTTCTCCCGCTGTACGACGGGCTGTCGGACTTCATGGAGGATGCCGGTGCTGCGGGGACGATGGCCCGAAACGCGATCAAGGCGGTCGATGGTGCGACCTCCGCTCCTGCCGCGAAGCTGGTGATCGCCGGTCATGCCCAGCGACTCCGCGAAGAATACCGACGCCTTCGGCTCGGTCCGCCGCCCCTGCCCTACTTCATCGGGATCCTCCGCCCTGAGTGGCTGCTGCACGATGTCGCTGCGGAGGCTGCGGCGGCCAATGAGTGGAAGAAGGGCAACAAGCCGATCCGATTGCTGCTTCGCGCGATGAAGC
>JBLHNG010000502.1:0-6570 GCA_047621685.1 Myxococcota bacterium | reverse complement strand
GCGGCCCCCGGCACGGAGTGCGCGGCAGAAGCCGTAGCGGGACTCGTAGGGGGAGGCGGAGTGGACGCGGTCGGGCATGGGGAAGGCGTATCACCGACGCCAGAAGAAGAGCGGGGCGCGCTCCCCCCCGAGAGCGCGCCCCGCTGGCGCTTCAAGCAACCCCTGAGCCTGGCCGACCCTACCCCCAGGCGGGTCGGCCAGGTGCCTTCCGTCATCCGTGTCCCCCCCAGGATGGATGATGGCGGCGCTCAGGAGCGGTCCGGGCTGTCTGTCCCGGTGCTCACATTCACATAGAGCAAGCGGCGTGCCAGTGTGTGGTAGGGCCTAAGGTGTTGATATTACCTGTGTGGATACCGAATTGGTGCTGTGCGCGCATGCGCGCGAGCGTTGCGCTCGGCCCGAATCTGACGCAATCTCTCCAAGATGCCTCACAATCCCCTGCCCAGACACCGCTACACCCTGGCTCACCGCTTTGAGGTCGCCGGACGACAGGGGGTGGCCACCGACGGCACCTCGCTGTGGGTCAGCGGCAGCACCGCGCTGTACCGCTACACCCTCGACGGCACCCTGCTTCAGGCCGATGAGAGTGCCCTCGACGGTCTCGCCCTCCCGGCCAACCACCTCGGCGACATCGACTTCTTTGAGGGGCAGGTCTACGCGGGTGCCGAGCGGTTCGCCGATGGGGTGGGTCACGACATCCAGGTGCTCACCTTCGATGCAGACACCCTGGCACGCAGCGGTGGGTTTCGAGTCGCGCCGGGCTCGGGTCAGCGGGAGGTCAGCGGTGTGGCGGTCGATGCGGCGAGCCGCACGGTGTGGCTGTCCTCGTGGGTCGGCGGGGAGAGTGGGCGCTACCTGTACCAGCACGACCTCGACACCGGGACGTACCACCGACGGGTCCACCTCCAGCCAGTCCCCCAGTGGATCCAGGGCGTCGCCGCACACCAGGGCGCGCTCTATGTCACCGCCGACGACGGCACCGCAGACGACGGCGAGCCAGACCACCTCTACCGGGTCGATGTCCGACCGGATGCCACCAATGCGGCGGTGGTTCTGGAGCACACGTTTACTGAGTTCGAGCGTCTGGGAGAGATCGAGGGGCTCTGTTTCTCTCCGGATGGGCAGCATCTGCTCGTTCACCACAACCGCGGACGGCAGATTGTGCTCGGCATGCCTCGGGGGCTGTACCCTGGCTACGACCGGGAGATCCACGAGGTCTACGTCTACCGGGTCGAGGTGGGCTGACTCACCGCAGCGGGTGCTGCACCGGGTCCCGGTCCTCGTCCGTTCTGGCGGCATCGGGATGGGCGAGCACATGGATGCAGGCCCGACGCCAGGTGGGGGTGGTGCTGGTGGTGCTGGCGTGCCAGGTCAGCGCGTGGTGCAGCAGCCCGGAGCCGGCTGCCACGGGCACCGCGACTGGATCGACCCCCGGGCACCGGCCCCGATGAGAGCCGGGGATGTAGCGGACTGCTCCGGTGGTCTCGGTGACGGTGTCCAGCGCCACCCAGACCGCGACCACAGCCTCGGGATCGGCCACTGGCCAGGTGCTGATGTCCTGGTGCCAGGGCAGCTCGTGGGCCCTGGCGGCGCTGGGGAGAACGACCCCGGCAGAGAGGGTCTTGAGGAATTCCCGTCGGGGGAGTGTGGGCCTGGGAGTGTACTCTGGGATCGAGCCTGTAGCGTAGTGGTTGACGCGCCCGCCTGTCACGCGGGAGGACGTCGGTTCGAATCCGGCTGGGCTCGCTCTCTTTGCCTGAATTAGACCGCTGGTATACTCCGGCCCATGAAGCACCTCGCCGTCCTCTTCCTCATCGGCTGCACCCCCCGGATTCGGATGGAGGTCCTCCAGCCTGCCGACATTTATGTCCCCCAGCACATCCAGCAGATCGCGGTGGTCGACCGCAGCCGGGCCTCAAGTGCGGGTGAGGCGGTCCTTGGAGCCATCGAGGCTGTCCTGACCGGAGAGGACATCGGTGCGGATCGCATGGGGCGCAGCGAGGCGGTCTCGGCGGTGACCAACATCCTCGCCAGCTCACCCCGGTTTGAGATCGCCCAGGTCACCATCGACGGTGACTCTGGGCTGTTCGCCGACAGCCTGGACTGGAAGACCGCCCGCCGCCTCTGTCCGCCGGCCAGCTGCCAGGGCATCGTGGCCCTGGAGGCGCTGGACTCTGACTCCAGCACCCGCCACAGCTCCCATCGGAAGACCGAGACCGACTCCGATGGCCGAGAGCGGTCGGTGATGGTGCATGAGGCCTCCCAGGAGACCTGGGTGCTGACTGCGTGGCGGTTCTACGACGTCGAGAAGATGCGGGTCATTGATGACCTGCGGGACTACGACGCCCGGCAGACCTGGAGCGGGGAGGGGCGCACAAAGGCCGCAGCGATCAGTGACCTCCCCAGCCAGTCCGATGCGGTGCGCTCGGTCAGCCGACAGGCCGGCGAGCAGTATGCCCGTCGGGTTGCACCCACCTACATCTGGGTGACCCGGACTTACTACGGTCGCCGCGATGAGGCCCTCTCCGCGGCCCGTCCGCTGGCGAAGGTGGGGAGCTGGAATCGTGCGGCGGAGCTGTGGGAGCCCCTGCTGCGAAGCGAGGATCCGACACTGCGGGGCAAGGCGCTGTACAACCTCGCGCTCCAGGCAGAGGTCGCCGGGGATCTCCAGCGTGCCGCCGGGCTGCTCGATCAGGCTGCCGCGGAGCTGCCGAAGGGCCGAATCCATCGCTACCAGGCGGTCATCTACCAGCGCATCGCCGACCAGGCTGCGCTCCAGGAGCAGCTTCCAGACGGTGAGTAGGGGCGCAGAGACTGGATCGGCATAAGCGGCTGCGGTGAATCGCATCCTCACCGAGCTTCGTTGCCTCTTGATCCTGGCCTGGCCTGTGGTCCTCGGGCAGCTGGGTACGACCCTGATGGGGGTCGAGGACCTCATCATGATCGGTCCGCTTGGCGAGAACGCGGTGGCGGCGGTTGGGGCGGGCAACCTGTGGTCGTTCGGGGTGCTGGTCCTGGCGATGGGCACGCTGCGGGGACTGGATCCGGTCTACTCCCAGGCACATGGGGCGGGGGATGCGACGGCGGGCGCGGCGGCCCTGGCCCGGGGGATCGTCCTCGCGCTGCTTCTGTCGGTGCCGGTCATGGCGCTCCATCTGCTGGGCGGCCCGATGCTCGCCCTGCTGGGCCAGCCCGCTGAGGTCATCTCCGACGCCGGCACCTACACCAGCATCCTCGCGATCGGGGTGCCGTTCCTGTTGGTGTATGTGGTCATCGCCCAGTTCCTCCAGGGGATGGGGAGGATGGTGCTGCCGATGGTGGTGGTGATCGTCGGCAACCTGCTGAACATCCTGCTGAACTGGGTGTTCATCCGCGGCGGTCTGTTCGGGATCGAGCTGGGGGTGGTCGGCTGTGCGATGTCGACGGCGATCGGGCGCAGCATCACGCCGATCCTCCTGCTGGCCCTGTCGTGGTCGATCCTCAAGGGGTATCGCCCGCCGCCGCTGTCGGTGGTGCTCCAGCGGGCGAAGCTGATGCGCCTGGTCCGACTCGGGGTGCCGGTGGGCATGCAGTACGGTCTGGAGGTCTGGGCGTTCAACGCTGCGGGTCTGATGATGGGCTGGCTGGGGACCACCGCGCTGGCGGCGCACATGGTCGCCCTCAACGTCACCTCGCTGACCTTCATGATCCCGTTCGGGCTCGGGATCGCGGCATCGACCCGGGTGGGCAACCTGCTGGGGGCGGGCAAGGACTGGGTGATGTCCGGCTGGATCGCGGTGGGCCTGGGGGCGTCGTGGATGGCGATGTCTGGGGTGGTGCTGTGGACCTTCGCCGAGCCGCTGGTGAGGATCTACATCTCCGATCCGCCGGTGGTCGCGCTGGCCGCCAGCCTGCTGCCGCTCGCGGCGATGTTTCAGCTGTGCGACGGGGTGCAGGCGGTGTCCGCCGGGGTGCTGCGCGGGGCCGGAGACACCACGACGCCCGCCTTCGTCAGCCTCATCGGCTTCTGGGGCCTGGGCATTCCCGCAGGCTGGTGGCTGGGTATTCGGGGAGACGCCGGACCGCAGGGGGTGTGGGTGGCGCTGGTTGTGGGGCTGTGCTCGGTCGCGGTGCTGCTGGTGGTGCGGCTGTGGTGGCTGGGTCGGCGGGGCGGGATTCGGGTGTGATGAAGGATTCGGGGCGCGGAGGATAGCGGAACTCAACCATCCGGTGAGGGAGCACCCTTCAGAATCGAGAGCCACGAGGCTGAGAGCGCCTGCCGTGACTCGCTGGGGGATGCTTCCTGCCCTGGCGGCAGCCTAAACCGGGTACTCGCGAACCAGGCGAAAGCCGACGTCGCTGCTCCGAGCGTTGGGAGCCAGCCGGAGAGGACGGGCGAGGCGGGCCTGGTCGGGCAGGGAGTACCAGGAGCCGCCGCGGACGTTGATGATCGGGGCGCCGATGCCCTCGGAGGCTACCGCGCGGCCGTCTCGGGTCTTTGGCCCCTGCTCGGTCCAGGCGTCCAGACACCAGTCCCGGACGTTCCCGCCCATTCCGCGCACCCCATAGGGACTGATGTCGGAGGAGAACCGGTGGATCGGCACGATGCCCGGCGTGGTCTGGTGGCTCTGTCGAATGCAGCACCAGGAGGGATCTAGGAAGCTGCCCCAGGGGAACGTGCGCCCGTCGACGCCCCGGGCGGCTTTCTCCCACTCCAGGCTCAGCGGCAGCCGCCACGCTCGGCCGGTCCGTGTGGAGAGCCAGTCGGCGTAGGCCCTCGCCGCGGTCCAGTCGATGAGCACCACCGGCCAGTCCTGCCCCCAGCCAGAGCGACTGGAGAGGGTGAACCGCCCGTCGCGGTCTCGGGCAACCATCATCCGGCCAGACTCCTGAGGGGCGTAGGCCGCGGCGTGATCTCCGCGACCGGTCTCGTTGAGGTCGTTGAGGAACTGGAGGTACTGGCGGTTGGTGATCGGGTGGCGTTGGATGATGAAGCCGTCGATCCAGACCTCCCGGGCTTCCGGCTGGATCAGTGGATCGCTGCCGGTGGTGAACCAGCCGGCGGGGATCACGACCTCGCCGGTGCCGATCTCGCCCGGGGTCGGGAGGGGGATGGACATCGGCAGGGTCGCGCCGGGGGGCACGCCGGTGCAGCGTCCCTGGCGGAGGATGCGCACCGGGTAGCGCACCGTCGCCCGACCCTGCCCCCGGATCTCCAGGAGGTAGCTCCCCATCGCCAGGGGGATCTCCACCAGGGGGGTGCGCCCGAGGATGCGGGCGAGCACCGGACGGCTCCGGCGGCGCTGACGCTCGTAGCGGTACAGCCTCACCTCCGCATCTCCCGGATCGGTCCGCAGGGTGAGGGTGCCGTCTCCGGCGAGGTAGGACTCGCCCCGGATGCGCTGGGGATCCTCGGTGTCCAGCGCGGTGAGGTGGCCCTCTAAGAGCAGCGCCAGTCGGCGGGCCTCGATGGTCTCCCCGGCGGCCTCGGCGGCGACGTGCTGCTGGCGGTAGCGCTCGGCGAGGGCAGCGTGGGCCTCGGAGTGGAGGGGGTCGTGGGTGAAGGCGGCGTAGAGGAGCTGCTCGGCCTGCTGCTCGGCGAGGGTCGCCTCCAGCTCCAGCTCGTCGGCCATGTCCTCCCACTCCCAGCCCTCGGCTTTCTCCTCCTCGTTTGACCACGTCGGCGTGACATCGAGGTGCTCCCGGGCCTCTGCACGGAGCTGTCGGGCGCGGCGACGGAGCCGGGCGGCGCGGGGGGTGAAGGTGTGGGCGCGGCGGACGACCGAGCGGGCCTTCTCTCGTCCGAGGGTGCCCTCCAGCCATGCCGAGAGCGCCTCGGCCATGGCGTGAGCCTGGGGATAGCGATCCTCGGGCTGGCGGGCGAGGGCGATCCAGCAGATCGACGTCAGCTCCGGGGAGGCCGACAGGGGGAGGAGCTGCGGCGGGCCGGCGCGCACCGCCTCCAGCACCGTCTCGACGTTGCTGCCAGGGTAGGGGGGGCGGCAGGCCAGGATCTCATAGAGGATCGCGCCGAGGGCGTAGACGTCCGAGCGGGCGCTGACCCGATCCCGCTGACCGGCGGCCTGCTCGGGGGGCATGTAGGCGGGGGTGCCCTGGATGTGGCCGCTGAGGGTGGCGGAGCCGACGGCGGTGCGGTGGGTGACCAGCTCGACGGTCCGTCCTTCCTGCTGGAGCACCCGGGCCAGCCCCCAGTCCACCACCAAAACCTCCCCGAAGTCGCCGAGCATGATGTTGTCTGGCTTCAGGTCCCGGTGCAGGACTCCCCGGGCGTGGGCGTAGCCGACCGCCTCGCACACCTCATGCAGCGCGGAGATGATCTTGCGCAGGCTCAGGGCGTCTTCCTGTCCCAGCGCCCGGCGTCCGATGTGGGCCTTGAGCGTCTGCCCCCGGATCTCCTGCATGGTGAAGAAGACCCGGCCATCTGAGGTCCGCCCGATGTCGTGTACCGGGACGATGCCGGGGTGCTGGAGCTGCGCGGAGATCTGAGCCTCCTCGATGAACCTCGACAACGCGGTGCTGTGTCGGGCCAGCTCGGGTCGGATGATCTTCATCGCCATCACCCGCCCCAGA
>JBLHNG010000501.1:0-6572 GCA_047621685.1 Myxococcota bacterium | reverse complement strand
ACATCGTCTTGCAGCGGCTGGACCACGTCGCCCTGGATTGACGTGGCCTTCACCAGCATGGCCTCATCATCGAGGGTGAGCCCTTCGTCGACCTGCTTGTTGAGCGCCGCCCGGCGTGCGATCAGATCCTCACCCCCGAGGTCGCGAAGCTCTATGAGCAGCGCAAGACCGCTGGTCCGTGCAGCCTCCAGGCGGCCCTGGGCGTGGGCATGGATGGCACCCTCAAGGGACTTCGCCAGCTCGCTCCGGGCGCTGTCGGCGCTGTCCTTGAGCGCGCTCAGGCGGCTGAGGATGGCCGAGACCGGCTCGATGTAGGCATCCTCAGAGAGCTTGCTGCGCAGGCTCTCCCAGTCAGTGCCGATCTGCGCAAGCTGCATGGAGAGGGGCGCGAGCAGGGCTTCGATCACGTCCTGATCGTCGGTCTCGCTGGCAGCGGCTTCACGCAGCGTGCTCAGTGCTGCAGTCGCAGCCTCTGTAGCGACCTGCACCTGGCTGGCGCAGGTGTCCAGCCCGTCTCCAATCTTGAGCTTGTCGGAGAGGAACGCTGCGTTCTCGTCGAGGTACTTGACGATCTCAGCGACCTGCTCGTTCCCCTCGGTGTATGAGAGGCTGCGCTGAGTGACCGCTGAGACTGCCGACAGCAGCGATGTGTTGAGGCTGTGCGGGTCCTGGGGAAAGGTCAGCTGATCGGCGTACTTGAGCTGATCGTCGACGCGCTGCTGGAGCGCGGCGATGTTCTGCTGCTTCCAGGACTCCCAAGCAGGAGCGAGCAGCTTCAGCTGCTGGCTGGCAGCTTCCGTGATGGCCTCGGCTTCTCTGATGACCACGTCGATCATCAGCGCCTCAAGCTGAGCGCGGGCGCTCTGGAGGCGGGTCTCCAGGGGGATGACCTCTTCAGGAAGGGCCGCTGCCGCGAGGCTGGCGATGGCGAGGGCGGCGCGTGTGATCTCTTCGGCGACGCCCTCGCGCTGCGTGACATGGCGCTCGATCAATGCAGCAAGATCCGTTTCGACACTGTCCAGGCTCTGTCCCACCTGTGCGAGCCTGGCGGGGCGGCCTCTCGCCGGACCCTCGACGAGGCTTATCAGTGCGATGCGCTGCTCCTGCAGGGTCTGCTGGAGTGGCGCCAGCGCATCGGGGGGGATGCGGTCCTGGTCCGTGATCTTCTTCTCGAGGCCGGCGATTCGGGTCAGCAGCGTGCTGGCACCCTCGTCCTTGCCCACCGCCTTGAGCAGGTCTTTCAGCGCGCTCCTGGCCTCATCGACCTTCTTTGTCCCAGCCTTAATCGACGACTTTGCCTGCGCGGTGGCGCTCTTGGCGGACACCAGGGTCTGCTCACCGGATGAGAGGGGCAGCAGCTTGTCGAGGGCGACTGCAGGAGTGCTGGTGAGCTTCTCGGTGCCGGTGGTGTGGTGCTGTAGAGCCGCCGTGAGCAGCAATTTGACCGAGGGGATGGCCTCTCCGCCGCTGCTTTTGGTGACGCGCTCGATGCTGCTGAGCAGGACCCGCAGCTCTGACTCTGTCTTCAGCCGCTCCTTGAGGGCGCTCAGGCGGCTGTTCTCCAGGGCAGACTCGCGCTTGCGCTGGTTCTTGTACGCCTCGCGACCACTCTTGACTGCGGCCGTGCTCTTGTTGAGCAGCGCCTTGAGCAGCACAACGCCGTCTGCGTAGGCGGGGGGCTGGGTGCGAAGGACCGCGGCCTGGGCGGCTCCCATGCTGCTGCGCAGCATGACGCATGTCTCGCTCTTGGCGCCATAGAGGGCCACCAGAGTGCTCATCTGCGATTCAATGTGCGCGGAGAGCGTCTCGTACTCGCCAGCGCTTTTGGTGGACGCCTTCGTGTCGGAGAGCAGCTCAGAGGACAGGGCCATCAGGTGGAAGATGTCTTGGGGCAGGGACTGACCGACCGCCAGGAACGGGTCGGGGCCGATGTCCAGCAGACCCGCGAGCGTCTCGCGTGCCTCGCGCACGTCGTCCTCGGAGCGGGGGGTGGCGCGCTCGAGGATGTCGAGTGCCCGCAGCTGCTCGGAGAGCTGCTCGCCCAGCTCCTTGAGGGCGTCATCATCGGAGAGGAACTCCGTGAGCTGCTCGTTGAGATCGGCGATGTCCGCCTGCTCCAGCTCCAGCTCCGCCAGCTCGCGCTGTTCGTCCTCGGTGAGGCGCTCTTCCTCGACCGGGCTGGTGTCTTCGGCATCGACCACTTCGGACTCATTGGAGACTTCGGCGCCTTTCTTTCGGACGAGGGCCGCCTTGAGCAGCTTCATGCCGTCCAGGGTGGAGAGAGACTTCTTGAAGTCGGTCTTGAGGTGGTTGGCCGAGGCGCTGCCGCCGTGCACCATGAAGAGCAGCTTGCCCCGGTCGATGCTGACGGTGCCACGCGCGAACTTGGCGCCCTTCACCTCTTTGCGGACCGCCTTGCCCTGGGTGAGGGCCTTGCTGCCCTTCTTGTCCCGGCTGAGCAGGGTGACGACCAGTCCGGCGGATGTGCCCTTGCCGGTCCCGGCGTAGTAGAAATTGCCCTGGAGCTTTCCACCAGACGCTTTGATCTTCTTCAGCGCGCCTTTGGCTTCTAAATTTGCCTTGTCAATGGCTTCACCCATGTTCCGTAACCTCTATAAAGAATGTACTCTCTTCCATAGATGATAGCGTCGTCAGGGAGAGGTGCATGTGACAGCAACTGTTGAAGATGTGAGCAAGTGTATAGAACAGTGGCTGCCAGGGCAGCGTGCGTGGTTTTGGTTTTGTCCAGAACTGACCGACAGCCAGCCTGTGCTGGCGGTGCGTTCTCTGAGTGAGGACGCCAGGATGACGCTTCTTCGTGCAGACACCGAGGGGCTTGCACCCGCCACCTCGCAGCCGCTGGTGGGGCTCGCGAGCGCGGATGCTCAGGGTGCGATCTCCCTGGGTGGAGAGGGACTCACCGAGGCTCATCTCCAGCGCCTCTCGCAGTGGGTCAAGCACAACCTCTCCCAGTACCCTGCACTCGCCCGGCTCCGCGATGCCGAGATGGTGCGCATTGAGGATGGTGTGATCACGGAGCGCATCCGTGAGACGTCCTTGTGGCAGGGGATTCCCACTGTCGCGGCACCGGGCTCCCTGGCCGAGACGGCACGACGCCTGAGCAAGCTGAAGGCCGGCCATGACTTCTGGTACTGGATGACCACGTCCGGTCCGGGTGGTCGTCCCTTCCTCACCCTCGGCCTGCGTCGACGTGATCCGGACGGGAAGGCCTTCGTCGCACAGGTTCGGCGGGCCCAGCGGGCAGCACCTGCACCCGGTCAGACCAGCCAGGGTGTCTTGCGGCAGCTGAAGAATGGCGAGCTGCTCTTCACCTCCAGTGAGCCTGTCGAGACCGGCGTGGCGATCGTTCAGGCGCTGCTGGTCGAGGCTCCGGAGTCGCTCTCCCGTCTCGCAACGGCCCAGGTGGTCCAGACCCGGGACGGACAATTCGTACACAGCGCCCGCCCACAGGCCCCGGCCGATCTGTCACGACAGGTCGCTGTGCTTGAGGCGCTCTCCACAGACCCGGCGGTCCTGTTCTGGCTCAGCGACGGTGGCACCGCCGGCTCGCCAGTGCTGCTGCTGGAGACGGACCGCGCTGCCCTCAAGGCTGCTGCGACACCGCTCGCCAGCAGCGGCCGGAGCCTGCGCGGGCAGCTTCGCAGATCGAAGTCTGGCTGGCTGGAGCTGCGCAGTCAGAAGTTCTGGCCCGAGGGACTGGCGGTGCTGGCGACGTGGGTTGCCGAACATCAGGCCGCGTGGCCTGCGCTCGCGGCGCTGCGGGGGGTGCGCATGACCCAGCGCAGCGAGGAGGGTGAAGTCCTCGCGCGGCACAAGGATGATGGGCTGTGGGGCGTGTGAGCCAGGCACCGAAGCCGCGAGACAGCCGCTGACTACTCCTCGGCCTCGTCGAGGAGCTTGGAGAGCGCCCCATGTCGCTGGCTGAGCGTGCCGCCGCTCTCGATGTCACCGCGTGCATATGCCTCGGCGATCTCCACCACAAGCTGCTCCAGGTCTGCACGTGCGGGCTTCGGGACTGGCTGCTTCGGCTTTGCTTCCGCGGGCTGGTGTCGGCCACCGTCCATGATCTTGCGGCACAGCCGGTGGACCTCTGTGGATGGGTTGCCGCCAGGATCGTCGTAGTCAGCACGACGCCTCAGCAGCACCTCTGCGCGGGTCTCCGCCGCCTCAAGCCGCCCCTGAAGCGAGGATGGGACGAAGTAGGGATTCCGGTCGTGGTGGTAGCCGGGCATGACCTGTGAGAGCAAACGCTGGAGCGGGTGACGCTCGATGTGAGCGGTCTGGTCCTGAATGTGGAGCACTCCCCACAGCTCGAGCGGGTAAGTCGTTCAAGCGGCTTTTTTCGGCTCCAGGCTCGGTCCGAAGCCGTGCTGGTGGGGTTTTCCGGGCAGCAAAATGGCGCCCAGCTCCCCAGGCACCCCGGCCTCCACCACGCCATCGACGCCCTCCTCGGCTGGGTGCCTGGTGGGCCTCCAGCGTCTCCGACAGGGGGATCCTGGAGATGGTCACCTCCGGCTTGGTGGTCTGTGGGCTGGTGATCGTGGTGATGGACCACAACAACTGCCGCGAGTCGCTGGCGACTGTTGAGGGGTTGAGGATTGGCAGTCTGGGCAGCTCGTGACGGGGTCGTGGGTGATGGTGGAGGCGATGTTGAACATGTGATCTATTGGCGCAGCCCCACCCCCTGAGCGCTTCAAATCCGGTTCAACACCCCGGCGGCCTCTACACTGCCACTGCTACAGTTCCCGTCGATGCGGTCGGCGTCCTTGTTGAGCATGCCATGGAACTCCATGTTGCCGTTCTCACCGAAGTCCATCTCCATGTTGATGGGTCCGTTGGTCGGAGCCCCACCAGCGATGGTGCCGTTGAGATTGAAGTCATAGCCGTAGTACTCGAACGTAACGTCGGCCTTCCCGCTGAGTGCGAAGCCATTCTGCTGCAGCCCCAACACCAGATCCATGGTGTATGCAGTGAATAGACAGTTCCCCGACCACTGACCGCTGAGGTCAGTATCCGCGTCGGCGTCGGTATCCGCGTCGGCGTCGGCGTCGGTATCCGCGTCGGCGTCGGCGTCGGTATCCGCGTCGGTGTCCGAGTCGGTGTCCGCATCCGTGTCGGCATCTGCGTCTGCTTCGGCGATGTCGGCACAATCCCCTTCATTCGTCCGGGCCTGCCCGTCTGGGCAGTCATCCTTGCTGTCACAGCCGAGGGTTAGGATGAAGGTCAGGAGTATTGAAGCGCGCATTTCCATCTCTCTACAATATATCCAGGGTTGTTTTCCAACAACATCCACCTCCTCCTAACAAGAATATCGACGAGGCGTTGAGAACGGAGTGCTGGAACCGCTGTAGTTGAATCCCATGACTGCCTGACCTGCCCCTTTACATCGCCCCCACCACCCTCGGCCCTCCTGCGGGGGTCTTCCACTTCTGGAGCCCTCCCACGCCAGCTCACCGCCTCCACCACGCCATCGACACTTACGACGAGCAGCCCGACACCAACTACTACGCCGCCAACAACGCCCTCTACTACCGGGCGGTCTGGAACACCGGAGATACCGACAACGCTGAGTCTGTCGAGATCCGCATCCGCGCTGGATGGGCCGACTGACGCAAGACGCGGCTGAACCAGACCTCACCACCCACCCCCTCCCCGCTGCCCTGGCCTCACCGCCGGGGTTTCCTGCTTCTGGAGTCCCCATGCCCGCCACGCTCACCTCCCACGCCCTCGCCCTGTGGATCACCCTGCTGGGCTTCCCTGAGTCCCTCCCGCAGCAGGACGGCGACGCGCTGTTCGTTGCCCTCGACGACATCATCCCCACCTGGTCAAAGACCGCCGCCGGCACCCAGACCCACGAGGGTCAGTTCTCCCGGCTCTGGTGGGACGGGATCGCGGTCAAGGACGCTCCGCAGGCCAGCGTCGGCCTCCAGGTCGCCACTGGCACTCAGGCCAAGCTGAAGGGCGATGACACCGTGCTCGCCTTGTGGCGGGAAGGCGGGCAGCTCCTCCTGGGTGCGTCCCGAGGCAAGGTCAACGCCGACCGCAAGAGCAACACCCGGGGTGCAGCCCAGCTCGCCGACGGGCTCCACCACTACCACCTCAGCCACTTCGGCTACGACCCCAGCAACGCCAAGGTCTTCCGCGCGGAGAAGGGCGAGATCGTGGTCCTCCGAGATCTCAACGTGGACAGCGTGGTCACCCTCCAGGAGCTGATCGCGGCGGGCATGAGCCTGGAGAACCTCTCCGTGCTGATGCACGCCATGGGACTCTCTGAGGGCTGCTGGGAACCGCTCTCCGCAGCCTGGGGCCGCTTCCTGGGCATCGGCAAGGCTCACCTCAAGCGCCACCCCACCGACGGGATCCCCTGCCTGAACTGGGCGGGCAGAGACCTACTCCGCTGGCTCGACGCTGGACAGCCCGCCGCATGGTTCCCTCAGCTCCGTCCAGGGTGTCGGGGTCGACGGGTCAACGTCGCACAGGGCCTCCTCGTCAACGCCGGACTCTCCCTCGATCTCGACAGCGTGTTCGGCCCGCGACTGCCCGCGCCCTCC
>JBLHNG010000500.1:0-6579 GCA_047621685.1 Myxococcota bacterium | reverse complement strand
GTCGAAGAACGTCCAGTAGATGCCCGAGGCACTCACCAAACAGGGGCCACCGAGGGTCTCGCCGTCGTTGGCGCTCAGGATTGCGCTGGTGTCGACGACCCAGTCGCCGAGGTACTCATCGGAGACCGCTGCCCAGAGGTCGCCGCCGTTGGCGAACAGGAGCTGGCCGGTGAGCAAGAAGTGGTAGGGGTCGACCACCTCGTCGATGCTGGTCTCGTTTGCCGGGTCCAGCTCGTAGCCCAGGGCGCTGTCGATGTAGGTGCCGTTGCCGGTGGTGGTCAGCCGGTAGAGGGCGCCGTCTTCGGGCAGCCAGAGCCGCCAGGTGCCCTCAATCCAGGTCATCGTCCAGGTGTCGTCGTCGAGGTTCTCCGACTCCAGCTCTTCGAGGTCGGTCAGCTCTGCGGTCGAGCCCGAGGCGTCGGCATCCTCAAACACTGCTGCGTTCAGGGCGTGCTCCGGCCAGGGCAGGACGATCTCCAGCTCGTTGCCAGTGACATCGATCACCGAGACGGTGTGGTCGGTGCGGTTGGCCACGAACGCCATGCCGGTCTCTTCATCGATCACGATGTCGACGGGGTCGGACTGCACCGTGATGGTGTCCGCGCCGCCGGGCCCGCGGTCGGAGCGCACGGGGGCGGAGGGGGTGGAGACGTCGATGAGGTGGACTTCGTCGGAGGCGACCCGGGTGCGGGCATCCTCGGAGTAGCGCACGCCGACCATGGCGAGGTCGTCGGTGATCGCCAGGGGACCGGCGAAGTCGGGCATGTCGATGGCGACCGGCGAGAGATCGGAGACGATGTTTCGGCCGGTGGTCAGATCGATGTTGTCCCAGGGGATCGCCAGCAGGGAGCCGCCGGTGAACAACTGGTAGGGGTTGGCGTTGGTGGCCAGGAGGGTCCAGGCTCCAGCACCATCCTCGACAATCGCCAGCTCAGTCGGGCCGGCGATGCAGGTCCCGATGCCGATCTGGCCATACTCGTAGATCCCGTCCGGAGTCACGGCGCAGTCGCCGAGGTCGGGCAGGGGGGCATCACGGATGCAGCCGGTCAGCAGGGTCAGCAGCAGCACAGTGTCTCGGAGGTAGCTGGTGGAGAAGAACGCCGCGCGACAGCGCGAACCGCGGCGCGGAAGGTAGCGTGGAGATGGGGTAATTTCAAGGATCGACCCCGCCAAACGACAGCTCGACGACCCCGCGCCCGCCGGCGTTGGTGGCCCCGAAGCGAAGCTCAAGACCCGTCGAGGGCTGCGGGACATCCTCACAGATCAGTGTGCGGGTGACCGACTCACCGGGAGAGAGGGTGAGGAAGAACAGATCCTGGTTGACGTCTGCCGGGTAGCGACAGGGCGCCCAGGCGAACCCGTTGACCCGGATGTGGCTGTTGACCAGGTCGACCCGGGGGCTGCCCTGCCCGTCGTTTCGGATGGTGACTGCGACGGAGAGGTCCCAGCCGCGGGTGGGCTCGTAGAGCACAGCGGCTTCGCCTGATGCGACCAGAAAGTCCGCGGGCGCCTCCGCATCGGGAAGCGCCTGGAGGGCGTAGGTGCCTGCGGGGATGCAGGCGGTCAGGAGCAGGGTGAGCATGACCGGGTGACAACCCCTCAGGCGGCTACAGCAGTCCCAGTGCAGCATGTGCGGCGGCAAGACGGGCAACCGGGACCCGGAAGGGCGAGCAGCTGACGTAGTCAAGACCGACCTTGTGGAAGAATCCAACACCCGCCGGATCGCCACCATGTTCGCCGCAGATTCCGACCTTGAGTCGGGCGTTTGCGTGTCGGCCGCGCTCGGTGCCGATCTTCACCAGCTGTCCCACGCCCTCGATATCAAATCGGGTCAGCGGGGAGTCATTGACCACACCAGCGGCCATGTAGGATGGCAGGAACTTGCCCATGTCGTCTCGGGAGAAGCCGTAGGTCATCTGGGTGAGGTCGTTGGTGCCGAAGCTGAAGAAGTCTGCGTGACGGGCGATGTTTTTGGCCATCAGCGCAGCCCGGGGCAGCTCGATCATGGTGCCGACCTTGTAGCGCAGGCTGCTGCCGGCCTGGGCGAGGACCTCCTCGGCGACCTCAACAACATGCTTGCGGCAGATCTCAAGCTCCCGCTCCAGGGCCACGAGGGGGATCATGACCTCGGGGATGACCTCGATGCCTTCCCGGTCCAGCTCACAGGCGGCCTCGAAGATCGCCCGGGTCTGGGTGCGGTAGATCTCGGGTGTGGTCACCCCGATGCGGCAGCCACGGTGGCCCATCATCGGGTTGGACTCGTGCAGCTGGTTGAGGCGCTCGTGGAGGACCTCGGTGCGAACCCCCAGCTCCTCGGCCAGCTCCGCGATGTCCTCGGCACGCTGGGGCAGGAACTCGTGCAGCGGCGGATCGAGCAGGCGGATGGTGACCGGCAGGCCAGCCATCTCGCGGAAGATCGACTTGAACTCCTCGCGCTGGATGGGCAGGACCTTGGAGAGGGCGCGCGCTCGGGAGTGCTCGTCTCGGGCGAGGATCATCTGGCGCATCGCCTTGAGGGCGTCGGGCTGGAAGAACATGTGCTCGGTGCGGCACAGCCCGATGCCCTGGGCACCCAGAGCGCGAGAGCGGGCGGCGTCGGGGCCGTTGTCGGCGTTTGCACGGACGCTGAGGCGAGCCAGATCGTCAGCCCAGGTCAGCAGCTCAGCCATCGCGCCGGAGTCGGTGGGCGGGGCGAGGGTGGGGACCTTCCCCTCCATCACATCGCCGCTGCCGCCGTCGATGGTGATCCAGTCGAGGCGGTGGATGACGGTGTCTCCGGCGTAGAACAGCTGCCGGCCGTAGTCGACCACGATCTCGGTGCAGCCGACGACGCAGGGCTTGCCCATGCCGCGAGCGACCACCGCGGCGTGGCTGGTTTGTCCGCCCCGGGCAGTGAGGATGCCTTGAGAGACGGTCATGCCCTGGATGTCCTCGGGGCTGGTCTCGTTGCGAACCAGGACCACCGGCTCGCCACGCTCCGACAGCTCCTGGGCCTCTTCGGAGTCAAAGACCACCCGCCCACAGGCCGCACCGGGTGAGGCATCGAGGCCCCGGGCGATGACCTTGCGGGTGGCGTTGGGGTCGAGGACCGGGCGCAGCACCAGCTCCAGGCTCTCCGGATCGATCCGGCTCAGAGCGGTGGGGCGGTCGATGAGGCCCTCATGGACCATGTCAACCGCCATCTGGACGGATGCGCCAGGGGTGCGCTTTCCGGTGCGGGTCTGGAGCAGGTAGAGCGTGCCATCCTCGATGGTGAACTCGATGTCCTGCATGTCCCGGTAGTGGATCTCCAGCTGTGCCTGGAGGGTGAACAGCTGCTCGTAGACGACGGGCATCGACGCGGAGAGGGTGAGCCGATCTCCAGCGCCGGGCTGCTCGGGGTGGATCGGCAGGGGGGTGTGAGTGCCGGCGACGACGTCCTCGCCCTGGGCGTTGGGCAGCCACTCACCGAAGAACACCTTCTCGCCGGACTTGGGATCCCGGGTGAAGCAGACCCCGGTGGCGCTGCGCTCGCCCATGTTGCCAAACACCATGGCCTGGACATTGACCCCGGTGCCCATCGCATCGGAGAGCCCCTGGCTCTTGCGGTAGTAGCGGGCGCGGGGGGTGTTGAAGCTCTTGAACACGGCGTTGATCGCCAGCCGGAGCTGATCCTGGGGATCGGCGGGGAAGCTGCCGTGGTTCTCGGTGATGACACCCTTGAGTGCTGCGACGAGGGCCTTGAGCTCCTCGACGGACAGGTCCGACTCTTCCCGACCGCCCCGGAGCTGATCGGAGACCCGGGCGAACCGGGTGTAGTGGATGCCGAGCACGACATCGCCGAACATCGTGAGGAAGCGGCGGTAGCTGTCCCAGGCGAACCGGGGATTGCCGCTGCGGGCGGCGAGGGCTTCGACCGTCTGATCGTTGAGGCCGAGGTTCAGCACGGTGTCCATCATGCCGGGCATCGAGATCGCTGCGCCGGAGCGCACCGAGAACAGCAGCGGGTTGTCGGTGCTGCCGAAGCCCTTGCCGGTGATGCGCTCCACCTCGGCCAGCGCCACGCTGATCTCATCGAGCATGGTCTCAGGCCAGGAGCCGTCTTCGCCGAAGAAGTGCCGGCAGGCCTCGGTGGTGATGGTGAAGCCGGGGGGGACCGGCAGGCCGAGATTGGTCATCTCAGCGAGCCCGGCGCCCTTGCCGCCGAGCAGCGGCTTCATGGCGGCCTCGCCATCAGCGCGACCCTCACCGAAGAAGTAGACGTATTTCGTCATGACAGTGGCCCTTTACTCAACGGAGAGCTGGCTGAAGTCGGCGATCTGGCGGAACTCGTCCCCGATGGATCGGAGCAGAGAGAGGCGGTTGTTTCGAACGGCGAGGTCGCCGTGGATGACCAGGACATCATCAAACAGGCGGTCGACCGCCGGCTTGAGGCTGGAGAGCGCAGCGAGGGCGGCGGAGTAGTTCTGCTGCGCAGCGTGCTCGCGAGCGGTCTGCTTGACCCCATCCAGCGCACGGTGCAGTGCGGTCTCGGCGTCCTCGGTCATCGCGGCGGGGTCGTAGT
This sequence comes from Myxococcota bacterium, assembly GCA_047621685.1. Taxonomy (GTDB): domain Bacteria; phylum Myxococcota_A; class UBA796; order UBA796; family UBA796; genus JAQXDW01. The sequence continues at coordinate 2,036 of JBLHNG010000500.1, read as the reverse complement.
TGGCGCTGGCGTGGCCCTTGATGAGGCCCATGACCCGCTTGAACGTGGTCTTGAGCGGACCGAACTCCGGGGTGGCGGAGACCTCGGCCATTGCTTCGAGGCGGGCAGCCAGTGCGACAGGGGAGTCGTCTCCGGTCGCCATGACCGCGTTGACCAGCTCGGTCCCAGCGGGGTTGGTGCTGTAGAGATCGAGGAAGATTCCCCGCAGACGCGCGGTCAGGAAGCCGGTGAGGTCGGTATTCTGGGCGTCGTTGAGGTCTGTGAGCGCGAGGAGGTCTGAGATGGAGAGACCGACCCGGGCGCTGAGCAGGATCTGGAGCATGCCGATGGTGGCCCGACGCAGTCCGAGGGGATCCGCGCTGCCCTTCGGCTTGAGCCCCAGCCCGAAGCAGCCTGCGAGGCTGTCGAGGCGGTCGGCGATGGCCACGGTGCGGCTCAGGGCGCTGCTGGGGAGGCTGTCGCCCTGGTAGCGGGGGAAGTAGTGCTCCTCGATGGCGGTCGCGACGGCTGGCTCTTCGCCGTCAAACCCAGCCAGCAGGTTCCCGACGTGGCCCTGGAGCTTGGGAAACTCGCTGACCATCTGGGTGCCGAGGTCGTACTTGCACAGCAGACCAGCGCGCTCAGCTGCACCCGCATCTGCACCGAGCAGCGGGGCGAGCTTTGCCGCGAGTGCCGCGATGCGGTCGGCCTTCTCGGCCATGGTGCCGCCCTTGCGGATCCACTGCATGCCCTCAAGGCGGCCCCGGAAGTCCCCCAGGGTCTTCTTGCGGTCCTCGGCGTAGAAGAACTTCGCGTCGTAGAACCGAGCGGTGAGCACCCGCTGGTTGCCCTCGGAGATGGTCGCAGCGGACTCGGGCTGGATGGCGTAGGGCTGGTTGGAGACGACGAGGAAGTGGTGGTCGAGCGCGCCGTCGATGTAGATCGGGAAGACGCGCTGGTGGACCTTCATCGACTCGACGAGCAGGTGAGGGGGGAGGTGGAGGAGCTCTTCGCCGAAGCTGGCGGTGACCACGATGGGCCACTCCACGAGGTTGACCACCTCATCGACGAGGTCCCAGTCCCGGATCTCGCCGGAGAGTGCCTCAGCGGCCTTGCGAAGCTGCGCCTCGATGTCTGCGCGACGGGCGACGGAGTCGGGCTCGACGTTGTGAGCACGCAGGCTGGTGAGCCAGTCTGTGGAGCCGGTGACCGTGATGGGACCGCGGGTGAGGCGGTGTCCGAGGGTCTCGTTTCCGCTCTCGATACCAGCGACGGTCAGCGGGATGCGCACCCCACCGAGCAGGGCGATGACCCCATGAAGCGGACGGGCCCAGCGAACGGTGCCGGTTCCCCAGCGCATCGGGCGGGGGAAGGACATCGACAGCACCGCGCCCTCCAGCCCTGCGGCGATGAGGTCGGCGGTCTTCTCGCCGCCGGTCTGGACGCGGGCAGCGACCACCGGACCCCGGGCGGATTCGACGATCTCGAGAGCCTCGACGGCAACCCCGCGGCCCCGGGCGAACCCGATGGCGGTCTTGGTCGGCACACCATCGCGGAAGGCGGAGCGCTCTGGTGGTCCGGTGACCAGCTTCTCCTCGACCGGGCGACCCTCGGCGACATCGGCGACTGCGACCGCGAGGCGACGAGGGGTGCTCCAGGTGGTCACGGCACCATGCTTGATGCCCTTGAGCAGCTTGACCACGCCTGCAGCCAGGGCACGCTCGGCCCCGGCGATCATGCGTGCGGGAAGCTCCTCGCAGCGAATCTCAATGAACAGCTCAGCGGTAGATGACGACATCACTTCACCTCCTGGGCGACAAAGACCTCAGCGCAGCTCAGGGCCAGCTTGCGGATCCGGCCGATGTAACGGGCACGCTCGGTGACGCTGATTGCGCCCCGGGCATCGAGGAGGTTGAAGATGTGGGAGCACTTCATGCAGTAGTCGTACGCCGGCAGGGCGAGGCCAGCCGCAGTGGTCTCCAGACACTCTGCTTCGCAGGTGTTGAACAGGGTCAGCAGCCGCTCGACGGAGGAGTGCTCGAAGGCGTAGGCGGCCT
>JBLHNG010000499.1:0-6583 GCA_047621685.1 Myxococcota bacterium | reverse complement strand
GCGAGTTTATCGCTGATGAGGGCAGGCCGTTGAGGGGGGCTGCTTCGTCAGCAAAATCGGGGCAACTCCAGTGCTCTGGTCGCGGGTGCTTTGAGGGAGGCTACTCGCGAGTCGCCGCCAGGATTCGCGCCCGCTGCACCCAGACATCCTCCGCCGACTCTTCTCCCCGAAGCGCGACCAGCTCCTCCGGTGCTACCAAACAGAACACCGAACAGGCCAGGGCATCCCGGTGGGTGGAATTCCCCCAGTCCTGCCGCAGCAGTGCCGCAGCGATGCACCCCAGCGCCAGCCCGTCGGGATCGCCGATTTCACGGAGGTGCGACAGGATGCTGCCCTTCACGCCACCGGCATACGTTGCCGCGAATCCCACTCCGGCCCACAGGCCGCGTTGGCGGGTCGCTGGCATTGCTGCGATGGTCTGTGCGATGTCGTCGGCGCGGGTGCCCTTGAGGAACCACAGCGCCCGGCCCACGCCGACATCAAAGTCCGGCAGCATCTCCGCTGAGATAGCGCCGGGCACGATCTGCTTCTCCAGCGTTCGCCCCGGAAAGAAGAAGGCGTTGCGGAAGCCGTATCCGTCGATCAAGAAGCAGCGGTGCGACGGCTCGATCCGGGACAGGACCGGCGCGAGGGGGCGAAAGAAGGCGGCGAGCGCCTGACCGGCCCCGATGTAGACCAGCTCAGGGCGGGCGCCGCTCTGTTCGAGGAACTCGAAGGTGCGGCTGCCGCCCCACGGGGTGCAGACGTCGAGGATCATCAGCCCCAGTCCGGCCCCTTCGTATGCAAACCCGCGCAGATCAGGCTCGATGAAGTCGAGGACGAGCTTCAGGTCGCTGGGATGGCAGTCCCCGATCGCCTGGTTGTATGCCAGCAGGGCAACCTTTGAGACCCGCTCAAGCCTGCTGAAGGTCTCAGGGTCTTTGGGGGCATGGGTGTGTCGGCCCGGCTCGATCTCTGCCAGGGGCAGGCCATGGAGGATCTGCACCAGCCGCCCATAGGTGTAGCGGACGTTGGCAGCGTTGGGGATGAAGATCATCGGGGGATCCAGTCGATGAGCCCTTCTGCCTGACTGATGATGATGCGGCCGTTGCGGAGCTGATCGACCTTGAGGAGGGTCGTGCTCTGCTCCCGATCCGGCCAGGTCACAGTGATGGTCTCCACCGCTTCATCACCGAGGCCGACGTGCAGCGGGGTGAGGGTGTTGCCGATGAAGCCGCCATCGCCCGCACGACGGACTCGCATGAGGGTGTCGTTGACCACCACCCGGGCACCAATCGCGTCGCGGTTGTATCCCTCACCGATGAGCTCAATCTCGACGAAGCCGCCGTCGGTGTACGGATTGAGGAACGTGCGGGTGAGGCCGGGCTCGAAGTTGGTGAGGGTGGGGTAGTTGTTGTCGGGCGGCGGGAGCACCTGGGGCTGACCGTCGATCATGACCTTGAGGTTGGCGTTGGTGCTGGAGCGGCTGTCGTAGCCGCCCATGCTGGTCAGCAGCAGGTCCTGGAAGCCGTCGCCGTTGAGGTCTGCAGCGACCGTCGCCTTGCCGAACTCGGCGGTCTGGAGCAGGTCGTTGTTGGTCACCCGCTCCTGGATGCCCACGCCCTGCGCGGTCCACACACTGCGGTCGTAGCTGTACACCCAGTCCCGCTTCTTCCAGTTCTGCTGGGGGGCCTTTCGGTAGACGTACCCTTCATCTTCCAGGCGGTCGTACTCAAGCTCCAGGATGCTGAACAGGTGGTGCTCGGCGGTGAGGTCGACGAAGCGCAGCTCGCCGCCGGGAGGGGTTGCGTTGACCAGGAGGCGCCCGGGGCTGGTCCCGATGACGGCCATCACCCCGCCGCCACGGTTCCACAGGCAGCCGTGGGTGTACATGTCCATTCGGCCATCGTTCTGGATGTCGATCGGAGTCATGCCCCAGGCGAATTCGTAAGGGTCCAGCGAGGTGGGGTCAAACGGGGTGTAGTCCTCGATAAACGAGGCCTTGGGGATGTTCTCGGGTCGAATGTTGTCGGCCAGGGCGGTCTCTGGTGGCAGCACCGAGGAGTGCCGGATCCGGTTGGGCAGCTCGCGGTTGATCTGCGCGCCGTCGATGATGCCATGGGTAAAGTCGTTGCCGGAGATGACCAGGGTTCGAAACGCCAGGGAGTCGGCGATGACCGGATCCTCCATGTCGTACCAGCTCGGTGCAATGAAGGCGTGGTTGTACGCACCGCCGCCGGCATTTCCGATGATGACGTCTTCCTGGAGGTCGCCGTTGAAGTCGGCCATCGCGAAGCTCATCCACGAGCCGGTGGTCTCAGACCGGGCGTGGTCGACCGCCTCAAAGCGCTGCCCCTCGATGTTGCGGTACAGCTTGAGGAAGCCCAGGTCGTTGGCGACCCAGATGTCTGGCCAGCCGTCGAGGTCGTAGTCCTGCACCACTGTTGCCCAGGAGATCCCGGCGTCTTCTGCAGCGCCGCCATCCATCTCCAGCAGCTCGGGCTTGTACTCCTCCATGTAGAACGCAGCGATGGAGTACTCGATGGGCAGGCCGGGGATCTTGCCGAGACGGGTGAGGTAGGGACGCTGGTCGTCTCCCTGCTCGCCGGTGATGCCCAGCGCCTCGCCCTGCTCGATGAATCGGAACTCGCCGGTCTCAGCGAGCTGGTTGACGTAGAGGGTGTTGATGCCGCCCGCCCAGCGGTTCGAGCCACCCGGCCAGAAGTCGAGGTCGTGGGAGTTGGCGACGAAGACATCGAGGTCGCCGTCGAGGTCGAAGTCCAGGGCGGAGAGGCCGTAGGTCGGGCGTATGCCCTCAATGCCCACTGCCCGACTGACGTCCTGCCACTCTGGGATGCCGTCACCGTCGGTGTCGCCGAGGTTGATGTAGAGGGAATTGGCGCCCTCCGGCTCCTCGCCTCGGCTGGAGGTCCGGATGTCGTTGATGCTCTGTCGGGGGCTGTAGGGCACGAGGTGCATGCCGAGGGCAACGAGGGGCTGCTTGGACTGCCGCGCCTGTCGTCCGATGGGGTCGACAAACCGAGACAGCACACGCTGGGTGTCGGGGTGGGACCAGGGCATGCCCGGCGGCTGGTTTCCGACGAGCAGATCGGGACGCCCGTCGCCGTTGAGATCGGCGGCGAGGGAGAGGTTGGACTGTCGGCCCCAGCGATCGGTGCTGTCTGTCGCGGTCTGGCGGGGCTCCAGGTAGTCCTCGACCAGCAGCTCTGCGGCGACGTTGGTGCCGTTGGCCTCGACCAGCGCGCTGACCTGGGCGAAGATCGGCGTGCCATCGGGGCCGTTGCCCTGGTTGAGGTACAGGCCGTTGGCGGTGTAGCGCGGGGCGTCGAGCAGGACGGCGTCTTCGTCGGTGGGACGGGTCCAGTTCTGGCCATCGTGGGTGAGGTAGAGGTCGAGCCGGCCGTCGCCGTTGGCGTCGAAGATGGTGGCCCCGGCGCCACCAAACAGGCTGGACATGTTGGACCAGGAGTGGGCGTCTTCGTCGAGCACGAAGACTTCCTCAAACGATCGTGCTTTGGGCAGCACATCGAAGCTTGGATCCTCCGCGGCGCGTGCCATCCAGTCTGTAGCGGCGGACTGCACCTCTTCCATTGAGGTGCCGTCAAAGGCAAGCTGCCGCTCGTGAGCGAAGCGGCCGATGGCGTAGCAGAACAGGGCGTTGCCAGCCCAGAGTATTCCGCCCAGTATCAGCCCACGGATCAGCCACCGTCGCATGCTTGTTCTCCTGGTCTTCAGCGGAGGTTGTCGTCTTGATAGGTGAAGTACACTGGTGAGACGTACTGTCCGGCAGCGTCTCGGGCTGCTTGATGCAGCTCTGCCGGCATCTCGATGTGGAACCGCACCAGGTCCACGATGCGCTCAAAGGAAGTCACGGTGACCTCCCAGTAGGGGGTGCTGTCCCGGACGTAGGCGCGGATGAAGATCTGCTCAATGCCCCGGTCGTGGGAGTTGAGCACCTGCTCGCCAGTCTCATCGAGCAGGTAGGCGAAGCTGGGGGCTGGCCCCTGCGACAGCAGCAGCAGGCGTCGCTCGGCGGGAGTGGAGGCCGCCAGCACCCCGACCCCGAAGCCGTGGATGGCGAATTCCTCCTGAGGCACGAGCAGGTCGAGGGGGAGGTTGCCCATCACGATGCGGTGGGTGGTCAGGTCCAGCTCGATCTCGATGGTGGTCCGCGCTGTGTGGTCCTGCTCGGTCTGCCAGCGGTAGCCGGTCCTCGGGGTGACCGTGCGCACGACGGCGCCCTGCGGAGAGCCGAGGAAGGTGAGGTCGAAGGTCCGCCTCTGCTCCCTGGCGTACTTCCCCGGCGGGACGAAGTCGACCAGCTGAACCAGCTCTGTGACCAGCTCCTGCCGAGTGGTGGGGCGCCGGGGCTCAACATCGCCGACCTGGACAAAGGCCTGGGAGAGCTTTCGGCGGGAGGACTGAGAAGAGAACCCGATCTCGCCGTCTGGAGCGAGCCGTGCGGACACGGTGCCGAGGTCCGCTGTGACCGTCCGCAGTCGAGAGAGGTCCGCAGCGACAGCCTCAGTCCGCCACACAACCGCCGCCTCGGCGAAGTCCTCGGAGACTCCATTGGTCTCTGCGATGAGTGCTGCGTAGGCTGCGTCGGGGAAGCTGAACCAGGAGTGGTGAAGCTCGCCAGCCCGGTCTGAAGCCGTCAGCTCCCAGAGGCCCGGGGCGAGGCAGTTGTTGACGATCCCCACCCGCAGCGGACGCACCCGGGGGGCGGGCTCGAACTGGAAGGCATCGCTGAGCGACCAGGGGACCTCAGTGTTCAGGGAGGTCTGAAAGTGCGGGGCGGTGTCGCCGGGCTCGCCGAAGGGCAGGGTGAGACCGTTGCGGGAGTACTCGGCGAGCATGAGGTTCATCGCATCGAAGGCATCGGGCGGTGAGGCGGGGGGGTAGTGCAGCCGGGGCACCAGCTGCTCCAGCTCGACGTTCTCCAGGGTGAGGTGATCGTCACCGCTGGCGAGCACAAACCGCCCACGACCGGCATCAGACTGCACGGTCACTTGAGCCACCCCGTCCAGCCAGTGGTGTCCGCGCAGGAACGACTGGGTGTTGGGGGTGAACCAGGTCCCGTCTGCCCCACGGTCCTCCTGATCCGGTGCCAGGGGGACCGTGCCGAGGTCCGTCGGTTGGTCGCAGGATGTCAGCAGGAGCAGGAGCATGATGGGCTCAACGCGGATTGAGGAAACCAATGGAGATCAGGTAGTCGATGTATCGATTCAGCAGCGGTGGAGCCACTGCTGCACAGGTGATGTCGGTGTCACTGAGGGCGGAGAGGGTGCGACTGCAGTCATACTCAGGCAGCTCCATGTTCTGTGCTTCAAACTCCCCGATGAGGCTGGCATAGGGGTACAGCGCGTTGCTGCGCAGATCGGTCTGAGACAGCAGCAGACGCTTCCAGTCCTCAAACGGGAGCACCTCGAAGTCGTAGCCGATGTGGCGCATCCAGCTGTACAGCTCGGGGATGGTCATCGGGGTGGGGTTGGTGGTGTGGAAGGTCTGCCCTGGAGGCTCGTTGAGCATGAGGTAGGCGATAGACTCCGCGACATAGTCGACAGGGCTGAGGTCCAGGAGATTGGTGAGGCCGGGAAAGGCCCCGATCTGGAGGCAGCCCTTGAACATGGCGAACAGGAAGTGGCCTTCCTCTGACTGCCCGGTCTCGCTGTGTCCAGCGACCTCTCCAGGGCGGTAGATGCTGACCGGCAGGCCCCGGTCCGCAGCGACAGCCAGCATCTTCTCTGCGACCCACTTGCTCTCGTCGTAGCCCATGTTCAGATCGATGTTGTGGTCGATGGAGTCGGTCGCGGTGTAGCGTCGGTGCCCACCCATCGGCCAGATGGCGGCGGTGGAGACGTAGTGCACGGCCTTGCGCTGCTTGTGAAAGGCGAACCGAACGACCGCGCGGGTTCCTTCGACATTGACTGCCTTCAAGGCGTTGTAGGGGTAGATGAAATTGACCTGTGCGGCGCCGTGGTAGATGGTGTCGATGGTCTGGCCGAGGCGGTCGTAGGTTTCCTCGCTCATGCCCATCCGCGGCATCCCGAGGCTGCCGGGGAGCACCACGATCCGCTCCCCGAGCGTGCCCGCCTCCAGCTTGTAGGTTCCAAAGGCGGCGATCAGGCGAGCGCGACAGGTCGGCTCGTCTGCACCGCGGACCAGGCAGTACGCGGTGGTGTCGGGGTTGGCCAGCAGCTCCTTGAGGATGTGGATGCCGACAAAGCCGGTGGCGCCGGTCATGAAGATGTGGCGGGGCAGCCCGGTGGCGAGAGGCGTCTGCGGTGTGTCAGCGGCGTCGAGATCGGCGTCTTGAACCAGCCACTCAAAGCGTGCCTCGGCGCGCTGCTCCCGGGCTGGCTCAAGCTGCCCCGGGCGGGCTCGGAGCTGCTCGATGTGCGCTGCGAAGCCACCGAGGGTGGGGTGGTCGAAGAAGGCCCGGAGCCGCGGCCGGATCTGAAAGGTCTTCCAGATCCGAAGCATGATCGCGGTCATGCGCAGCGAGGTGCCGCCGAGCAGGAAGAAGTCATCGGTGACGCCCACTGCAGCAAGGCCAAGCTCCGAACACCAGATGTCTGCC
>JBLHNG010000498.1:0-6614 GCA_047621685.1 Myxococcota bacterium | reverse complement strand
CGGAAGCCTTCGCGGTCTGGCTCGCTGACGCCGAGCCTGCGATCCGGCGGTCGCTCTCCTCGTTCGCCGCGACGGTCGACACCGAGGCGGTGCTCCAGGAGACCCTGCTTCGGGTCTGGCAGGTCGCGCCGCGGGTGAAGTCGGACGGTCGGCCCAACTCTCTGCTTCGGCTCGGCACCCGAATCGCCCGAAACCTCGCCATCGACCAGACCCGTCGCAACCGGGTCTGGCCGGTGGAGCCGGCGGATCTGGAGGTCAGTGTGGAGCCGAGCATGCCCGACCCGATGCTCCGTCGGGCGATCCAGGCGTGTCGGGAGCAGCTGGCTGGTCCGGCATCCCGGGCGCTGTCTGCCCGGCTGGATGGTCGGGCTCCGGATCGGGAGCTGGCGGAGGTGCTGGGCATGAAGCTGAACACGTTCCTCAAGAACGTCGGACGCGCCCGGAAGTCGCTGGCAGAGTGTCTGAGGCGTCGTGGCGTCACACTGGAGGGGGCATGAGCACCGAGCGCGATCTCCTCATCGAGCAGGTCGTCACCGCATATCGAGAGCGGGACGGCTACGGACGCATCAAGGATGTTCCGGCGTGGCATGACCTCGATGAGGCGGGGCGAGCCGAGGCTTTTGAGCAGACGGTGCTCTCTCGGCGGCTGGAGGCCGCGATGGATCCCGACGGGCTCTCTGCGACGGCCCGGGCAGTGCTGGACCGGATCCGAGGGGCGCAATAAGCCCGCCGCCCGGAGACTCCCATGCACCACGTCGTCTATGTCGCGCCCTACCTCGCTGGAAACACGCTCACCTGCCTGGAGCGCATGATGGCGATGCCCGACGTCCGGCTTGGCGTCATCACCCACGAGCCGATCGAGCGGTTCCCGGCGAAGATGCGGGCGGCGCTGGGCGGACACTACCGGGTCAGCGACTGCCTCGATCCGGCTGCCCTGAGCGAAGCCTGTCGGGCGTTCGCTGGCGAGTGGGGACGGGTGGACCGGCTCATCGGCTTCCTGGAGCAGATGCAGGAGGCCCTCGCCACTGCCCGAGACGCCGTCGGGATCCCGGGCATGGGGTCGAAGGCTGCCAGCAACTTCCGGGACAAGAACCAGATGAAGGCGGTGCTTCGGGCCGCAGGACTCCCGGTCGCCCGACAGCGCCTCATCCGCTCCGGTGCCGATGCGCTGTCGTTTGTCGAGGCGGTCGGCTACCCGATCGTGCTCAAGCCGATCGCTGGCATGGGCAGCAAGAACACCATGCGGGCCTCCACCCCCGAGGAGCTGTACGCCGCCCTCAACATCCTCCTCCCGAGCCCCGAGCGCCCGATCCAGGGGGAGGAGTTCATCACCGGGAGCGAGCACACCTTTGAGTCGGTCTCCATCGGTGGCAAGGTCGTCTGGAGCAGCACCTCGTACTACCTGCCCGGTCCGCTCAAGGTGCTGGAGACCCCGTGGATGCAGTACTGCGTGCTGCTCCCCCGGCAGACCATCCCGCCCCACGCCACCAACTTCGACGCCCTCAACGCCCGCGCGCTCAAGGCGCTCGGCATGGAGACCGGGCTGTCGCACATGGAGTGGTTCATCCGCCCCGACGGCTCCCCGGTCATCTCGGAGGTCGGCGCGCGTCCTCCAGGGGTCCACCTGATGCCGATGATGGGCCTCGCCCATGGGGTCGACATGTGGGACGCCTGGGTCAAGCTGATGATCCGTGGGGAATTCTCCATCCCCGAGCGCAAGGCTGCGGTGGGGGTTGCCTTCTTCCGGGCACAGGGACCAGGGCGGGTGGTGAAGAACGTGGAGGGGGTGGAGGCGGCGAAAGCTGCGGTCGGGAAGTGGGTGGTGAACAGCCGCCTGCCCCGGGTCGGACAGCCTCGCAGCGAGCACTACGAGGGCGAGGGCTACGCCATCGTGCGTCACCCCACCACCGAGGGCGCGGTCCATGCACTGCGCACCATGATCACCACCATCAAGGTCCGCGCCTGATGCTGCTGGCGCTCCTGGCTTGCGTGCGGCTTGTGCCTGAGCCGGTCCTCAGCGCTGCTGTCGACATCGATCGTGGTGCCTTGCCGGCGATGAGCCTCCAGGTGTTCCCGATCAGCACCGGCAGCCTGCCCGCGCGCATGGTCTTCGCGGAGGGGGGCGGACCGGATGTGCCGATCGTCAGCTACGCGGTGGTGCTGAATCACCCGACCGCCGGGGTGGTGGTCATCGATCCGGGCTTTGGCCAGCGGACGGTGGATGCGCCGCATGAGGCTCCGGGTCGGGCCACGGTTCGCACGACCGGGCTGGTGATGGGCACACCCCTCATCGCACAGCTCACCGAGTCCGTTGACCGCATCCTGGTCACCCACATGCACATCGACCACGCCGGAGCCATCGAGGACTTCCCGGACGCGATGGTGCAGATCACGGCGGCGGAGTGGGAATTCGGCAGCCGGCGTCGGCCGATCCGGGCGGTGATCCCCGCAGCGGGTCAGTCGGTGCGCGCAGTCGAGCCGCTGACGTTCGCTGACGGGGCGTATGGTTCGTTTGACGCACACAGCGATGTGCTTGGTGACGGCTCACTTATCGCGCTTCCGACTTTCGGACACACCCCCGGTCACACCGCGTTTCTGGTCAACCTGCCCGGCGGCTCGTTCCTGCTGACCGGAGACGCTGCGTGGGTCGATGAGCACCTCTCGCAGCCCGCGCTCAAGGGGCGGATGGCCCGCGGCCTGATCGAGGTGGATGGTGAAGCCAACGGCGAGGCGCTCTGGCGGCTGAGGGCGCTGTCAGAGGCGATCCCGGGCGTGGTGATCCTCACCGGTCACGATCCCGACAACCTCACCCGGGTGCAGGCCGGTCGGGTCTATCGCTGAGAGAAGTCGCGGTATCATCCCCAACCATGGCGCTGACAATCCAAAAGCGGCTGCTCCTGAGCCTCGCAGTGTCCGGTGCAGTGCTGCTCCTCATCGAGGGCGCCGCCCGACTGGCGATGCCTCACCAGGCCATGCCGCAGACCCCCCAGGACAGCTACATGCAGGCCGACGAGCTGCTGGGCTGGAGCGCGAAGCCGGGGGAGGGCAAGCCGTTCGGGGTCCCTCGAGACACCACGATCAACCGCCTGGGCACCCGCAACCCGGAGCCTACCCCCAAGGCCGACGACGAGCTTCGCCTGCTGACCCTGGGTGACTCGACAGTGTTTGGAGTGCTGGTCAGTGACGAAGCGGTCTTCTCGAGCACCGCCGCCCGGTACCTCTCCCGGAAGCTGCGCCGCAACGTCACCGCGTTCAACGGCGGGATCCCCGGCTACTCTTCCGAGCAGGCCCGTCGGCTGCTGGAGCATCGGCTGGCGGAGGTGGACTACGACTTCCTGGTGGTGGCGACCCTCTGGAGCGACAGCCAGTTCGGTGGCATCCCCGATGCGATGAAGTATCCCGAGCGGGTCACCACTGGTCAGCGCCTGCTCTACAACCTGGCGACCTATCGGCTGCTGTACGGCATGATGCACGGCTGGCAGCCGACGGTGGTGGAGTGGCAGCTGCGGGACCTGGCCGGCGGACGTCGGGTATCGCTGAGCGCTTATGAGGCCAACCTCACCCGCTTCGCGCAGATGGCCCGAGCGCGCGGGGCCGAGCCGGTCTATCTCGTCCTGCCCTCCGACCGCGACCTCACCGGCCAGCCCCTCGAAGCCCCTCGCCCGGCGTATCGGGCGATGATGGCGCAGATCGCCGAGGAGCAGGGTGCGCTGCTGGTGGACGGTGCGAGCCCGTTTTTGGGTGGCGATCCGTCGCTGATGGCCGACGATGTTCACCCCTCTGGTCAGGGACACCGGCTGCTCGGCGAGACCCTCGGGGCGGCACTGCAGGCGCGGCTTGAGGCGGCTCAGAAGTGAGGGTTGCGCTTGATGCGTTGGTGTGAAGGTTCACCGGCATGATCAAGCAGGACTACATCCTCGACCTCATCCGACAGCTCTCCATCTTCCTCGCCCGCATCGCAGGGCTGGTCGATGAGGAGCGTCCTGGAGTGGCCCTCGACGCCCTCGACACTGCCGGAAAGCAGCTCGTCGGGCTGTCCACCAGCAATGCCGAGGCCCTCACCCTGCCCAGCCTCCGGATGATGCTCTCTGACCTCGACGGACCGGACGTGGGTCGCATGATGGTGATGGGGGTGCTGCTGTCCCGTCGGGCCTCCATTATCACCGACCCCGCCAGCGCCCGGATGCTTCGTTACAAGGCCCGATCCCTGCTCATCGAAGCGGGTGTGGCTGCCGAAGGTGCACTTCCCATCGAGGTTTTGAGGGAACTGGATGGGCTCGAAGGCCCCCCGCTTCCCGACATCCTTGCGGAGTCGATGCAGATGATCTCCGACAACCCATAGGTTCAAGCGCTTTGACCGTGATATTAGGCAGTTCTGCGATCCAGGAGAGCCCAATATGACCACCACGCTCAGCAACGATGATCTCCTCCTGCAGCGGTTCTATAAGCACTGCAGCGAGCGACCCAACGACATCTACCTCACCCAGCCGCACTCCGGCGGGCAGGTCACTGACTACACCTTCACTCAGGTCCTTGAGCAGGCTCAGCGCATGGCGGCTCACCTCCGCAGCCTCGATCTGCCGCGTCAGTCGAAGATCGCGATGCTGTCGAAGAACTGCGCGCACTTCTTCATGGCGGAGCTGGCGATCTGGATGGCCGGGCACGTCACCGTCGCCCTCTACCCGACCCTGAACCGCGAGACGGTCGCCTACATCCTCGACCACTCCGATGCGCAGCTGCTGTTCGTCGGCAAGCTGGACACCTGGGATGCCGAGCTGATCCACGGCGTGCCGGAGGGGCTCTCCCGCATCGCGTTCCCCAACGCCCCGAAGACCGACTACACCACCTGGGATGAGCTCGTCGGTCGCAACGAGCCGATCAGCGATCGTCCGGTCCGAGACGCCGATGACGAGTCCCTCATCATCTATACCTCCGGCTCCACCGGTCAGCCCAAGGGCGTCCTCCACAGCTTTCGCACCATCTCGGTGACCACCAAGGGCCTCGTCGGAGTGCTCAACGGCACCAAGGACGACCGGATGCTGTCCTACCTGCCCCTGGCTCACGGCATGGATCGCTGGCTGAGTGAGTGCAACTCGCTGTACCTCGGCTCCCGGGTGTTCTTCGCCGAGAGCCTGGCCACCTTCGTCGCTGACCTCGGGCGTGCCCGACCGACCTTGTTCGTCTCGGTGCCTCGTCTGTGGCTGAAGTTCCAGCTCGGTGTGTTCAGCAAGATGCCGCCCAAGAAGCTGAACCTGTTCCTCAAGATCCCGATCCTGTCGGGCATCGTGAAGAAGAAGATCCTCACCAACCTCGGCCTCGACTCCGTGCGGTTCGCCGGCTCCGGCTCCGCGCCGATCCCCGCCGAGCTGCTGTCCTGGTACCGCAACCTCGGGCTGGAGCTGCTGGAGGGGTACGGGATGAGCGAGAACTTCAACTACTCCCACATCACCCGGCCAGGCCAGGGCCGCCCCGGCTACATCGGCCACGCCTACCCCGACGTCGACTGCAAGCTCTCCTCCGAGGGCGAGATCCTCATCAAGAGCCCCGGCAACATGGTCGGCTACTACAAGGATCCCGAGCGCACCGCCGATGCGTTCACCGATGATGGCTACCTCAAGACCGGCGACCGCGGTGAGATCGACTCCGACGGCCGGCTGCGGATCACCGGGCGGATCAAGGAGCTGTTTAAGACCTCCAAGGGCAAGTACATCGCCCCCGCGCCGATCGAGAACCTCATCAACATCGATCCCCACATCGAGCTGTCTCTGATCGGTGGCTCCGGCTACCCGACGACTCATGCCGTCGTTCAGATCGCTGAGGACATGCTGCCCCGGCTGTCGGATGCATCGTTTAAGGCGGAGGTTGATGCTGCGCTGACGACGCTGCTTGGCAAGGTGAATGGGGAGGTTGAGGCGTATGAGAAGCTTGGCTTTATTGTGGTCGCGAAGGACCGCTGGACGATTGAAGGTGGGCAGCTGACTCCGACGATGAAGATCAAGCGCAGCAAGATCGAGGACCTCTACCTCAGCAAGCTGGATGGCTGGTATGCGGCAGGGAAGAAGGTGATTTGGGAGTGAGCGAGCGTGCGGCGCTCTGAGGTCATCAGGACGGCTCGCTGAGTCAGCCGACGTGCGGTAAGTGCGCGGGTGTCCGACTGGGGGCCACAAGGTGGGTAGTCCAGGGGTCTGCATTCCCTACGTTCACCTTCGGTTTTCTCCGGTAACCGCTCCCCCTGTGACCCCCCAGCCAGACACCAGGAGTGCCCGCCTTGCGGCCGCTCCCCCTGGCCTACCCGCCCAGCGATCAAAACAACACCACTCCCATGCGCGCCTCAATCAGCCGGACCCAGAACCGCACCCCAATGTCAATGAGGTGGTCGTTGTAGTCGTAGTTCGTGGCGTGGCAGATGGCGTTGCTGCGCCCGGGCTCGCCGCCGCCGAGGAAGAAGAAGCAGCCGGGGCGATGCTGGAGGTAGTAGGCGAAGTCCTCCGCACCGAGCATCGGCAGCATCTCATCAGAGACCCCGCCGAGCACGTCGCGGCCGACCTGCTCGACCAACGCGGTCGGCCCCGGGGCATTGACCAGCACCGGGTACATGCGGTTGATGGCGACCT
>JBLHNG010000497.1:0-6631 GCA_047621685.1 Myxococcota bacterium | reverse complement strand
CCGCATGGAGACCGCGGTGCGGCTGATCGGGGAGATGGAACTTCGGATGCGGCGGATGGACCCGCTGGCGATCGGACGGCGGGCGCAGCGACCGGTGAAGCAGAAGCTGTCGGCGTTTGTGACGCCGGTGCTGGCGGCATTCGGGGATCGGCTGGATGAGGCCGGGATCACCGTGGAGCCGCTGCGGGGAGTGGATCCAGAGGTGGAGCTGTCGGTGGTGGTGGTTCAGCAGGTGCTGGCGAACCTGCTGGACAACAGCATCTTCTGGCTGGGGCAGAAGGAAGGGGCGCGGGTGCTGTCGATCTACCTGAACCGGGCAGGGTTTGTGGTGGTGAACAACGGGCCGAAGATCCCGGAGACGAGCCTGGAGCAGGTGTTTGAGCCGCACTTTACGACCCGACCGGAGGCGTCAGGGATGGGGCTGACGCTGTGCCGGGATCTGCTGCTGACCGTGGGGGGGCGGATCACGGTGAGCAACGGGGTGGAGGGGGTGATGTGGACGCTGGTGGTCGGTTGAGCTGAGTACTGTCCGCTTTTCGTCCGATCCCGGACTCACCCGACATTGCTATCCTCCCACCGGGAGGAGCACTGCAACACTTCATCGGCCAGAACGACACCTACACCGCTCCGGACCACCCCGCTGCTGAGGGTGGCCAGGCGTGGGTGTACAAGGCCACAGCGAAGCGGGGGAAGGCACAGCATGCGGTGAAGGTCAGCAAGGGGGCTGGTCGGGCGGGCACCTGGATGGATCGCGAGCGACAAGAGCTGACCCGCCTGCTCACCGACCACCCTGATCTTGCCCCACACCTCGTCAAGATCATCGATCATGGCATGGTGAAGTTGAGCCGGGGTGGGGAGGCCGCATCGCATCGGTTTCTGGTGCTGGAGTGGATCCCACAGACCCTCGCCCAGTGGGTGGGCGCCCGGAGCCTCCCCGAGCGTCTTGAGGCCCTCGCCCTGGCTGCAGAAGCGGTCACCCGATTGCATCGCACCGGCCGCAACGTTCGGGAAGGGGTGGCACACCGGGACATCAAGCCGAGCAATTTCCTGGTCGGTCACCGGGAAGGACGACTGGTGGTCAAGCTGTCCGACTTCGGCGGGGTGAAGCGGGAGGGGCAGGAGCTGGCCTCCTGGACCTTCCACGGCACCCCGGGCTTCATGCCCCCCGATCAGATCCTCCGCAGGGCCGATCAGGTCGATGCGAGCTGGGATGTCTACGCCACCGCGCTGACGGTGTTCTGGTGTCTGACCGTGGGCTGGGACGAAGGTGCACAGTGCTTCCGTGGGGTGCTCCCCGCCAGCAGCGCCCTGCCCACACCCCCGCTGACCCCGAAGGGGCAGAGCCTCTACGGGTACATCCTCCAGCATGGCCTCACTGACCCCCGGACAGTCGAGCTGGCTGCGCTCCCCCTGGAGGAGCTGGTTCGGCTGGATGAGATCACCCCGGTCAGCGAGTTGGATGTCGACCTTCTGGAGGATGCGCTCAGCCGGCAGCTTCGAGGAGGCAGCGGCTATCCGGGTGGCCTCGCACGAGATCTCGCAGAGGAGCTTGCGGACTGGCTCGCTGAGGCCCTCCAGCCCCACCCCGACCAGCGCTGCCCGGATGCGCGCTGGATCCAGACCCCCTGCCGCCTCATGGCGAAGCGCCTCCGTCGGATGGTGGCCAGGGAGGGGGGACCCGCTGCACCCGATGGGGCCTCGGTGGACATCATCGCCACAGCGGCCCCGGTGCTCCGCCGTCCTCAGGGACCCTACGTGGTCACCCTCCAGCAGCCCCGGGGGCTCTGGGCCTCGATGACCTCTGTGCTGCGGCGAGAGGTTCCGGAGCCGCTGCAGTATCCGATGGCCTGGATCCCACCGGGGACGTTCATGATGGGCTCACCGGAGGGTGAGGAGGGGAGACGTGACAATGAAACCCAGCACGAGGTGGAGCTGACCCGGGGCTTCTGGATGGGGCGGGTGCCGGTGACCCAGCGGGTCTGGGAGATGGTCATGGGGGCCAACCCGGCGGATGGGAAATCCTACAGAGGAGTCAGCGTTGCCGGTGCGGATCGACCGGTGGTGCATCTTTCCTGGTTCGATGCCGTTGTGTTCTGCAATGCCTTGAGTCGCCGAGAGGGTCTTGATGAGGCGTACTGGATCGGGGAAGGCAAGAAGCCTGAGGTTCAGTGGCTTCGCAATGCCAGCGGGTTTCGGCTGCCGACCGAGGCGGAGTGGGAGTACGCCGCCCGAGCGGGCAGCACCGGTCGGTTCTGGTCCGGGGACTCGGAGGCCGATCTGAGTCGGGTCGGCTGGTACCTGGGAAACACGGGCAGGCAGCCGCTTGAGATTGGCTGGGAGCGCTTCAAGAACTTGAAGGCGTTTCAAAAGCACTTCGATGACGTCCTTCCAGAGCCTCGCGGTGTCGGTCAGAAGTCTCCGAACCCCTGGGGGCTCCACGATGTTCATGGTCTGATCTGGGAGTGGTGCTGGGACTTTTACGATGAGTATCCAGCAAACGTTAGCGTTGATCCGCTCGGTGCCAGCACCGGCTCCAACCGGGTCAGCCGGGGCGGCTCCTGGTTCAGCTTCCCGGCCGGCGTCCGGGTTGCCAATCGCAACTGGTTCACGCCGGCCGGGTCGCTCCGCAACCTGGGCCTCCGGCTCGTCAGATCCTTATAATTTGCAGTCTTACCCCTTTACCAGTTGCCAATAAACGTCAGCATCCCCACGGAGCAGTCAAGGCGTGCTGCCAGCGTCAGCAAGCAGCACATCCGCCGACGACTGCGTTCATGGCGGAGACCACCAACGCTCGCAGCCGATCTGCCTTTCGCGCGTTAGCGCGGACGAAATTTCGCTATCCTCCCACCGTCCTGTCCGACATTTGTCCGAAGCCCACCACCCCACAGCCGGCCACACTCCCAACACCACCCCAACCGGAGACAACCCATGCCCGACAACATCCCCGAGATCGCCCAGGCGGTGATCAACCTCTTCCGCGCCGACAGCGCCCTGTCCGCCGAGACCGAGGTCACCCGCATCCAGACCGCCGCCGAGGAGGCCCTCGCCCAGATCACCGCAGTGAGGGAGGAGGTCGCCGCAGAGCAGGCCCGCCTCATCGAGCTGCGCGAGGAGCTGGTCGAGGCCGAGGTCCGCATCCAGGGGCTGATCACCACCGGAGAGGAGTCGCTGACAGCGCTTCGCCAAGAGGCCAGCGAGAGCATCGGCGCGCTCCAGGCCGCCGCCCGGGAGGAGCTGTCTGCCCTCTCCACCCAGCGCCTCAGCGAGCTTCGCGAGACCGCCGAGCAGCACATCGGCCAGCTCGATGAGCGCGCCGACAGCCTGCGCGAGCGCATCGAGGGAGTGGCCGAGAAGGGGCGCGAGGAGCTGCGCGAGACCCTCTCCGATGCCACCGAGCGCATCGACTCCCTCCGCGACGAGGCCCGGGAGGAGCTTCAGGAGAAGCTGGGCGACGCCATGGATCGGATCCGAGAGCTTCGCGGTGATGTCCGCGAGGAGATTCGCCAGACCGGCGATGACCTCCGCAGCGCCCTGGAGGACACCGGTGAGCGGCTCCGTGGTCGGCTCTCCGATCGGTTCGATGAGTTCCGCGACAGCCTGGAGGGGGTCTTCGACGGCCACCGGGTCTCCATCCAGGACGAGGGCGAGCGGGTCCGAGAGCGGGGCTCCCGGCTCAAGTCCGCCCTGGAGGATGTGGTGCAGACCATCGTCTCCGAGGTGCCCGCAGTGGGGGGCATCCTGGCGGGCCTCGCTGATCGCATCGATGGAGACTACTGAGCCATGCCCCTCTCCGATCAGAACCGGGCCATCGCCACCCTCGCCCGGGACATCACCAGAAAGCGCCCGGAGCTGAAGGCCACCGCCAGCCTCGCGACCATCCGGGACAATGACGCGATGGCTGCGGCACTTGTGGAGGTCCGCGCTGAGGTCGAGCGGCTGTACCGCCAGGGGCGGCGGAAGGGATTTGAGACCTCCGAGGGGAAGAAGCAGGCCGCCCATGCCCTGAGCCGTGCTGATCGGGAGTCCGACGGGATCCGGCGGGTGGCGGAGGCGGTGAAGTCCGTGGACAGCTGGCTGGTCCGCAACAGCAACCTCGCCACCCGGCTCAAGGACGGTCGCCGCAGCCTGACCAGCTTCAAGCTGGACCGTCACCTCCGGGATCTGATGATCGCTGAGGCGGAGGTGGAGAAGGACCGGGTGGTGGTGACGATCGATGCCCAGCGCATCCAGCAGATCCAGGCCGACCTGACCAGCGGGCAGCAGGCGTGGACCGAGTATGTGCTCCGGGAGGTCTACCGAGACCTCCAGATGGCGGTGCATGATGCCTGGTCGGTGCTGGAGGCTGACCTGCCGGTAGAGCCGCCGACGCTGCCCGAGCTGATCGTGCCCTGGAGCGTGACCAGCTCAGGGACCCGGGCGTGGTGGGAGGCGCCCGCGCCGCCGGATCTGCGGGAGGAGTATCCCCTCAGCTCGTTCCTCTCCCAGCTCGGACGCACGGTACGCACCCAGATGACATCGCTGCTGATGGTGGCGAGTCTGGCCGGGCTGGCGAGCATGCGGGGCAGCGCGTGGATGGGGCTGGTGGTGCTGTTCATGCTGCCGGTGGGCTGGTTCGTGGTGCAGCGGGATCGGCAGAAGAAGATCGAGGAGCTGGCCGAGAAGGGGCTCAAGGCGACCAGCATGGAGCTGGAGCGGTGGGTGGAGAGCCGGCTGAACCGCACCGAGGGGCGGATTCGGGACTACGCGGCGTATCAGCTCCAGGTGCCGATTCGGGATGCGCTGAAGGCCTGGTATCGCGCTGAGGTGATGCCCCGGAAGGCGCGTGCGGTGGAGAAGCTGCAGGAGGCGAAGACGGCGGTCAAGGGTGCCGAGGATGCGCTTCGGAGCTTCGATCGAGACTGGAAGATGGACGACATTGATCGGCTTCGGACACTCATCCGCACCGATGATGCCTCATAGCGTCGAGTCCAGGGTGTCTCCCGGGTACAGGTTCAGCTCATAGCTGCCGCTGTTGTTACTGCGGATCAGGTCCCCGCGGAGACCGCCAGCCTTCAGCTTGCGACGCAGCTCCTTGAGGCTGCGCTCGAACAGGCCGGTCAGCGATGTGCTGTAGGGGCCATCCCGCCAGATCTCCTCGGCGAGCAGCAACTTGGGCACCAGCGGGGAGCCGTTGTCCCGGAACTGGCACAGCTCATAGGCGATCCGGGCGGGCTTGCCGCCGATGACGAGCTGCGCGCGGCCCTGCGGGGTGATGGTGAGCTGATCGTAGTGGATCAACATGTGCATCGGGGGGTGGAGGGTGCCCGGGGCGGTCGGCGGGATGGCGATGTCGGAGAGGGGGATGAGGACAGCGGTGAAGGTGTGCGGCCCGATAGACCACTGATCTCCGGGCTCGACGGCTCGGGTCGGGCCCATGCCGACCTGGAGCAGCCACTCCGGCCCGGTCTTCCACAGGTGGGCGGGCGCCTCGGGCACGAACCGCATGGTGACTCGCGGGGAGGGGGCGACGATGATGCTGGCCTGTTGGCCGTTCAGCTCGACCGGATCGGATCCATCACAGCGTAGCCCGAGCACCGCCTCCGGCAGAACCACGTCGATCACCTCCAGCTTCACCCCCTCCGCCAACTTGATGCGCTGCCCAGGCTTGAGGGTGATGGACCGCATCCCACCCTTTCCCTGCCCGATTCCACCCCGAAGCGCGATCAGCTCCAGGTGCCGGCCTCGCAGGCTGATCACAGCGTGTACCTCGGATATCTGCGGTCGCTGAATGCACAGGGCCGCCGAGCGAAGGCGACCGATGAGACCGCCAGCCGGGACAACGATGACCTCCTCGGTGGTGTGAGGCTCTGTCAGAAGGCGGAACAGCACATGGGGGAAGCTCATGGAGGCAGGATAGATCCGATGAGCGCGGGCTGACAAGGCAGACACCCGATGGCGACTGATGTGAAGCTGTCCGACTTCCGTCCGCACCTCAGCCCTGGCAGTCGCGGTAGGATTCAGCCAACGAAGGAGCGGGGTGTGAAGGTCACCGGCGAGAGCGGGATCCGCTATGCGTTTCGAGAAGATCGCCCGGTTGATACCGGTGGTCATGGCGCGGTCTTCCCGGCAGAAGACGAGCGGGGGCAGGTCCGGGCGATAAAGCGCGTCCTGACGCCTGGACGCCGGCTGGATCGGGAGCTTGCGGTGCGCGGGGAGCTGCCGAAGGTGCTGGATGCGGTGGTGGTTCCGTTCCTCGATCAGGGGGAGGACGCCACCGGGCGGCACTTCGTGGTGATGCCCTGGTATGACCAGAACCTGTGGGCCTGGCTGCATGGCAAGCCCCTGGAGGTGCGTCTGCTGGCCCTCGCTCGCGCGGCGGATGCGCTGAGCCTGCTCCAGCAGCACAGCGCTGTTGAGCACAAGGACATCAAGCCCAACAACCTGATGGTGGATGCCGACGGTGCGGTGCTCCTGGCGGACCTCGGTGCGGCGCGCATCCACGAGGGCGGCCCGGCGCTGACCAACACCGGCACGATCACCCCCGAGTACGCCGCGCCCGAGCTGCGCCTGCGGCTCATCCTGAAGTCCGACCGCTCCCGGGACACCTACGCGCTCGCCGCGACCATCTTCGCCTGTCTCGCCGGAGGGCCGC